>QIKW01000166.1 GCA_003231975.1 Acidimicrobiia bacterium
CGATCCAAGTGCTCTTTCCCCGTCCGCTTTAGGGATTGTGGCTGGTCGAGTCTTCGCTCGACTAAGCGTAACGACGGCCTATGACAACCTCGAAACCGGCCCGACGGCCACGCAAAGCAGCCAAACAGTCACCCACAGTCACGCTGACGCGCCCGCGGACGCGTCCCGGCCACCCAACGCAGCCGTCAATCACTCAAAGCGAGATCCATCTGAGGTCAATTACCCGAGGGCCCGTGCTTCACCTCGACAAAGACTTCGAGCTGATCTCACAAATCACCGGCCAGCCAGTCGAGCGCCTCGACATCAATTGAACCCCCGCGAATGACGCCATCGCCCTGCCAGTTCATGGCGATGACCGTATGCAACAAGACCGATCCTGATATGCTTTTCATATGCAGAAGCGACGCGTTACTGTAACAGTAGACCAGGACCTAGTTGACGAAGCGGCCGCGGCGGTGGCCTCGGGGCAAGCCGAATCGGTCAGCGCGTGGGTATCTGGAGCGATGGCTCAACGACGAGAACGTGACCGCCGACTGGGCGAGCTAGCCGCCCTCGTTAGCGCCTATGAGGCTGAGCACGGCGTGATCAGCGATGAGGAACTTGCCGCCCAAGCTCAGGCCGATCGAGACTCTGCTGCATCAATCCGGGCCAGTCAACAACTTGCCGGATGACCCTGATCTTCGACTCTGGCGCCTTCATTGCGCTCGAACGCAACGACCGGGCAATGTGGCGGCGGGTGAAAGCAGCCGAACGAGCCAGCGACGTGCCAGTTACCCACGGAGGTGTGGTGGCCCAAGTATGGCGAGGCGGCGGCCGCCAAGCCCTTCTCGCCCGCGCCCTTCAAGCAGTTGAGGTTGTTGGGCTTGATGAAGACCTCGGCCGCCGCGCAGGGACACTGGCGGCCAAAGCAGGCTCGGTTGATGTGATCGACGCAGCCTTGGCGGCAATGGCCCGACACGGCGACCAATTGCTGACCTCTGACCCCCACGATCTAGCCGCACTCATTGATGTTGGCAGACAACGGGTCGACATAATCAAGACCTGAGAGCTATGTGGCTGGATTATCCGGTTGGTATCCTCCGGCCGTTACAAGCGCCTCGAGATCGGAGCCGTTATGGCAGATGAAACTGGGCTGATCGGGCTCAACCCTTATGATCTTCAAGACATCGAATGCCGGCGACTGGCCGATCACTTTAGCGCTTTGAGCAATGATGATTGGGGTTTGGCATCGGGGTGTGAAGGCTGGAGTCGCCACGACGTTCTGTCTCACCTTGTTGCCATAGAGCAGTACTTTTCGGCCTGTCTCAGCTTCGGGGTGAAAGCGCTGATACAGCAGCACCTCGACAGTGGGTCCAGGTCTTTGGACGACTTCAACGCAGCTGGAGTTTCGGCGGGCTCAGCCATCGCGTCGAATGACCTTCTGGCTGGGTGGCGTTCACACAACGAGGAAAACCGCGCCGGGTTCAGGGCCGCCGACGGCACCGACATTGACACCTCGGTTGGTGCCTATCCGGCCAGATTCCAGGCATTCCACGCCGCGTTTGAGTATGCAATCCACGCCAACGACGTTGCCGCGGCGGTAAGCCCCGAAGAACTCGACACCCGTCAAAACTGGCTGGCAGGCGTCGCCCGCTTCGCTCTGACCGAGATCAAGCCAACAGCGGTGATCGAGGAAGTTGGCGGCCGATACGAAGTCACAACAGATCACGGATCGGCAGCATTTGACCGAGACACCTTCGTCTCTGGCGTTGCCGGCCGGGCCAAACCGGATGCGGCCAGCCAAGCCGACCTGGAGCTGCTGTCGCTCGGCTACTGAACCAGTCTGGGCCAATATCGATGGCGGGCAACCGTCACAGTCTCGAGTAAGACAGATCTAACGCGGGCGGGTATTCACTGTCACAAGGGTGGAGGTGGGAGCTGGCAGCTCATCAAAGACCCGGATCGCTGAACTGCGAGGTACGACCATGCTTGAGGTAGTGACCGACGCAGTCCATCGGCTTAGTAGTGAGGAGTGGTGGTTGTCGGTTCGAGATGCGTTAGATGGGCTGAACCCGTCAGAAGTTGCCACCTACCAGCAGGCACGCGATCGACGAGATCCTGCGAAATGCGCTCAATCTGTAGTCGTAGACCCGGGCAAACGATGGGACGGCCCGATCACAACAGATTGCGAATGCGCAGACCCGGTATTTGTTTGAAGTCAGCCAAGTTGGCCAATGACCGCCGCCCCTTAGGGTGACAGAACAATGTCGACAGATGATGCCCCCGAAGCAGCCCCCCAGAGTGCCGCAACCAACGTGATCGGCGGAGAACTCCAAGAGTGCTCCAGTGATCCACTTACCGGCTGGTTTCGCGACGGCTGCTGCAACACCGGGCCTGGAGACATGGGAATACACACGGTGTGCGCAATCGTTACCGATGACTTCTTGGAGTTCTCAAGGGCTGCTGGTAACGACTTGTCTACACCGCACCCAGAGGCCGGGTTCGCTGGGCTTAGCGACGGCGACGGCTGGTGTATCTGTGCACCACGATGGCAGGAAGCATTCGATGCTGGCCATGCGCCTCCGGTTCGGTTGAAGGCCACCCACCTTTCAACATTGGAGTGGTGCTCGCTCGACGCCATGAAAAGTGTTGCGCTCGACCTTGACTGATTGCTGCGCCACTGATTAATGCGCAATGACCACTCCCGCTTAGTGTCTCGGGGGTGACTGCTTTGGACCTCGACCCCCGGCTTGACTCGCGTCGAAGTTGGGCCATTGCGTTTGCCGGCATGCTCTCGATGTTCACCGTGTTCGGAGTGGCATACAGCTTCGGGGCGTTCTTCAACTCGATGAGCGAAGAGTTCGGCGCCAGCAGTGGTGCCACTGCCCTGGTGTTCTCAATCACTATCAGCCTCTCATTCATCTTCGGAATGATCACCGGCAGATGGGCTGACCGGGTTGGGCCCCGCCCGGTTCTGATTGCTGGCGCAGCATCACTGACCGGTGGCCTGCTTTTGACCGCGGCAGTGCCCAATCTCTGGCTTGGCTACCTCACATACGGAGTTGGGCTGGGTTTTGCCATCGCCTGTGGTTATGTGCCGATGGTCGCAACCGTTAGCGGATGGTTCCACCATCGTCGGGCCAGCGCAATCGGCATGGCCGTTGCTGGCATCGGGCTTGGCACACTGGTCGGTTCACCTCTAGCGGCCAGACTCATCGCCGCCACATCGTGGCGCACCACATATGTGATCTTCGGTGTGGTCGGCGGGGCGCTTCTTCTTGTAACAGCCGCCATTGCCCGGCCCGGCCCCGCCGCAACCGCTACCGAAAGGCCGCAAGCCCTGCGCGAGCTGCTGAGAATCGCCGACTTCGCCATTCTGTATGTAGCGATCGTGCTTGTTTCAATGAGCCTCTTCGTGCCGTTTGTCTACCTCGGCAGTTTCGCCGAGCAACAGGGAACAAGCGAAGTGCCAGCCGCAGCACTGATCGGCATCATCGGCGGGTCAAGCATTATTGGCCGCCTCGGCCTTGGCGCACTTGCCGACCGCGTCGGGCCCATCCTGTTGCTTCGCGTCTCGTTCGCGGTAATGGCAGCCAGCCATGTGCTGTGGTTGGGTGCAGGCGACCGATACACGGTTCTGGTTCTCTATTCGGTTGTGTTCGGGCTGGGCTACGGCGGCTTCATTGCGCTGTCTCCACCTGTTACCGCGCTCCGCTTCGGCGTGGAAGGGCTCGGCGGGCTGCTTGGCACCCTGTACACCAGCGCCGCCATTGGAGGCCTGACCGGGCCACCGCTGGCCGGGGTATTGATCGACGTGTGGGGTTTCAACGCCGCCATCGGATTCGCCGCGGTGATCGGTGCCGCAGCGTTCATGGTCTTCACCAGATTCAACAAAAGTGGTGACACCTAGGCACAAGCCTGTGGACCACAACTCAGGCTGCGATTTGGAGGACGGTAACTCTGCCTCTGTCCACCAAAGCCGCTCGGCCCACTGGGGCGTTGCTTAGGTCTGGCACCAGCACCCGGCAGAGCTCTCCGTCGGCCCGGCTGGGGTTCAGCAGCACCACTTGGGCCGTTGGTAGGAGGCCAGTGACCCAGCCCCCAAATCCTCGGGCGGCGGCAGGGGTGCAGCCAACAACAAGCCCAAGGTTCTCAGAAGCGGCACGATCCAACAGGGGCTGCACGGCCTCTTCGGTTTTGGCCTCGGCGTCGTCTATCTCAATCACTTCAGCCTCAGCGCCCATGGCTGCCCTGATGGTTGCAAGCGTGGTGGATCGACCCGAGCCTGGTTGGCCAAGAACAAGCACCGTGCTGCGTGGGCCAAGCCTGACGGGACGGGCCTGAAGGTCGAGGTCTAGCCCGATTGGAACGACCAACTGGTCTCCGTCAACCTCGGCTGACGGAAGCTGGCTTCTGGCTACGCGGTTTCCAAGAATGCGAACGGGCTCTGGCCAGGCTGTGGTGCCGGCAGCGGCGTTTAGCAGATCCACCAGCTGGGGAATTGCTGCTTCGTCCAGGCGCACAACGGCCCCAGACAGGCCGGAGGTCGGATCAACACAACGAGAGTCTGCCAGTTCTGGAACATCCTTTGACCGGAGCCCGAAGGTGAGGAAACCAGCCGGGTCGCTTAAGTTGTGGAGGATTCGCAGGCCCAGGTGGCTGGTGACCCTGCTGGGAACGTCTCGATCCGAGGAGCCGCTGACAATCACGCTGAGGTGGCGGTTGCCAGCACGTCGAACCAGGCGGGTGAGGGCGCCGACCGCGTCGAGGCCTGCCTCATCCTCAAGCGCTTCTGCCACAGCAGCCCAAGAGTTCACAACAAGAATCGTTGGGTCAGAACTCTGGGAGGCGGCGCCCACCATCTCAACAGCCTTCAGCATCCTTGCCGGTTCGCGGGCTGGAACCACGTCGCCAACGCAGGGCAAGGCGGCCAGTGCTGCGAGGCCACCGCTGGCACCATCAAGAACATAGACCGACGGGACGGGCAAGCCCTGTTCAAGCTGGGTGCGAACAGCCGAGATCACGGCGCTGCACACAGAGTGTTCAACCTCTGCGGCGTTACTGCCCAGGATCAACACACCAGTCTCTTCGCTGTCCCAAGAAAGAACCACTCGCCGCCTCTGATCGGGATCGTCAAGCAGCCCAAGCGGAACTGACCCACCTTGGCTGCTGGTGTTGGCGCCAGACTGATCACCCGACGGAGCGTTCCGGGTGGTGCTTAGCAGCGCCTCGGTTACCGCAGTTAGGGGGGCCAGCCATGGCGGGGCAGGCAGGCGAAGCTGAAGCTCTTCGGCCAGCCGAGTGGTCACGGCCGGGATCTCAGTTGTGGGGTCCAGCGGTTCGGGCTGACTTTGGCCAACGCCGCCTCTCAGCGCCTCTCCGGCCAGGGCAACCAGCCGCAGCCGGTCTGCTCCGCCGAAACGGCTTTCCAGCAAGCTGGGGTGAAGAACGAATGGCTCAACGTCTCCCCCTCTGGCTTCGGCTGCAAGCCTGGCAACCTGGATCACTTTGGGAGGGCCAGACCCCTGCCTCAGAACGGCCCTTCCCGGGATTTCGGGAAGATTGGCCGCTTCAGGGCCGTCAATCACATCAATGCTGTCGCCCCGATCTTGCACTCTCAGGCACAACCTCAGGTTCGTGTTTGCCCTGATTTGGCCGGTGACCACACCGGCTGGCCGCTGGGTAGCGAGGACAAGATGGACTCCGAGGGAACGGCCTCGTCTGGCAACGTCTACCAACCCGTCCAGGAAGTCGGGCAGCTCATCGGCAAGGGCAGCGAACTCATCAACCACCACAACGAGCCTAGGAAACCCCAACGGGTGGTCGAGCGGAATGTCGCCGATGTCGTTTACCCCTATGTCTCGCAGCAACTGTTCGCGGTCAAGCATTTCGGCTCTAAGGCTGCGCAACGCCCGGGCCGCTTCGTGCGCATCGAGGTCTGTTACGAGGGCGGCAACATGGGGCAACCCCGCCACAACATCAAACGCTCCCCCACCCTTGAAGTCGATCAGCACAAACGAAACCAGGTCGGGCGGTTGGTTGGCTGCGGCGGCCGCCACCAAGGTGCGCAGCGCCTCGCTCTTGCCTGAGCCGGTGGTGCCGGCAACGAGGGCGTGAGGGCCGTCGGCGACAAGATCCAACTGCACGGGGCCGCTTTCATCGAAGCCGATTGGAGCCAACAGACACTGACGGTTGGCGCGGTCCCAGGACCGCCGCACAGACTGTTCGATATCGGCCTCCAAACCGGCAGCCGACGCCAGCCCAATGGCGTGCGGGAGGCGAGCCGAAGGTTCCTCTCGTTCCGGGTCATCAAAAGGGGCCAGCCAGCGAGCCACGACGGTTGCTTCGGTCTCGGTGAGCTGGCGGACAATCCCCTGCCCGCCAAACTCAGGCGAACCCAGCGAGGGGTTCGTTAGGTCAACCAGGTGAAAAACTTCGTCTGGCGAGACAGCAAGTCTTTGGCTGCACGCGGCGGGCACCTCGTTGTCTGCGCCCAGCCAGACAATGTGCGCAACCTCCAACCTTCCGGCGAACAGCTTGGCCAGCCCACCCGGGCCCTTGGGTTCGGGCCCGTCTACCACCACGAGGGCCGCTCGTTGGGGGGCCTCATTCGGATCGAGGCTCTTCTTCCTGGTCAGACCGGCAAGCGCTTGGTCGATCTGTTCTTCGGTTACCGCAACCATTCCAAGGGAAGGGAGCCACTTCAGCCAGTCCCATTCGGTCAACCGATCAGGGGTGGTAATCAAAACCAGATCCAGATCGGCTGGTCCGAAACGGGTAGCCATATCGGTAACCAACCAGCGAACCGCAGCCAGCGATGGCCCCCGATCGCCGACAACGCCAAGCCCTCTTCCGGGCTGGATTTCAACTCTGATCGGCACCGAGCGCAGCAAACCGCCCGGCGAGCGGTCGATGCTTTCTGGATCCACCAAACCGGGGATAGGGGTAACCACGTCCCCGTCGCCAACCGAGACCGTCAGAGGTTCCCCGGGAAGGTGGCGTTCCTGCCAAGGGGTGCTGCCGTCTTCGCGCAGGCCGAGCAGTTGGGCCTCGTTTCGATTTGCTGTTCTGCGCCTGTCAGCTTCTGCGTTCAGCCAGGCTGGAACCACCAGGTCATACTCTGCACCTGAGGCCTCCAACGCCGTTTCTCTTCTGCGCTTGGCCTTCCTGTTCGAGAGCCGACCGGCAAACCAGCGACCAAGCAGGGCCGCAGCGGAGGCCGCGGCCAGCAGCGCGAAAAGCGGCGAGAACACGAATGCGGCAACAGCGCCGGTTAGAACCGACGGAACAATTGCGGCCCACGGGATTCCGGCCGCCTCCCCTGGGGAGTCTGGGATCTCAACCGTCAAGGCCGGCGGGTCAACAGGGCCTGCACTGCCAAGGGGAGACCGCAGGGCGGTTAGCCGACCCGAGTGGTCGGGCCGTCTCAGTCTTGACTGCGACCTTGATGGCGAGCTTGATTGCGACCCCGCCCCCTTTGCGCCCTTGACCTTTGGCTCGATCAGGTCACCCCGGGCTGGGGCTACCGGCGGGAAGCTACCGCTGGCGGAATCAATGGCTCGCCACCGAACGTCTACTTCTGCTTGGTTCCCGCTCTCGGGGTCGGCAACCCTCACGCACCATTCGATCCCACTGTTCTGCATCAATTGAGTGTATATAAACGTAGTTAATGCTGTATTTAGGCAATACACCTTGGCGCTGAAGGCTGAGCGCTGGCAGGGCTAGTTGGCAGGGCTAGGCAGTTAGGGCTTGCACCAGCCGGTCTACTATCTCATCAAGCAACCCGCGACTGGTGGCCAGATTCAGTCTGGCGAAGCCATCCCCCAACGAGCCAAAATCAGGCCCGGGAGACATTGCAACCGCAGCGCGCCCCAACAGTTCCTTGGACGGGTTCGGGCCCAACTGGTAGGCCCGAAAGTCCAGCCAGGCCAGATACGTGGCTTCGGGCAATTGAAAACCAACCTCTGGAAGCTCCTCGCCAAGGCGCCGATGAAGGTGATCCCGCTGAGCGGTGAGGTGGGCTCGGACCGTGTCGAGGTAGGCCCGACCTTCGGTCCAGCAAGCCAGCGTTGCCTCGGCGCCCAAGGTGTTCACGGCGCCCCGAAGATGCATGGAATGATTCTGAAACTGGCGCCTCAACTCTGGATGACCAAGGTGGGCCTCAGCGCAACGCATTCCGGCCAAATTGAATGACTTGCTGGCAGAAGACAGGGTCACCGTGCGCTGGGCCAGCTCGGGCGAGACCATTGCGGCAGGCAAATGAGTGGTGCCCGGATGCAGCAGGTCGCCCCAGACCTCGTCGGAAATCAGGAGAAGGTCGTGCTCGACCACAACCTCGGCCATAGCCCGAAGCTCGGCCTCGTCAAACACACGACCGGTTGGGTTGTGCGGGTTGCACATCAGGATCACCTTGGTGTTGTCATCAATCACCTCGCGTAACCGGTTCACATCGAAACGCCATCCGTCGCTATCAAGAGGGCAGCCAACGATTCGCCTGCCGGTTGATTCAACCGCTTTGATGAACGGCGGGTAAATCGGGGTTTGCAACACGACGCCGTCGCCGGGTTCGGTCCAGTGCCAGATTGTGTACTCGATCCCGTGAAGGACATCGTTGAACAGCATCACCTCTTCGGGGTCAAGCTCCCAGCCATGCGAGTCGATCTGCCATTTGGCGAACGCCTCGGGCAAGGCCTTACTGGCAGCAAGGTTGTAACCAAGATCGCCCCTATCCAGTACCCGCTGCATTGCCTCAATGGCCATCGGGGCAGGAGCCAAATCCATGTCGGCCACCCAAGCCGGAATCACGTCGGCGTCATGATTTGCATACCGCGACCATTTGACGCCATCAAGGCTTCGCAGGCGATCAAGGTCGACGCCGAACGGGTCCGAGTTTGGCAGCACAACAGCTTCAGACATCGTGAGATCTTGCCACAGGGCCTTGCTAGCCCTCCAGTTCTTGTGACAAATCCAGCCAGCGCTGTTCTGCGACGGCCACCGCCTCTTCCACTTCGGCCACCTCGGTGCCAACGCGGCCCAGTTCGGATGGATTCGAAGCTGCGGTTGCCAGTTCTTCCAGCAGCGCAGCCTTTCTTCTTTCCAGCCTTGCCACATCCTTCTCGCTTTGGCGGATCAGCCGGTTCAGGGTGCTTGGCGACCGGCCGCCGGGCTTTGTGCGGCTGTCACCCTTGCCTGAGCGCTTCTTGGCGCCAAGCGGGGTTGCCGAGCGGGCCGCCCGCGTCGACAGCCGGTGCTGGTCCCATGCGTCGAAGCCTCCAGGCCACCGAGTTGCGCTCCCCTGGCCATCCAGAACCAGGGCATCGGCCGACACTCTTCCCATGAACGCCCGATCGTGGCTGACCACAATCAGCGCCCCCGGCCAGTCCTCCAAGAAGTCCTCGAGAGCTCGCAGGGTTTCCAAGTCCAGATCGTTGGTCGGCTCATCAAGCAACAGCACATTCGGTTTGGAGGCCAAGAGCTGCATCAGCTGCAACCTTCTCCGCTCCCCTCCCGACAGCGTTCGCACCTCGGCCCACTGCGCGTCGGAGTCAAACCAGAAAGACTCGAGCAACCTGGCGTCTGTCCAATCCGGCGGGCGATCGGGGCCGGCAACAACCTCCCGGACTCTGGCGTTCGGATCCATGGCCGAGGGGTATTGGGCGTAGTAACCAAGCTTCACGGTTGTTCCCCAGCGAACTGTTCCCGCTGTTGGTTCGGTCAGTTTGGCCATGAGGTTCAGCAGCGTTGTCTTGCCAGAACCATTCGGTCCAACAACTCCCAAGCGCTCTCGTTGGTCCAACTTGAGGTTCAGGTCAGAGAACAGCGTCCGGCCGTCGGGGGCAACGGCCGAAACCTGGTCAAGCTCGATAACAACGTCGCCAAGACGCGGGGTTTCATAACCAAGATGCAGCTCTGCCGGGCGGGCCGGGCCCTGCGAGCGTTCGGCAACCAACGCTTTTGCGGCATCAACCCGAGCCTTTGGTTTGGATGAGCGAGCCTTGGCCCCCCGCCGCAACCAAGCCAACTCGGATTTCGCCAGGTTTCTGCGGATTGCGTCTGCCGCCTCGGCTGCCTCGGCCCTATTACCCTTGGCTTCCAGGTAGTCGGCGTATGACCCGTCGTGAAGGAAGGCTCCGCCACGATCAAGCTCTAGCATCCTGGTGACCAGGCGGTCCAAAACGTGGCGGTCGTGGGTTACCAGCAGAAGACCACCTCGGTATTCGAAGAGCCGCTCTTCCAGCCACGTAATGCCGTCGAGGTCCAGATGGTTCGTCGGCTCGTCAAGTATCAGCAGGTCACTTGGCACAACCAGAGCTCTGGCCAGCGCCACCCGCTTTGCCTCGCCGCCGGAGAGTTCGGTGGTCTGTTTATCCAGGTGCTCACCCATTCCAAGCCGGAAGAGAACCGCTTCGGCCTCCCAAGTTTCTGCTAGGGGCTCACCAGGCAGGCTTTCGCCGATAACTGCCTCACGAACGGTTCCAACAGGAAGGGACGCTTCCTGATCAAGCATCGCAACTCGTACCTCGCGGCCGGCCCGAACATTGCCAGATTCCGGAGCCTGCTTTCCAGCCAGAACCCGCAGCAGCGTGGACTTGCCGGTGCCGTTGATGCCAACAACGGCCAGGCGGTCCCCAGACTCGATGGTCAACGAAATTCCGTCGAACAAGGGCCGGTCTGGCCGGCTAACGCTCACGTCGGTGGCATCGATCAAGATCAAGGCGCAGATGCTACGAGCCGTGAAGGCCCGCCAGCTCCCAATTCTCCTCGGTCTCCTTTGACCCAACAGAGCCGGACTAGAGTTTTCGGGTGCCCGGAATTTTGAGTGACCTGGATATGAACGCCCCGCGACGGCGCAAACCGACCTGGCCGTCGGTTCCCGGCACGAAGGGTTTGCTGGTGCGCCACCGCTCAACTGGATACGTCGGCGCGGTCACAAAGTGCAACGACGAGTGGGTAACGATTCACTCCCAGTCCGGGCGTTCACAGACACTGCGAAACGAAAGAGGGGCGTTCTCAATCGACGGCCAATCGGTCACGCTCGTGCCACCACCAGCGACCCCGGAAACTGCCCCCACTTCGCTAACGGCGTCTGGCAGCGTTGCTGTGCGTAACTCAGGGGCTCGGGTTGCTCTCCCAAGCCGAATCCTGGTTGAGGGCATCCACGATGCTGAGCTTGTTGAAAAAGTGTGGGGCGACGATTTGCGTATCGAGGGCGTTGTGGTTGAACCCCTTCATGGCGCAGACGATCTGGCGGCTGTGGTTCGCGAGTTCAATCCGAATCCTTCGCGCCGACTTGGGATACTGCTTGATCATCTGATCGACGGCACCAAAGAGACTCACATTGCGAGAACGATCCGGCACCCAGACGTGCTGATCACCGGCCACCCGTACGTCGACATTTGGCAAGCGGTCAAACCGGCGGCCCTTGGAATCGACGCATGGCCCGTCATCCCGAAAGGGACCGATTGGAAGACTGGCGTGTGCGACGCTTTCGGATTTCGAGGTTCGCCTGGTGAGCTTTGGAGGAAGGTTTTGGGCCGGGCCAACTCTTACCGAGATCTGGAGCCGGGGCTTGTGGGAGCTGTTGAGGAACTGATCGACTTCGTGGCCCCGGCACCGAGCGACTAGCCCAGCGAGGATGCTGGTCAGCCGCGGCGGGCTGGCCGGTTCTGAATCAGATCGGGACGCTTTTGGTCCACGTTGAGGGCGAGGCCACGGCTCACCTCAAGCTGTGAGAGGCCTTCCTGGCTGACGGCGGGAGCAGCCGATGGAACAAACCAGGCCGCCGGGTCGATGCCTGCCGCCGGTAGCGGAGCGTTAAACAGATACCCCTGCATAATCGAGATACCGAGACCTTGGAGGTACTCCACCTGCTCGATCGTTTCAACACCTTCGGCAACAACCTCCAAATTTAGCCCTTTGGACATTGCCACAACTGCCTGGACGATCGCCTGATTCGAGCCCGAGGGATCGAGGTCTGTGAAGGTGCGGTCGATCTTCAGGGTGGAAACCATGTCGAACTGCTTGACGTAGCTGAGCGAGGAACGGCCAGTACCGAAGTCGTCAATCGCTAGGGAAACCCCGAGATCTCGTAGTCGATTCACAACCCCCATGCCGTCGAGGTGATCCGAAATCACGTCTTCGGTGATTTCCAAGACCAACTGCTCGGGGGGCAGCCCCGACCAGTGAAGAACGTCGTTGACCAGGTCGGGGAAATCTCCATCAATCAGCTGTTGCTCGGCCAGGTTCACGCTCATTTTCACCGAACGGGCATTGGGGTTGAGATGGTTCCAAACCGCGGCTTGGGCAGTTGCCTCTCGCAGCACGGTCTCGCCAATCCGGGCCATCATTCCGGCCTCTTCCGCCACGTTCAGAAACTCAGCAGGCCCAATAAGGCCGCGGACCGGGTGATTCCAGCGAACCAAAGCCTCGAAACCGAACAACTGACGCTTCCCAACATCAACCAGGGGCTGATAGAACACGGTGAATTGTTCCTCATCAATGGCATCGATCAGGTCCCGCTCTATGTCCAGCCGGTCGATCACGTGAAGGCGCTGCATCTCGTCAAAAACGGCATACCCCGATCTGGCTCGTTTGGCTTTGTACATCGCAACGTCTGCGTCGCGAACCAAATCAACGGGTCTGCGGTCATCGCCCGGCCTGGCGATTGCAACTCCAATGCTTGCCGCGATGACATGCGAGCCGCCGAAGAGCGAAAACTTCTGCTCGAACGATCGCAGGATTTGCTCGGCGACCGCAAGCACCGATCTCTCGTTAAGTAGCTCGCGAACCACAACCACAAACTCATCACCACCAAAGCGGGCAACAATGTCTGACCCTCTTACTGCTGATGTTAGACGCCCGGCAACTATGCGAAGCAGTTCGTCTCCTGCCTCGTGCCCCATGGAGTCGTTGATGACTTTGAACCGGTCGAGATCAAGAAACAGAACGCCAACAACTGTGTCGTTCTCCGCTGCTGCTACCAGAGACTCCTCCAGCCGGTCAAACATGGCGCTGCGGTTCGGCAAATCGGTGAGCGAGTCGTGGGTTGCCTCGTGTTCGGCCCGAGCCAGAACGCCAGCGGTTGCCCTGGCCCGATGGGACTGAACCAATGCACCGCAGGTTGAGGCGACGGCACCAAAAACGGCGGCGCTTGACACGAGCACGGTGTCGCGAGTGGTAAGGCCGACGAACGACGCCAAACCGACCAACCAGACAAAGGCCCCGAGGAGCCCCGCTGATAGGACAAGACCGGGCGACAACGCCAGACGTGTGAGCTTCACGATGTTTACAAACGGCCGCTGGGGCCAAGACTTGAGCCCAACGGGCCGCGAAGGCGAGATGCTTAGGTAAAGGCCTCTACAGCCGATAGGCGCAATGGCCCGTTCCGCAAGCTGGCGGCCGTTGCTCACCTTCAGCGCGTGCCCCACATTGGGACACTGCTGTAGGTTCATGTCCAACTGAACTCCACGTACTGACAACCTGCATCTATGTCCCAACCAACACCCCGAACCCCCGATCTCAGCGTCAGCCGGCACGGCCAGATGGCCGAGGCTTTCGAGATCTTCGCGGGGGGAATGGGCCCGTTCGTCGACGAGCGAATGAAGGACTATTTTGCTGACGAGATCTCATGGACCGAAACAGCTGCCAACAGAATGGGGCGTCCCACCGAACACGGAGCCACTGACCCTCTGTTCCAACTGTTGGTTCTGAGGCGGTTCTGGGGGCCGGTATTCGGTGACTTCTTTGGCTCAGAAGTACGGAAACTGGTTGATCAACTGATTGAGGCACGCAATCTTTGGGCCCACTTGAACCTGCCAGACGAAACGGCCTACCTGGATCGAATCCTGCTGTCCATCGAGCGCATTCTGGCGCCGGTAAGCCCTGAGGACACATCGGCGTTGCGGCGAATCCGGGTTCGGTTGAAGAACCCGATAGAGGGCGACACCGCGGACGGGAACGAAGCCTCCATTGACTCGCTGGGGCTGCGCAACCAATTGAACGAGTCTGAGGCCGCCTTTCAGGCACTACAGGACGAACAGGCCAGCCTGGAAGGGCAGTTGGATCTGGCCAAACGAGCCAGTGCGGGCCGCCAGCTGCAACTAAGCGAGGTGGAACGTCAACTCTTGGAAGCCAGCGGCAGAAGCGAAGTGCTGGAGAGTTTCCTTCAAGCCGAGCGCCACAGCCGCAATAGGCTGGAATGGCTCTTCGTTGGATTCATCGCTGTGATGCTTCTGGTAATGGTCATCCTTGCGAGCTAAGAATCGACCGAACAACGCCTGCCACCGCATCGGCCCCGCCTTGGGTGAGAACCGCTGACATCAGCGAGTGACCCGGCAGGAAAATTGAGGAACCGGCCTGGCCCGAGGGCGCAGCAGCAGAACCCGACTCCACCAGGATGCGGCGCACTATCGCTGAGTTCTGTGGTGTTGGGACGGACGCAGAACAATCAACGATGTCGGCCCGAACCGCATCGGGATTGGCCCGACTGGTAGGGCGGGGCGCATTGTGGGCGCCATGGTTCAAGTAGCTCACAACAGACTCAGGCCAGGCGTGATTGGTTTCTGCTCTGTGCTCCAACTGACCGTGCTCCAACTGACCGTGCTCCAACTGACTGAGCTTCCACTGACTGTGCATTTGCGCAAGATCATCGAAGCTCTCACTCAACTCGGCCAGAACCGATTCAGCCGGATCTGCCTCAGACGTTGAAGCCTGCTCAATTGTGACAACGGCTGCCACCTGTTCTTGGTTGGCGGCAGCCAATTCGAGCCCCAACACCGCCCCGAACCCTTGGCCAACAACCCCAACTTCATGTACCCCGAAGTGGTCAAGCACAGAGCTCACATCGGCCAGATGAGCGCTGATCCCCCACGGGCCCGGAAGCCGAGAACTGGCCCCCCTGCCTCGCAGGTCGGGGGCGACCGCCGCAACGTTCCTTGGCAAGCGGTCCATCACCAGATCCCAGACCCGCGAGTTGGCCACCAAATCGTGCAGCAACAAAAGCACCGCGTCGGCCCGATCGATGTTGCCGTGTTGCCAGACGGCCAGCTCCCCGCCGCGAACACTGACGTCCTCGAAGCGGCGGGGGCGTTGCACCGGCTGAGAATACCGACTCCAGGCTGTTCCGAGGTATCTTCGCCACCTGCGATCCACGCCCGACCAAGAGAAGATGAGGACACATGGAACTGAGGCTCGACGAAAGAACGGCACTGATAACCGGAGGCTCCCGGGGAATCGGAAAGCAGATCGCAACTACTTTCGCCGAGGCCGGAGCCCAGGTCATGATTGTGTCCCGCAAGGCCGAGGTCCTAGAGCAGGCCGCGGCCGAAATCGATGCGGCGTCTGGCACAAAGGGCTGCCAGTGGATGGTTGGCAACACCGGCCATCCCGAGTCAGCCGAGCTGGTGGTAGCAGAAACCATCGAGCGGCTCGGAGCAGTTGACGTGCTTGTCAACAACGCCGCCACCAACCCGTACGCGGGCCCGATGATCGACGTTGACCTCCCGCGCTGGGACAAAACCATTGCAGTCAACCTCACCGGCCCGCTTCTCCTCACCCAGGCAGCTTGGCGAAGCTGGATGAAAGACAACGGCGGGGTTGTTCTGAACATCTCCTCTGTCGGTGGTTTGTCCACCAACGCCGTCCTCGGCGTTTATGACCTCACAAAGTCCGCTCTTATTCACATGACCCAGCAGCTTGGCGCCGAGCTTGGGCCGGGAGTGCGGGTCAACGCTATTTGCCCAGGCCTCGTCAAAACCGATTTCGCCCGCCTGCTGTGGGAGGGAGACCGGGGCGCCGAGGTTGCCGACGGATACCCACTGAAACGCCTCGGCGAGGTGACAGACATTGCAAACGCTGCCCTTTACCTGGCTTCCGAAGCCGGCAGCTGGATCACAGGCCAGCATCTGGTGCTTGACGGCGGGGGGCTGGTTGCGTTCAACTCCCTTGGCTGAGCAGCTGCTGACCGACTGGGTCCGACCCGCGAATGCTGCCAACCTAAGGAGCCTCGCGAATAGGAGGAGGACTCGATTGGCTGATTCGCCTCGCTGACTCGGCGAACAACGAACTATCACATTGGTCGGTGCGCCTATCGGCGCTCCTCGTAAGGCACACTGAACCGCGTGCGCGACTCACTTAGGCTCGGCCGGATCAGCGGCATCCCCATTGGGGTCAACTGGAGCATCATCGCCGTGGCGCTCTACCTGATGGGCTCGCTGGCCTACGTTGCGCTCCCCCGCTGGTTTCCAAGCGCGGAACTGAACGCCAGGCTGATCGTAAGCGCCGCGGCCACGCTCTTGTTCTTCGTTTCGATCCTGGGCCACGAACTCGGCCACGCTTTCCTGGCTCGGCGTCACGGGGTCGGGGTTGACGGCATCACGCTGTGGCTGTTGGGAGGGATCGCCCGGCTCCGCAGCCAGGCTCCAACCCCAGCAGCCGAATTCCAGATCGCCATCGCCGGGCCCGCGGTGAGCCTCCTTCTTGTGTTCGCCTTCGCCGGATCGTCATTGCTTTTCGACCGGTACAGCGCCTGGCCTCTGGCGGCGGCAGCTTTCGGATGGCTGGCGCTGGTGAACCTGTTGCTGGCGGTCAGCAACCTGGTGCCTGCTGCCCCGCTTGATGGGGGCCGAGTGTTGACGGCCATCCTCTGGAAGCGCAATGGGGACCCAGACCGATCGCGAGTTCTTTCAGCAAGGGCTGGCTTGATTTTGGGCGCCGCTCTCTTCTTCGGATTCATCGCCGGTTTCTTTCTCTCATCTCGGATTGCCATTTGGTGGGCGGTGCTAGGGGCAGGAACCGGCATTTTCCTGGCCCACGCTGCGGTCGGTGAGATCCGGAACGCCGTTGTGCGGGGCCGCCTCCGAGCCGCGTTGGCAGGCTCGGTGATGGCCAAGCATCCACCGCCGGTGCCAGACTCGCTAACCGCCCAGCAATTCTTGGATTGGACAGGCTCGAATGGGGGCCAGGTTGCCTGCCCGGTTGTGCGCTGGGATCAAGAACCGATCGGCTACATCGCACCCGCTCCATTGAGAGCCCTCTCCGATTCCCAGCGGAGCTGGACCACAGTTACCGAGTTGATGACCCCCGCGCCAATGGTTGACCGGGCTTGGGTGAATGAGTCGGTGCAAGAGGTGCTTCAGCGGCTCGAGGTTGGCCGTCAAGAATTGGTTGTGCTTCACGACCCGACCAATGGGTCTCCGGTTGGCACAATAACCCGCTCTCAGATTGAGCACTTGTTTGTGCCGCCAACCGTGTGGGGCACCGAGCGCAAGGCCCCACCAACGGCGGAAGTCGAAGGTCACCCAGCCGACCTTCGGGGACCAAGAGCGCTGAAACCGCTTGGCTAGCGCTTATTGTTCGGTCTGGTGACCGACCAAGCTCCAAGTCAGGCCGCTCCGGCCATCAGCGAGGACGAACCTCCTGAGAAGTCTGCGGTGGTTCCGCCGTGGGTGAGGAAGTCCATTTATCTGTGGTGGGGTGTGTTCGTTGGACTGTGGGCGGCGTTGATCGTTGTCCGCCAACTGCGTGGCCTTCTGGTTCAGCTCACGCTCGCGCTGTTCTTGTCCTTCGCCCTCGAACCGCTGGTAAACCGGCTTCAGCGCCGCGGCCTGAAGCGGGGCGCAGCCACAGGCATCAGCCTCCTGGGGCTGATTGGTTCCGCCGCAGTCTTCGTCGGCCTCATGGGCCAATTGGTGGCAACGCAATTGACCGAACTGGTTGACGCCCTACCTGGCCACATTCGCACCGGCCAGACATGGCTGAACGACAGGCTCGGTCTGAACATCGAGGCCAATGACCTAATAGCTCAGGTCGAAGGGGGTCAACTCACCTCATATGCCAATGATCTTTCCCGCTATCTCCTCTCAATCGGATCTACAGTCGCTAGTCTCTTGTTCCAAACACTTACGGTTGGTCTTTTCACTTATTACTTAACCGCCGATGGGCCAAGACTCAGAAGAATGATCTGCTCGCTTCTGCCCCCTGCCCGACAGGTTGAAGTGCTTCGAGTTTGGGAGCTGGCAATTGACAAGACCGGTGCCTACATCTCCTCCCGAATGATCCTTGGTGTGATGTCTGCGGTTTTCCACTGGATTGTGTTTCTGGTGCTTGGCTTGCCGTCGCCGGTTGCCCTTGCGATCTGGGTTGGGGTCATCTCGCAGTTCATCCCAACCCTTGGCACCTACCTTGCCGGAATACTTCCCGCCATCGTTGCCATCGGGATTAGCCCGATCACGATGATGTGGGTTCTCATTGCCGTGATCGCCTACCAGCAGGTCGAAAACTACCTGTTGCAGCCACGAATCACGGCCCAAACACTTGACCTCCACCCGGCCGTTGCCATCGGGGCGGTTCTCGCAGGGACCAGTCTTTTCGGCGCCCCTGGCGCCCTGCTTGCCCTTCCCGTTGTTGCAACCGCCGGTGGCTTTGTTTCGGCCTACGTGGAACGACATCCCTTGGTTGAGAGTCGTTTGGTTGATGACCCCCAGATTGGCGCGAAAGACGAGCAGACAGACTAGTGCTGCCTGCGATGGCCAACTATCAACCGAATTCGGTTGATAGTTCAAGAAAAGCTCAAGAAGATCTTGCACCAACCAACAAAACGCTGAAATGCAATATAGGGAAACATACCCACATGGAAGATCGCACGCCGTTTGCGGGTTGACCAGAGCATGACGGCACCACAAGATCCTTCCAATGACATCAACAACGATGTCATTGGAGGCATCATAGAGTTCTACTGGAGGCCTGGATGCCCGTTCTGCATGAGGCTCGAACGTGGTCTCAAGCGGGCCGGGATCCCTCTGGTGAAGCGAAACATTTGGGCCGAACCCGAGGCAGCGGCGTTCGTTCGCTCGGTGGCCGGAGGCAACGAAACCGTGCCGACGGTTAAGATAGGATCAACGTCGCTGGTTAATCCTTCTGTAACCAAGGTTACAGAAACAATCGCTCATGAACTGCCAACTCTTGCCGACGCTATGACAGAGGATGCACAACCAGTTACTATCGGCAAGTTGCTGAAGCGCCTGTTAGCTGGTTGAATCAGCCTCACGGATCTGTGATCCGTATTTTCAGTCCCTGCCGGCTCGAAAGAGTTGAAAGGGGTACCGCCGCAATTTGAGAAGAGAGTGAGACGACCGATGTCTGAAGACGCCGGACGTAAGGCATTGCATGCCTATGTCAGTGATGATGCCCACGAGCAGTGGCACGGGTTCGCCGCAGAGCAAGGAGTCAGCGTTAGCGCTGTTCTTGAAGCTCTGGCTCCCGAGCTTGACCTCGACGGGCAGCCCGACACTACGGACCTCCACGAGAGGCTGACCGCAGTGGTCAAGGCTGCTCGGCGAATCGACGCCCAACGGCGCCGTCGTAGGGGCCGCTAGCCACAAACGTAAGTCAAACGCATCGACGCAACGCAGCGTCAAAATGTGAAGGCCACCGGCCGAGCGAAGCGGAACTTGAGGGGTTCTGTCGCTCGGCCGAGCCGCGCCAGGGGCCATCTGGCTGAGCCCTCCCCGCTCTGTCACACCAGCCTCAGTAGAATGGCGGGCATCGCTGAGCTAAGGGAGAATCGTTTTGGCGTCACAGGGTGAGCTGTTGCCGTTTGCTCGCGAGGTAATCGATGTCCCGGTCTCTGAAGAGCTCGGCGAGTCTTTCCTTGCCTACTCGCTCTCGGTCATTCAGTCCAGGGCCATCCCTGATGTTCGGGACGGGTTGAAGCCGGTGCAGCGCCGCATTCTCCACGCAATGCGCGAGATGCGCCTGTTCCCAGACCGACCCCACCGCAAGTGTGCAGGCGTTGTCGGCGAAGTGATGGGCAAATACCACCCTCACGGAGACGGAGCCATATACGACGCACTAGTTCGCCTCGGCCAAGACTTCTCAAAGCCGGTGAAACTGATCCACCCGCAGGGCAACTTCGGCAGCCTCGACGACCCACCGGCAGCCATGCGCTACACCGAGGCAAGGCTCAGTGACGCCGCCATCGATCTCCTGGCCGAAATAGACGAAGAGACAGTTCAATTCCGGCCAACTTATGACGGCCAGAACACCGAGCCCGAATGCCTGCCAGCTCTGTTGCCAAACCTCCTGGTGAACGGCACCACCGGAATTGCGGTTGGGATGGCAACCAACATGCCAACCCACAACCTGGCCGAGGTGTATGAGGCCATCAAACTGGTCATGACCAAGCGGCGACCAAAACCAACCCTTGATGAGCTACGACAGGTATTGCCAGGGCCCGATTTCCCCAGTGGGGGCATCCTGATCGACGACGGCATCCAGGACGCCTACGAATCGGGGCGGGGAGCCGTGAGGGTGCGAGCCAGCGCCGAGATCGTCGACATCACCCGGGCCCGAAAAGGCATTGTCGTCACCGAGCTGCCTTACATGGTTGGCGTTGAGCGGGTAGTGGCAAAGATCAAAGAACTGGTTCAAAACGGCAGGCTCACCGGTGTTGCCGATGTCAAGAACCTCAGCGACCACGCCTCGGGAATGCGGCTGGTGATCGAGTGCAAGGCGGGAATCGATCCAAACCTGCTACTGCAAAAGCTCTACCGGCTAACCCCGCTGGAGGAGACATTCGGCATCAACAACGTGGTGTTGGTTGACGGAGTGCCAACCTCACTTGGTTTGTACGACCTGTGCCTTCACTACATAACTCACCGGCTCGACATGGTGGTCAAGCGATCTCAGTTTCGCCTCCGACAAAGAACCGAACGGCTGCACAAGGTTGAGGGCTACATCATCTCGATCGACAACATCGACTTGGTCGTTCGAATCATTCGGAGCGCCCCTGATTCTGGAGCGGCGAGGTCTGGGTTGATGGAACAACTCAACCTCACCGAGGTGCAGGCCGAGGCCATTCTGGAGCTTCGGCTTCGCAGGCTCACCGCGCTGGCATACGACGAGTTGGTTGCCGAGCGGGTCACCCTGCTGGAAGAGATCGCCGACCTCCAGAAGATCCTGGCCTCAGAACAGCGGCAGCGCACCATTGTGATCAGGGAACTAGGTGAACTGGTCGAGCGCTATGGGGTGCCACGTCGCACCCGCATTGTTGCCCCCTCCGAAATTCAGGTTCTGTCAGAGGCCGAAGACGCCGCTGCCGCTGAGTTGCCAGATGACCCTTGCCTGGTCAGCCTGTCGGCATCGGGCGTTGTTGGCAGGGAACCTCTTGGCACGTCACGGTCATACGCCGCTGGTCGCCACGACGTGATCGAAGCAGTGATGGTTGGCACCCTCAAGTCACACGTGCTGGCCATCACAACTTCGGGCAGGCTTTTGAAGGCAGCGGCGGCAGACCTGCCAGAAGTGGGTGGGCGCAGCAGAGGCAAGGACGCAGGCGAGGTGTTCGGGGCAGCCAGGGGCGAGTCGATCCTCACCATCCTGGCCGCTGACGGCCCAGAGCATCTGTTGGTTGTGTCTTCAGCCGGTGCCGCCAAACGAATTGAGCGTTCGGTTCTGGCTGAGCTAAGCGCTGGCAGGGCGGTGATGAAACTAGCCGACCGCCACAAGCTGGTTGCGGCCCGGCTGGTATCGGAAAACGACAACGTTGTCATCGTTACTTCCGATGCCCAAGCGTTGCGCACCCCGGTGAACGGCATCAGTGTGCAAGGCGCCGGTGCTCAAGGGGTGGCCGGAATGGCGCCGCGGGGTACCGCGAAAGTGCTTGCCGCCGGCCTTGCGCAGGAAGGTGGGGTGATCCTCACCGTCACCGACCTTGGCACGGTCAAGTCAACGGTGGTTGAAGAGGTGCCCGTTAAGGGCCGGGGAACCGGCGGGGTTCGACTCACCAAGTTCAAAGACGAAACCCGGCTTGACTACGCCTGGGTTGGCCTGCCAGAGCGAATCGTTGCCATCGTTGGCCAGCCGGGGGCTCCAACCAAGCCAGACAACACCCCCGAGCCGGTTGCTATAAAGCCAAGTCGCCGCGATGGCCCAAGTGTCTCAACCGCTCGCCGTATCCTCTCTGTTGGTTCGCTCCGCTGGTAACCCAGCGCCTACAAGACCTCCGGTAAATGGCAAAGAAGAAAATCTCAGACAACTACGACGCATCGAAGATCCAGGTCCTGGAAGGGCTCGACGCGGTTCGCAAACGGCCCGGCATGTACATCGGCGGCACCGGCACTGATGGCCTCCACCATCTTGTGTGGGAGATCATCGACAACTCGGTAGACGAGGCCGCGGCGGGGTTTGCCTCTCACATCGAAGTGGTGCTTCATCGCGACGGCTCGGTTGAGGTGTCAGACGACGGGCGCGGCATCCCGGTAGACAAAAAGCCAGATGGCCGCACCGCACTTGAGGTTGTGTTCACCGAGCTTCACGCTGGTGGCAAGTTTGGGTCTGGGGCATACAGCGCGTCTGGTGGCCTTCACGGCGTTGGCGCATCAGTTGTCAACGCGCTGGCTTCCAAGCTGGTTGCCGAGGTTGACCGAGACGGAGCCACCTGGAGGTTGTGCTTCAGTGAGCGAGTTGCAGGCAACTATTTGAAGTCTGGGGCGTTCAAAGCAGGGGCGAAATTGCAAAAGGTCAAGCAGGTTCCTGCCTCTCGCACCGGCACCAGAATTCGCTACTGGCCCGATCTTGACGTGTTCGACAGCGAAGCCAGAATTGAGTACGACCGCATCAGAGACCACGTGGCCCGTGTCTGCTTCCTGGTGCCTGGCCTCCACGTAAAATTGATTGACCGCCGCGGCCAGGGGCGCGAACCAGAAGAGTTCGTAGCCGCCGGGGGCCTGGCCGACTACGTCGACTATCTGTCAATTGGCGAGAACGTTACCGACATTGTTGTGATCCACGAGCAGGCAACCTTTGAAGAGAAGGTGCCAGTTGACGGCAAGATGCAAACCGTCACCAGGGAATGCACCATCGATATTGCCTGCCGTTGGGTAAAGGGCTACGACACCACGGTTGTCAGCTTTGTGAACACCATCCCAACTTCTGATGGCGGCACCCACGTGCAGGGTTTCGAGCGGGCGCTCACAAAGGTAGCCAACGAGCGCCTCCTGGCCGACACCAAGAAGCTTCGCAAGCTGGCAAAGGGCGGCAACGACAAGGCAACTCCGGTCGATGTTCAAGAGGGCTTGGTTGCCGCGGTGAAAGTCACCGTTCCCGAGCCCCAGTTCAAAGGCCAAACCAAGCAGGAGCTTGGCACGCCCGCGGTGCAGAAACTGGTGAACGAGGCAACGAGGACCGGGCTGGCCAACTGGGTAGACGGGGGCGGCCGCAAGGTCCAGATCAATGCCCTTCGAGAGAAGGTAATCCAGGCCATTCTGAACCGTGTTCTCTCAAAACAACAGCTCGAGGCCAGGCGCAAGGTTTCCAGCCTGTCTTCCAACGGCATGCCAGACAAGCTGGCAGACAGCCGCCTTCACGGCCCAGACAGCGAGCTCTTGATAGTTGAGGGAAATTCCGCCGCCGGACCGGCCAAGCAGGGCAGGAACTCTGAAACCATGGCCGTGTTGCCGCTGCGGGGCAAAGTAGTCAACGCGGGCAAGGCCAGCCTCAAACAAGTCGTTGATAACGCCGAGGCGCAAGCCCTGATCACCTCCATCGGAGCAGGCTCTGGCCGTGACTTCGATCTCAGCGCCTGCCGGTACGGCCGCATCATTATTCTGTGCGACGCCGACGTTGACGGCAGCCACATCCGCTGCCTGCTACTCACTTTGTTCTACCACCACATGAGGCCGCTGCTTGAGGCTGGGATGATCTACGCGGCCCAGCCGCCGCTGTTCGCGGTGAAACACAAAGGTGAGCTGGTCTATGCCTACTCCGACCCGGAACGAGCCCAGCTTCATGAGTCACTTGGGCTGTCGCCAGACAAAAGGTGGCAGCGATTCAAGGGCCTCGGTGAAATGAACGTGAACGAGCTGCGAGACTCCACCCTCGATCCCTCAACTCGGGTGCTCAAGCGGATGACAATGGCCGACGCCCACCAAGCGATGGAGGCGGCAAAACTGTTCGACATCCTCATGGGCAACGACGTTGCCACCCGCAAGAGCTACATCGTTGAGAACTCCACGCTGCTTAGCCCAGACCGGTTGGACGTCTAAGCGATCACATTGGGTCGGCTACCGCCTCCCGGGCTCCGCCCATCCAACTCACCCGCAACTCGCTCACAGGGTGGCTGTCGCGGGGCCGGGTTTTCCAACCAGGATCAGCTGCTGCACGGCACGAGTCATCGCCACATACAGAAGACGCAGCCCGTTTGCTTCGCTGGCAATGCCCTCTGGATCAACCACCACAACGGCATCGAACTCCAACCCTTTGGCCTCAGCTGGCCCCAGCAACGCAACCGCTTTGGCACCCGGCAACAGCCCGCCGCTGTTACCAACGAGGGTCAGCTCAAACCCTGCTTCGCCAAGGCCATCAAACAACAGAGCCTGGTGTTGCTTCATTGCGATCACCGCAGTTGAGCGGGCAGACCGGGCAAACATCCCAAGTGCGGTGGCAACCGCGGCCACCATCAGATCGGCATCGGCTCCCAAGCCGTCGGGCCAGACCCACTCGGGCGGCACTCCGCCCGGTCGCACTGAAACCGCGGGAGTCACAGATGGGGCGGCCTCGGGCAGCAGCCGGTTGGCAACATCCAGAATCGCAGCGGGCACTCGGTAGCCAACAGTTAGCTCGGTCAGGCTTGCCTGCTGCTCTCCTGCAAGATGGCGGCCTGCCTCGGCCCAGGTGGTCATTGCGCCAGGGGCGGTTGCCTGGGCCAGGTCGCCAAGCACGGTCATGCTGTGGCGCACAGAGCGCCTGCCCAACATTCGCAGGGCCATGGCGGTGTGATCCTGCGCCTCATCAACCACCACATGGCCATAGGTGGCCTTCACTCCGCCTGCCAGGCTGGTTGCCTCGTCGATAAGTGGTAGATCTGCGGCCGACCACTGCTGGTCTCCCGCTTTCTTTGCGTTCTTCTGGTGCAGTAGGGCCTGCTCGCCCTCGGTCAGAAGGCCCTGGGCGGCGCCTGCTCGCCGAGAGCGGGAGCCAAGCAACTCACGTATCACCACCGGAGGCGAGAAGAGAGGCCACATCCGGTCGAAGTCTTTCTTGAAGGCCGGGTCGGATCGAATGGCAGCAACAAAGGCAGGCTGGTTGCCGGGGTCGACCCCGGGCCTTGACTGATAGGCCAGCCAAGCCTCTCGCAACAGAATCGTGCGAAACACTTCGCGGCCAGCGTTAAACGGAACCGACCTTTCCAAGGCCCTCGCCTGGAACGCGGCCACTTCAGCAGCCGAAAAACGCACAACGCTGAGTCCGGAACGAAGCTCTAGGCCGTCGGGCAGCGGCCGAATTCGCCCGGTCATCAGATTCCGAATCACTTGGGCCATCCTGGCGTCGCCCTTCAGCGCAACAAGTTCGACAAGCTCATCTTTGCGAACCGGGTAGCGAGCAGACAGCAAACCAACGAGGGTTGTCTGGATCACAGACGTTTCACCAAGCGATGGCAGCACCTCGCTGACATATCGCAAGAACACCGGGTTCGGGCCAACAACCAAAACCTTGCTCTCGAAGAAGTAGTCGCGATGCTGAAACAGCAGGAAGGCAGCCCGGTGAAGGCCAACGGCGGTCTTGCCGGTGCCTGGCCCGCCCTGCACAACAAGAAGCTCCTCTAGCGGAGCGCGAATTATCAGGTCCTGCTCTGTCGCAATGGTGGAAACAATGTCTCGCATCGTGCCGGTGCGAGAGCGGTCGAGCTCGGCCAGCAGGGGATCTGGCAGGCCTCCCGCTCCCCCGGCTTCGGGATCGGTGAGATCTTCGTCGAATACCGCTTCAAGCTGTGGGCCCTCACTGCTGAAGCGACGTCGCCGTTCCAACCCACAGGGGTCAACCGCCGTTGCCCGATAGAACGCGGCAGACACCGGTGCCCGCCAGTCAACAACAACCGGGTCTCCCTTGGCGTCTTCAACGTGACGCCTGCCTACATACCACTGTTGGCCGCTGTCGCTCGGTCGTGTGGGTTCCTCGTCGATACGTCCGAAACACAACGGCCCGCTCCCAACATCAAGCAGCGCCCGCCGTTGTGACAACTTCGCCTCTACCACTCTGGCATCGGCGGTGTTCTCGTCTCGGACAGCCCTGGCGGCAACCTCCTGTACCGACTCGGTGCGCTCTTTCATCTGTTCAAGGCAGGTATGGGCGCGGTCCAGTTGCTGCTGGTCTCGACGAAATTCGTCATCAGCTAACTCGGTGCCCGACATAGGGCGCAACACCCTACAGACTCAGCCGCTGGGCCAGGCTGGAATCAGTTAGGGGCCCAGTCAACTCGCGGCTGCGAGGTTGAGCGCCGGACCATCAGCATCGCCGAGGCCCACAGCGCGAACCCCAGGCTGTTCGCCAACCCAGCAACCACCTGTTTGGCGTAGAAGGCGCCTGCGTTTCTGCCAAGGAGATCGGGTGCCGCTATGTCTCCCGTTCCAGAAATCTGGGGGGTTCCGGCGGCCCAATCAAACGGGGCGGCAAGGATGGCGGCCACAAACTGCATGGCAGCAACCAACGTTATGAGCAGGATCATGCGGCCAAACAGCGCCCAGAACAGCCCCTTTGTGAGGCGCACGCTGACCCGTGCGCTGTTGCCCGGCTGAGCCAGCGCAGCATGGGAGGCAGCCAGGGAACATCTAACCCACATCAGAACGAAGAACCCAATGAGGCCAAGCAGGAACAGCGGCCCGGCGACAGGGACAGCCAAGCTGAGCGCCGACGTAAGGAATATGGCAACAAACGCAACGCCAAGAAGAAACAGCGTGACACCAACAAGGCGTGGTGCTCTGGCCAACCCGACGCGAAGCGACTGACTCCACGTTGCAGGCTCTTCTGCCAATCCCGCGGCAACGTGGTTGGTTGCTGCCGCGAACACCAGAATCTGAGCCAAGACCGAAACCAACACCGCCAGCCCAAGTTGCCAACCGGCTGCCGGAGTGAAACCTTCAATTCCGGTGAACAGGCCTTGGCTGTTCCTTTGCAGCACCAGGTCCTGCACCGCCGAGCGCAGAAGCGTTGCGCTAACGGCCGCCGCAGGCAGGCTGATCACAACTATCACCGCAAAGATCTCGCCGAAACCAGCGGTGAGAGCCCGGATGGACTGACCAATCCAATCTCCAACCGAGCCAAGCCCTCCGACAACGGGAGGCGGGGCGCTGCCAGGGGGTGGGGGCACACCGGGCGGTGGCGGAGATCCGTCGAACGTTGGCGGCCCGGGCATTGGCGGCCCAGACGTTGGCGGGCCGCCAAACGGGGCTGGGCCTGGTCTGGGAGGTGGTGGCGGGGGGACGTCGGTCACGTTGGGATCATGTGCACGGTCAGCTTGAGGGGCGTCGCTGGTCTAACAGAACAACAACGCCGTAGTGATCTGAGGGTACGACAGAATCGCCAGAACTAGTGGCGCGGGGTTCGGTCCCGAACAGCCGGGCCTCAAGCGCGTTTCCTGTTGGCTTGACCCTGGGCCACGCAACCAGAACGTGGTCCAGCCTGCGGCGGGGCCATTCAGCGTCTGGGCTGTTGGGGTTTGAACGCGTCCACGTGTGCCCGGGGCCCTCCCCAACTGCCGCCCAGGAATCGGTGAACACCAGACCTGGCACATATGGGTCGGCCAACCCGGTGAGCCGCCGGATCTCATCAGTCTCTGCTGTGGCGTTGAGATCTCCGGCCAGAACCACTGGCACCATGCCATTAGGGAGGTCGGCCGCCGCCTGAGCTCTCAGTTCAGCCGCCTTCTTCACGATGGCTTCCAGCTGCTCTTCTCGCAGCGCGCTGGCGGTGTACCTCCAGTCCAGATGAGTGGATATCACCCACCACGGCTGGGCCGACTGCGACACGTCGATCTTGGCAAACAGGGCAGACCTGAAGCCAGTGTCTGCTCCTCCAGTAGGCAGATCAAGGGTGAATGATTCGAGGATGGGCCAGCGAGACAGCAGGGCGTTGCCAAAACGATGAGCGGACCCGTCAGAGGATCGGGTGCGGGCCATGTGGAAGCCGGTGGCCGCCGCCAGGTTCTCGGCTTGGTCCTGGCCGTCGGGCTCAGACCAGACTTCCTGGAGGCAGCAAACGTCTGAGTCAACGGCCAACAGCTCGGCGATAACTGGCCCTTGCCTGGCTTCCCACGGCCCGAACTGCCACCAGAGATTCCACGTCGAGATGCGCACAGACACCGATGGTCCCACAAGTTGGGCACAATGCGAGTCGATGACCGAATTCGATGCGGTGCTCGTGCTCTCCTTCGGCGGTCCTGAAGGCCCAGACGACGTGCTTCCGTTCCTGCACAATGTGGTTCGGGGCCGCAACGTTCCGCCGGAACGTCTAGCTCAGGTGGCAAGTCAGTATGAGCTGTTTGACGGCGTGTCTCCCATTAACCAGCAGAATCGGGACCTGATCCAGGCGTTGATCGAAGAGTTGCGGGGGGCCTCAATTGAGCTGCCGGTCTATTGGGGCAACAGGAACTGGCATCCGTTTCTAAGTGCCACGGTTCAGCAGATGACAAACGACGGTGTTCGGTCGGCCCTGGTGTTTGTTACATCCGCTTTCGGTTCATACTCAGGCTGCGGCCAGTATCTGGACGACCTTGAGGCAGCTTCGGTCAAGGCAATCGGCGACCCGCCCAGTTTCCAGAAGCTGCGGCTCTTCTACAACCACCCGGGGTTCATCGAGCCAACCGCGGCCAACGTTCGCTCGGCTGTGGCCGAGCACCTGACCGAGAATGGCACTGACCGAGGCAAGGCCCGTTCGCTACGCGTGGTCTTTACCGCCCATTCGATCCCAATCTCTATGGCGGGCAACTGCCAGTATCAGCAACAGTTGGAAGAGGCTGCCCGGTTGGTGGCCAGCGGCGCAGGCATTGACGACAGCTGGGATTTGGTGTTTCAGAGCCGCAGCGGCCCCCCAGGGGTTGCCTGGCTGGAGCCAGACATATCAGACCATCTCAGAGCCTTGGCCGCCGACGGGCTTACCGGCGTTGTTGTGGCCCCGCTTGGCTTCATCAGCGATCACATGGAGGTAATTTTCGACCTGGACACCGTGGCGGCCCGAACCGCAAGCGAGGTGGGGCTTCGAATGACCAGAGCGCGGACCGTCGGCACTGATCCCAGATTTGTGGCGATGATCCGAGAATTGATCGAGGAGCAGCTGCTGGCCGCCCCGAAACTTTGGCTGGGCCCCGACGGGCCCTGGCCCGACCGCTGCCCCGAAGGTCACTGTCGACCAACCAGAAGGCAGCCCTAAAGGCCGAAACGAGATTGACCCTGCTTGGCCCGCCAGGCTTCTATTTCTTCGCCCATCGCGGTTGACGGGGGGCCGGAAACGAACGGCCAAAGCTCTTCGGCGATTCGGCGCCAGTTGGCGCTTGTTTCCAGCTGGGCGAACAGGCCGACAAGGCCGAGGGTGATCCGCTGGAGCACCACAAACGACGGCGGCACATTCAGCATCTTCATCAACTCTCCGTGCTGGCCGCTGCTGTTGAACAGCTGGGCCACCCCCATTGCCGCATACTCGTGGTCGATGGTTATTAGCTCGTCTTTGAGGACGTAACGATAGAAGAAGTTGAAGTACTGCTCTATCTGATGATCGGTGAACGGAGCGCCCTGTGGCAGAATCCCAGCTTCTTCCACCACCCGGCGAAACGCTCCGTTGTCTCGCTTGATGACCATTGCCACCATGAGGTCTTCAAAGAGTTTGGTTTCAGCCTGATTGAACCGCTTGACCAGACCGAAATCCAGGAAGGTGACTTTGCCGCCCGGATTGAAAAGGTAGTTGCCAGGATGGGGGTCGCCGTTGAACGCATGCAGCCGGTAGATGGAGCCGAACGAAAAACGGAAGAGGGTTTCGGCGGCAAGGTCTCGCTCGGCCTGCTCCCACTTCAAAACCTCGCTGAAGCGGGCCCCAGTTGCTAGTTCGGTGGTGAGGACTCGCCCGGTTGAAAATTGGTCAACCACATCTGGCACGGTGATGAACGGGTGGCGGTGAAAGAAACGGGAGAAGTAACGCTGGCTGCGGGCCTCGGCCACATAGTCCAGTTCTTCGGCCAGGCGCTGCTTGACTTCGGCAACCACAGGCTCGGCTTCCAGGCCGGGAAAGCGCGAGGCAAGCATTCCGAACAGCCAGTCTGCGTTGCGCAGATCGGCCCCAACTGCCTCGCCAACTCCGGGATACTGAACCTTCACCGCAACCGCCCGGTCATCAAAGGTGATGGCCCGATGCACCTGGCCAATTGAGGCCGACGCAATTGGCACAGGGTCCCACTGGGCGAACAGTGCGTCTGGGGGTTTGCCAAGCTCTCGCTCGATCTGTTCGCCAGCCAGACTGGCACTCATTGGCGGCGCATCCTGTTGCAGGGTTGCCAGGGTGGCTCGGACATGGTCTGGCAGGCCGGTGTCTACGTAGCTGGCCATCTGGCCAATCTTCATCAACGCGCCCTTCATGTTGCCAAGCTCTTTGACCACGTCTTCCGCAGTGCGGATCTGGAATTCGGTGTCGAGGCTCTCACGACGCTGGGCCGACGCAAAGGTGCGGCGGGCCTGGTGGATTGTGTAGCGGCCGCCGCTTTTGGCCCCCAGCTTCGCCAGGCGAAGGTTGCGAACAGCTTGGCTGCCGCCGGCAACGGGCTTGTTGCCGTCGTTCTTGGAGAACCGGCGCGAAAGGGCAGAGACCAGCCCGCCAAGCACTGTTGCTCCTAGGAGGCCGGAGAGGAATTTGGATCCGCTATGAGGCACCTTCAGAATGCTACGAGCGGCCGATGACAATGCAAGACGGTTAAGGGTCACTTCCGCCGCGGCCTGCACTGCACTTAGGCTTCGGCGAGCACATCCTTGAGAGCGCCAACGCAGTACTCAACGTTCTTGGCCGATGACGTGTGGCCCATCAAGCCGATTCGCCACACCTTGCCTGCCAGGGCGCCGAGGCCGGATCCAATCTCGAGGTTGAACTGTTCAAGCAGTTTGGACCGGACCGCGGCCTCGTCAACTCCGTCGGGAACAGTTACCGAGTTGAGCTGAGGCAGGCGGGCGGCCTCTGGCACGACGAAGCCAAGCCCAAGCTCGTTCATTCCTTCCGCCAGCGCCTCGTGATTTGTTTGGTGGCGGGCCCAAGCGCTCTGAAGGCCCTCTTCGGCCAGGATCACCAGCGCTTCGTGAAGGCCATAAAGAGCGTTGATTGGAGCTGTGTGATGGTAGGACCGGACGCCGTCGCCACCCCAATATCCCATCACCAGATTCAGATCCATGAACCAGCTCTGCACATCTGTTTCTCTTGATTTGATCCGCTCAACCGCAGCGTCGCTAAAACTGACCGGTGAGAGGCCGGGGGGTGCCGACAGGCATTTCTGAGAGCCGGAATAGACGGCGTCGATTTCCCATTCGTCAACCAACAGCGGCGTTCCCCCAAGCGAAGTGACGGCGTCGACAATTGCCAGGCAGCCGTGCTGGTGAGCCAGGGCCACCAACGCCTGCGCGTCGGACTGGGCCCCCGTTGAGGTTTCGGCGTGCACAAATGCCACTGTCGTGGCCTGCGGGTTCGCCACAAGGGCGGCTTCCAGCTTGTTTGGGTCAACCGGCTGGCCCCATTCGTCTTCAATCAGAACAGCGGTGGCCCCGCAGCGTTCAACGTTGGCCTTCATCCGGCCGCCGAACACGCCGTTCTGGCAAACAACGACGGTGTCTCCTGGCTGCACCAGATTCACAAAACAGGTTTCCATGCCTGCTGATCCGGGGCCCGAAACTGGGATGGTCAGGTTGTTCTCGGTCTGGAAGGCGTACTGCAAAAGCCCCTTGATCTCGTCCATCAACACAACGAACTGAGGGTCAAGATGGCCAATGGTTGGCCGACCGATGGCGTCAAGCACTCGTTGGGAAACGTTCGACGGCCCGGGGCCCATCAACGTGCGGAGGGGCGGGGCGAACGACTGAGCCTGCGGAGGGTCGACCTTCATAGCGACGAGGCTAAGGGGCGCTGGTCAGTTTGGAATGACCGCCACGATGTGGACCCGGTGATCGAACCCGCCGTTCATTGCCATGTGATAGCCGCGGGTGTCGGTGAAGTAGACCGACCCGTCGGCGGGCAGGTGGGTTACGTGGTGGTTGATCACAAACAGGGAGCCTGGGTTGGAAACGATCGGCACGTGGATGCGGGGCTCTGGATCCCGGTGCCAAGAGTTGCAGTTGTAAAGACTCTTTGACGACAAGCGCATCCGACCAATGGGAACACGCTTGGTCAACTCGTTGTGGACGTGGGCAAAGTAGGTGTCGGCATAGTCGGGGATGAACTCGGTAAACGACGCCTCGTCGACTAAGTCTTCCCGCGGCTCTTCCACGTAACGCTCATCGGCCCGCAGCCAGTGACGGCCAGACAGGTCGTTGTCGGTCGCCCCTTCTGTGCCGGGCCGTCGGGTCAGTGGGATCACTCCAAAACCGGCTTCGATGTCGCCAGCCATATCGGTGCGTTCCATCACGTCGTTAAGAGCCAGCCGAAGCTCGTCGCTGTCGAACCGGAGGCCCAACTTCTTGAGGCCGGGGCCCTCAACGAAGGTGGCGACGGAGTCTGTGACGACGTCTTCGGCTAGCCATTTAGACAGATTGGCCTGGTCTGACTGGAACAGTACTTCGCTGGTATCGATCATGATTCACCTCACAAGTTGGCTTCACCTTTTGTTTGCGTCAGCATTATGGACGATCCGGGCGGGGAATGGGAGTCGAATTGACAGCGCTACCGTTCAGCCGGTGATGGGGCGCAGGCTCAACAACGAAGAGTTGGCCGCATATGGCCACATCCCGCGGGCTCTCGCTCAGCGAGTTCGGGTGATTGAGATCCCGGCTCTGCCCGGCCAATACGTTGGGGTAACGCTCGGCCGCCACATTCTGTTGGCCGAAGCGGTGTCTGATCGCGGCGACAGCGCGTTGCTGGCGCACGAGTTGGTTCACGTAAGGCAATGGAAGGAGCAGGGACCGTGGCGGTTTGCCTTCGCCTACTCTTCCAGCTTCGTGAAGGCACTCGTTCGCACCAGATCCTGGCAGCAGAGCTACAACCAGATCCCCGCCGAGGTTGAGGCCAGGCAAGAGGCCACCCGGTGGGCAACCTCACACCAAAGCCAATGAGTGAAACTCATCCCAGCTTCCACTTCGAGAAGTACCCGGCCCAGCGACTGGTGAAGGCCAAGGGCTCACGAACCGTTTCGGTTGTGTTGCCTGCCAGAAACGAGGCGCGAACCGTTGGCGCCATTGTGTCGGCTATCACCGATGAGCTGATGGGGGCTCAGCCAATTGTGGACGAGCTGATTGTGCTTGACGACAGCTCAACCGACGGCACGGCCGAGGTGGCAAGGAGAGCTGGCGCAACGGTGGTTGGCGCGGCCGAGGTTGCACCCGAACTGGAACTTGGCAACGGCAAGGGAGAAGCCTTGTGGAAGTCTCTGCTGGTCACCAAGGGAGACATCATCTGCTGGTGCGACGCCGACGTAACAACGTTTTCACCCGGCTATGTGATGGGCCTGGTTGGGCCGCTTCTTGAAAACGAAGAGCTGGTGTTAACGAAGGGATGGTACGAACGCCCGGTCAGGGACGGGGCTGGAGGCCAGGCCGGACCGGCCGCTGTCAGCCGGGGCGGCCGGGTGACAGAACTCACAGCCCGGCCGCTGATTGCGTTGCTGGCTCCGCACCTGGCCCACTTCGTTCAGCCGCTGTCTGGGGAGTTCGCGGCCGTTCGCCACGCAGTTGAGAACGTTCCCGTGCACCGGGCATACGCAGTTGACCTTGGCCTGCTGGTTGAGCTGTCGGAACGGTTTGGGGTTGACTCCATGGCCCAAGTTGACCTTGGTGTGCGCCGCCATTCCCGCCAGCAACTGCTGGCCCTGGGGATCCAGGCCACAATGGTTGCTTCGATGATGCTGCGGACCGCCGGGATCAACCAGCCAGACCAGGTCAGCCTGCAACAACCGGGCGGCCTGGCAACCACCGTCAGTCTTGGCCAGCTTCCTTCTGTTGCCAGCTACCGGCTGCTAAGGAGGGGCGCCGACAGGCGCACCGACCAATGTGATAGTTTGTTGTTCGCCGAGCCAGCGAGGCGAACAAGCCAATCAAGTCCCCCTCCTAGTTCGCTAGGCCCCTAAGAGAATCGCTTTCGTAGATCCCGCTTCAGGATCTTGTTCGAGCCCGTCTTTGGGATCTCGTCGACAAACTCAACGCGGCGCGGCAGCTTGTATGAGGCTAGGTGCTCCCTGGCGTGAGCCTCCACCCCCGCCGCGTCAACCGAGGCTCCGTCTGCCACCACAACAACGGCCAGCACAGCCTCTCCCCACTGTTCGGAGGGAACACCAATAACTGCGGCTTCAAAGATGGCTTCGTGGAGCTCCAACGCAGCCTCGATCTCGGCGGGATAGATGTTCATGCCGCCGGAAATGATCATGTCGGTTTTGCGGTCGCAGATGAACAGGAAGCCTTCGTCGTCTCGGTAGGCAATGTCGCCAACCGTGTGCCAGCCGCCGTCTTTGTGGTCGGCGGCGTACTTCTCTTCGGCCTTGTAGTAGGTGTCGAACACCGAAGTTGCCCGAACAAACAGCTCGCCCTGAGCCCCGGGCTCTGTTACCTCGTTCCCGTCAGGATCGAAGAGCGCAATGTCAACAAGAGGGGCAGGCTTGCCACAGGATCCAGGCTTTCGGAGCTGATCCTCTGGAGCCAACAGCGTGTTCACTCCCATCTCAGTTGAGCCGTAAACCTCCCACAGAGACTGGGGCGGGAAGTCCTTCACGTAAGCCTCTTTCAAGGCGAAAGGCCACGGAGCCGCGTTGGCAACCATCACCCGCATGCTCTTTGTGCTGTACTTCGCCTTGATTTCGGCGGCCAGGTTCACAACCATGCGAATAGGGGTTGGAGCCGAAAAGGTAGACGTGCACCCGTAGGTGTCGATCAGCCGCAGCCAATCTTCAGCTTCGAACTTGTGCTGAAGCACAACGGTGTGGCCAAGGGTGTGGGCAATGGCGGCAAACCCGCCGGGGCCAGAGTGATACAGCGGCCCGCACGTGATGTAGACGTCGTCTGGGGTGTACTTGAAGGCACCAACCAGGGCCCTCAACTGATCGACACTGCCGGTGCGATCGCGCACCGCCCCTTTCGGGTTTCCAGTGGTGCCAGAGGTGTAGATCATGGTTGCCGCGCCTGCCTGGCCCCTGGTTGGCTCGTCGCCAGAGCCAAGGAAGGAGTCAATTGATGTTTGGTCTGCAAGCGGGTCTCCACCGAAGATCACCACGTTGGCCACGTCTGGTGTTTCGGGCCGGATCCGCTCCAACAACTGGGCGAACTCGGCGTCTGCGAACACCAGCACCGAGTCTGAGTTGTTGATCACATAGATTGACTCGGTGTCGCTTAGTCGATAGTTCAGGGGCACCGACACGGTTCCGGCCTTGCGGGCCGCATGGACGAACGCCCAAACCTCGATCGAGTTCTGGCCTAGCCACATCACCTTCTGGCCAGGGTTGATGCCGCTGTTGATCAGGCCGTTCGCCAACTGGTTCACACAGGCGTTGAACTCGGCAAACGTCTGTTGCCGTTGGGGCTGACCCGGTCGGTCATCTATCACAGCCAGCTTGTTCGGCGCGGCATCCGCGTGGGCCGCAAGATAATCTGCCACCGGTTCGGGGGCCGAGGGTTCGGATGCCGAGGTTGCAGTAGCCGATGTAGCCCTGGATGCCATAGCGCAGTCTCCGCCATTGCGGCCGCGCAAGCAAACCAGACCGGCGTTCGACGTGTCGACCCTGTGCTTTACTGCTTGAACGGCAGCGTGACCACAACTAACGCTCCGCCTGGCTCGCCGCTAGTGACGTCGACTGCTTGATTGTGGGCCTCGCATCGCCCGCCGTGCATTTCAACAACCGTGCGGGCGATAGCCATCCCCAGGCCAACCGAGCCAGACCGGTCGCCCCGCCTGAACCGCTCAAAAACGTGGTCAATCACGCCAGGGTCAAAACCGGGGCCGTCGTCGGCAATCTCGATTCTTGCCTCGTGAGTGGACAGGTGGGTGGTAAGGGTGACCTTGTCTGCCCTAGCCGCGGCATTGCGGGCGATGTTGTCAACCACCTGGCGGAGCAAGTTGAAATCGGCTTCGACAACTACAGCCTCGCCCGGCACTGCCTCAACGGTGACACCGTCAACCCTGATGCTGCTTGCCACCTCCTCAACCAACAGATCCAGCCGCAAGGGAGCGAACCGCAGCGTGGCCTGACCGGCCTCGAGCCTGGCGAACTCCAACAGTTCGCCAACACTGCCGCCGGCACGTTCGGTGGCAAGCAGAATCTCTTCAAGTGACTCTCGGTAAGCCTCGGGGGCCCGATCTCTCGCCAAGGCGTGGCCAGCTGAGGCCTGGATGATGGCAAGCGGCGTGCGCAGCTCATGGGCCGCATCGGCTATGAAATCTCGATTCACCGCATGAGCTCTGGCCACCGGGGCAGACATTCGGCCAAGGCCATACCAAGCTGCGGCACCGGCCAACCCGGCCGCAGCCAGCGAACCAAGCGCCCACCACCATTGAGCCGAAGCTATGTCGGCGTCTTGATCTGCCCGGTCAACAACGGTGACGATGGCCTCGTCGCCCCCAAGCGTTTGGGCCATGGCAAACCACTGGCCGTTGAAGTCGAACTCCCTCTCGTTTGGCCGCGTGGCTGCCAGCTCGGCCAGGCTTTGCAGCGGTGGGGTGGTGTTGATTGGGCCAAGCTCGTAGGAGTAGTTGTCGACGCGGTTGACAACCCAGACGTTTCGAGGCTCTGGCGCATCTTCGGAGCGGAGGCTTACGAACGCGGCATTCAGCCGGGTTTCGGCCTCGGTGCGGGTGCGATCCCGGATCAGGTCGACCGACCGTTTGCTGCCAACAATGGCAAACGGCGAGACCAGCACCAACACAGCCAAGCCTGCCAGCGCGGCCAGTAGCAGCCGTCGCATGTGGTCTGACAGGGAGTTCATGCTGCCGCCTCGGCAATTCGGTAGCCAACCCCACGAATTGTTTCGATGGCATCTGGCGCCCCAGGCTGTTCCAGTTTGCGGCGCAGGTTCGCAACATGCACGTCTACCACATTGGACAAGCCGTCGTAGTGGGCATCCCACACGTGCTCAAGCAAGCTTTCCCTGGTACAAACCTGGCCTGTGTGACGGAGAAGGTACTCCAGCAAGCTGAACTCCCTTGGCGTTAACGGCACCATGATGGCGCCACGCCACACGGTGTGTGAGGCCGGGTCGAGGCGAAGGTCTCCACATTCCAAGATCGGTTTGGCGGTGCCTCGTGGCCTACGCAGTAGGGCCCGCACCCTGGCCGCCAGTTCGGGATAGGCAAACGGCTTTGTGAGGTAGTCGTCGGCCCCGGCATCCAGGCCCCGCACCCTGTCTGAGATTCCGTCCCTCGCGGTCAGCATCAGAATGGGAGTGCCAGAGCCAGAGTTGCGAACCTCTTCGCACAGCTCGGTGCCGTCGCCGTCTGGCAACCCAAGGTCTAGAACCAGAAGGTCGTACTCGTTGATCGAAACCGCTTCTGAGGCGTCAGCAACGGTGCTTGCATGATCAACCGCGTGGCCCTCTTCAACCAGCCCGCGCTGAATCACCTTCGCCAGAGATTGGTCGTCCTCAACCAGCAGCAGCCGCATCAGCACAGTCTCCCACCTGTGGCATTAAGAAGCGATGAAGACGACCTTAATGATCGGTTCACCAGCGGTGGTTCATTGTGTGCAGCCATGAAGCTTCGCGACAGAAACCCAGAACGAGCAGCCGCAGCAGCGCTGCTTAGGCGGTCCTGCTTGGCGGTGAACGCCGACCAGGTCACAGCGTTGGCTGGCCTGGCCTGGGACGACGCGGTAGACAAGCTGTTGGACCCCGCAGTGGTTTCTCGCCAATCCGCAGACCAACCCCCCAAGCCAGACCGCTGGCAGGATCTGGTGCTGTGGTGGGTGAAGGAAATGGCAGGGCCCGAAACCGGAATCGTCAACCGCCTCACCTGGTTCTGGCACGGCCTTCTCACCACGAACACCAACAAGGTCGGGCAGCCGGTGCTGCTGCAACGCCAGCTGGCATTGCTGCGTCAAGAGTCGCTTGGCAACTACCGCACGCTGCTCCAGCAGTTCGTTGTTGACGGGGCGTTGCTTCGTTATCTCGACGGCGACGGATCCGAGGCCTACAACCCGAACGAGAACCTTGGACGGGAGCTGATGGAGCTGTTCACGATGGGCATTGACAACTACACCCAGGACGACGTACGGGCAGCCGCAAGGGCATTGGCGGGCTGGGAGGTTGAGACCGAGAAAGACACCGAACCCCGAGTGGTGTTTCGAAGGGAGGCCGCCTTTGTGGCCCCAATGATCTTTCTTGGCGAACAAGCCGACTGGACCACCGAGAAAGTGGTGGATCGGCTATGTGACCATCCAGCAACCGCGGCTCGAATCAGCTCTTTGCTGTGGGTCGACCTTGTCGGCAGCCCCCTCAGTTCTGATCAGGCAGCAAGCCTTGGCCAATGGTGGCAGGAGCAGGATTTGGAGATTGCTCCTCTGGTAGGCCGAATCTTGCGCAGCGACGAGGCAAGGGCGGCTCGGTTCTCCAGGCCCCGCTCTGGCCTCGAATGGTTCAGCGCGGCCGCAGCCGCGGCCGGGTTCGAGGTGAAGGATCCGTGGGCTCTTGAGGCTCTCGGTCAGTTGCCATACCAGCCGCCGAACGTTGGCGGCTGGCCGAAAGGCGAACGGTGGCTTCAGCCCGGCTCGCTGCTGGCCAGAGGCAGCTTTGTTTACGAGATAGACCTCAGACCAACGGTGTCACGCCTCAACACAACCGACCAGGTACTTACCGCTTGCGGGATCGAATCGGTTTCTGCCCAAACCCAGGAGGCCCTGGATGCGGTGGCAAGCGAACCAGATCTGGACCTGGACGCCAAGGCAACCCTGCGTTGGCGACTCTGCCTTAACTCACCGGAGTTTCACCTGCTATGACACGTCGCCGAAAGCAGATCAGTCCGAGTCGAGCCGGGGGCGCCGTTCCGCCAGCAACCCGTCGTCAGTTCCTCCAGCGCCTAGCCGCGGTGGGGGCGGTCACGGCTGGGGCTTCAGTGCTGGCAGGCTGCGCCCGCAGCAACGAGGTGGCAGGAGGGGCGCCAAGCGGAGGCACAGCAAGCGCAGGCACAGTGGCGGGCAATGGATCGGGCGGGCCGACCCCGGGCGCTTCAGCCGATCAGTCGGCAGCGGGCAGGCTGCTGCCAGGAGCTGTTGACGGCCGGATTCTGGTGGTTGTGAACCTTGAGGGTGGCAACGACGGGCTGTCAACCGTGATTCCAGCGGCGGCCGCCTCGTACCACGACCTCCGCCCTCGGCTGGCCATTCCAGATGGCGAAGTGCTTGGGCTTGACGACAGGGTT
>QIKW01000214.1 GCA_003231975.1 Acidimicrobiia bacterium
GGCCCGGCGGAATGGCCGATCTTTATGTAGGTTCCGCCGTTCGAGTAGCGGACGGGTGGCGTCAGGTAAACACTCTCGCGGGCACCGTCACCCCGTTTGTAGATGACCGTTGGCATCGCGGCCAGATCACTGGCGATGTCACTGGTTACCTCGCCGAACACCACCGTGTGTTTGTGGATCTCCATTTCCACCTTGGCCGGGATGATGCCCAGGTGGTTGGCGAACGCTCCCGTTGCCAGCAGAACCTTCCCGCAATCGAAAGTTCCTTGGCTGGTTGACAGCCTGACCCCGCCTGGCAGTGAAGCCAAACCGGTTACCACGCAGTCCAACACCTCACCACCTGCCATCTTGGTTGCGCTCTGTTGGGCCACGATGAACCTGCGGGGATCCATGAATCCTCCGGTGGCGCGCTCGTGAATCGCGGTCATGCCTGCGCCAAACCGAAGCTGGGGGAACTGGGCTTTCAGCTCTGCATCGTGAAGTTCTGAATGATCCAGCTTGTGATGCTTGGCTTGGCGGCCAAGGGCTTCCATGTGCTCGGGCATCGAGCCAACTGTGAGGTGGCCAACCGGGAACCAAAACTGCACCCCCGTGCTTTCCTGCAACTCGTTGAAGCGGGCAATTGAGGCCGCGGCAATTTGTGAGTAGTAGGGATCTTTGTCGGTGATCCGACAGATCCGGCCAGAGTCGTAGTGGCTGGCGAACACACCGCGATGACTGGCCCGGTCTGTTGGCTCGCCAGGGCCAACCAGGAGAACCTTGGCCCCCATCCGGGTCAGGTGGCGGGCCGCAGCAGAGCCGGTCGGGCCGCGGCCAACCACTGCCACGTCACAGTCAGTCACGTTGGCCCGTCACACTGGCTCATCACCGAAACTTAGATTTCCTGGTCACCGATTTCCAGCTTCCGCTTCGCCACATACTCTTGCAGTGCGTTGTCAATGGCTGGGTCAATTGGCGGCCGCTGGTAGTTGGCAAGCATTTCCTTCCACAGGGCGTTTGCCCGCTGGGCGGTGTCGGGGCTGCCGGCGTCTTCCCAGAACTCATAGGGCCGCCAGTCTGAAAGTTTCGGGGTGTGGAACGCGGTTTGATAGCGACTCATGGTGTGGGCCGATCCCAGGAAGTGGCCGCCGGGACCGACAGAGGCGATTGCGTCGATTGCCTCCTCTGCGTCAGACAGATCAATCGTTGGCTCAAGGGCCGCCATCATCTGGATCAGGTCGGCATCCAGAACCGTCTTTTCATAGCCGGTGGTTAGGCCTCCCTCCATCCAGCCGTGGCCATGGTGCACGAGGTGTGCCCCCGATAGGTAGCCCGACCAGATCGACATGAGCGTTTCGTAGGCGGCCTGAGCGTCAACGGCATTGGATGTTGAGCCAAGCATGATCCGCTGGGGGAGGTTGTAGCGGCGGGCCATTTGACCGGCAGCAATTGTGCCTGTGATCGTTTCTGGAACCCCCATTGCCGGGGCGCCGGACTTCATGTCAACCGGGGTAACCAATGAGCCGTAGAACACTGGGGAACCGGGGGCAAACATCTGCAAGAACGCAATCACGCCGATGCTTTCGGCGTTGTGCTGAATCAGGCTGCCGCCCTGAGTTATCGGAGACATAGCCCCCGAGAAAGCAACCGGCGAAACAACAACGGCCTGGTTGTTCTTGGCCAACTCCATAGATCCGAGAAGCAGTGGCTCGTCTATCTTCAGCGGCGAGTTGACGTTGAAAACCGTGTACGTGCGGGGCGCCTCTCGCAGCTGTTCGCGGCTGATTCCGTGGCCGATCTCGATCATGGCCAAGCCGTCCTGGGCTCGTGTTTCGCCAATGGCGTACAGCCTGAATACCTTGTCAGACAGGGTCAGCCAGTTGTAAACAGAGTCCAGATGACGGGTGTTGGCTGGCCAGTCGATTGGTTCGACGGGGTGGCCACAGAACACGTGGCTGCTTGGAATCAAGTGGTTCAGCTTCACCAGGTCCTGGAAGGTGTCGCCAGTGCCTGGGCGCCTGCCGCGGTCTGCATCAAGTACGTTCGGGGCGCTTGACGCAGAGCCGTAAACGATGTTGTCGCCTCCGAAGAAAACCGTCTTCGCCGGGTCCCTTGCCACCATGTTGAACTGGGCCGGGGCCAGGCTGAGGTAGTGATCAACGGCGGCAGGCGGGAAGCGAACCATGCCCGTATCGTGATCAACCGCGCAGCCTGCTTCTTCCAGAATGGGCCAAGTTTGCGGGGCCATGAATTCGAGACCAATGTCGGCAAGGATGCGCAACGACAAACGGTGCACCTCGTCCACCTGGTCTTCGGTCAGCACTGCCATCGGTGGATAGGGCCGAGTAATTGGCACAAAGTGCGGATCTGGCGGGTCTTCCTCGGTCTTGGTTGGCTTTCGGCGGGCTCCCCTTCTCACCATGGGGGAGACACTAGAGCGAGCAATCCCGTCATCACAGGGCCAATTGATAATCTATTCATTACCAAAACGGCATGAGTCGGCTAGGTTTCGGTGATGCAGATGGAGCTGCTCGAGCTGTTTGTGGCGGTGGTCGAGCGCGGAGGCATGACCGCAGCGGGTCGAGAAAAGGGCATCAGCCAGCCTGCGGTAAGTCGTTCGATGAGGAACCTGGAGCGCCAGCTTGGGGTTCAGTTGTTCAGGCGTGAGGGCCGAGGGGTGGTGCCAACCGAGGCTGGGGAGCTGGCCTACCAGCGGCTGCTGGTTGTCACCAAGGACTGGCAGGCCTTGGTGGAAGAGCTCCGACAGATGGCAGCAGGCCCGTCCGAAGTGAGAATTGCGATCCCGTTCGGAACGGCCAGGGTGCTGATTCCCGTTTTGGTTCGCCGCGCTGCCACCTCGCCTGGCGAGATGCGGGTTGAGGTGGTTGAGGTGGCCTCGGCTGATGGTTTGACGGCGGTGGCAGACCGAGATTGCGCTGCCTCTGTGTGCTACCTCCACAGTCACGTGTCTGGTGACCAGGTAGCTGTCGATTCGCAGCCAGGCGGTTCAGCGGTTGCGTTGGTGAGAACCGAGCGCCTCTTCGCGGTTGGCACGGCCAAATTCCTGGGGCGGGGCTCCGAGCGAATCCGGCTTGGCGATCTGGTTGGCAGGCCACTGTTGTTGCCGGGGCCGGCCTGGCCAATCCGCCACCTGATTGACAGCGCATTTGCCGGAATTCAGGCAGTGCCAACGGTGGCTCGAGAGGTTGGCGTTTCCGAGGCGCTTGTTGCGTTCGCCCTTGAGGGAGAGGGCATCAGCATCCTGCCGTACAGCAATGTGATCAGGGAATGTGAGCTTGGCACCCTGGTCGCAAGGGAAATCGCCGAGCCAGCCATTGAACGCCAAATTGGCGTGGCGGTTGGACCGGGCGTGACACCTCATTTGGCGGAAGGGCTTCGGGATCTCATAACGCAATCGATCAACGAGGTAGCTGCAACCGCCTGTTGGCGGCCCTTGTAGGGACGCCGGAGGCACACGGCTCCAGATAGAGACGGTCTAGCCAAACTCGATTCTCTCGCTCTATGAACGGCGGCGACATCCACACAAGGGGTTGTGTCACCTAAGGCCAGACGTCGGTCATCCAGGCGACATTCGGCGCGCCCGCGGACGCGTCTTTGCTACTTCAGGTGGTCGTGTGGTCACTGAGGGCGGCGTCCACGCGTCCGCGGACGCGTTTGGGATGGCTTGATGGGGCTTGCGGCCGGCAAGCTAGCGAGTGCGCCGACACGGCCCAGTTCCAAGACTTCAGCTTCGGTTTCGCGCGGTTCGAATCGCCGCTGTCAGAGCTGTTGTTGCGGTGTTCTGGCGGGTGGCGGCGGGGGAAGCGGGCCGGTCACTGTCGAACTAGTTCGACAGTAGCAGTGGCCTGTGACAGCGTCGGGAAAGACCCGGGTGGTCGGGAACCCTTTGGGTTCCTTGGTTTCGGCGTGCCGAGGCCGCCGTCAAGCAAAGCTTGTAGGGCGTCAGCGTGTTGCTGAGCCACCGAAGGCCAAACCAGCGCCCGCCCAGCCGGGGCCTGGCTGGCTGTGGTGTGGCTGGCTGGCCGGTGAGCCGGTTTGGGTGTGTTGCGGCGCCTTGGCTGGTTCTGGTTTGGGCCTGGTTTTCATTACCCAACTGGTGAGGAACGCTATGAGGAGTCCGGCCAGGAACGGCGGTAGGCGTATACGAAATCACTCCCGCCTCGAACGCTTTCTGCGATGGCTGACAGATCTGCGAGTTGGCGGCCCACCCGGATCCATTCCCGGGCCGTGCAAGCCTCAACATCAGCCACAGCGGCTAGCCAGTGGGCTGGGGTTGGTGACCCGTCAAGGAGGCCGAGTCACCCCAAGAACGCTTGGCTGACTTGCCGGGTCTTCTGGCAGCCGGCCTGGTGGTGACTGTTTTGAAGCCTGTCATGGGGGGTCGCCTTTTAGGTTTGTTGAGCCTGGTTCTCGGCCGGTCAAGTGTTCTTTCCCCATCCGCATGAGGGATTGTGGCTGGTCGAGTCTTCGCTCGACTAAGCGTAACGACGGCCTGTGACACTCTCAGAACAGGGCAGCTCACCGCTCAACGCGGCCAGACCATCACTCACAGTCCCCCAGACGCGTCCGCAGACACGTCCTGGCCACTCACCGGCATCGACCCACCACCCAACGCGGTATCACTCACGGCGACATCCGTTCCGACATCCGACATCCGGCGTCCGGCGTCCGGCGTCCGGCGTCCGGCGTCCTGGCGTTTGCTGGTCAGAGGCGGACCTAGGGTTAGCCCTGTGATCTTGATCGACGACATCCACCGGGCCGCCGAGCGGCTGAACGGAGTTGCCAGGCGCACCCCGGTGATCACCAATCCTGTGATTGACTCGCTGGCTGGATGTCAGGTGTTTCTGAAGGCTGAGAATCTCCAAGTCACAGGTGCATTCAAGTTTCGTGGTGCCTGCAACGCTGTCGGTTGTATGGATACCGATCAGCTAAGTGGTGGAGTGGTGGCATTTTCCTCGGGCAATCACGCCAAGGCCGTCGCAACGGCGGCCCAGCTTTGTCGCACCACCGCGGTGATCGTGATGCCAACCGACGCACCGCCCGAGAAGGTAGATGGCACAAAGGCGGCTGGGGCCCGGGTGGTGTTCTATGACCGTTTTGGCGAAGACAGAGCGGCAATTGCTGCCGAGATCGCCGAACGCGAAGGCCGGCTGCTGATTGCCCCCTACGACAATCCGTTGGTGATGGCAGGCCAGGGAACTGTTGGGCTTGAACTCATGGATCAGGTGACCAACCTCGACGCCCTGTTTGTATGTGTTGGCGGTGGCGGGTTGTTGGCCGGCTGTGCCACCGCTGTTCACGCCGGGTCAGGATCGGTTGAGGTGTTTGGTGTGGAACCTGAGGCCAGCAACGACCACGCACTTAGCGCGGCGGCTGGCGAACGAGTAGCCGTTCAGGTTCAGCCCACAATCGCCGATGGGCAGCAGGTGTCTACTCCCGGCAGGCTTACGTGGCCGGTAACAGCGAGGTTGACAAAGGCCTTCCTTACCGTCAGCGACGCCGAGATAGTGGCAACAATGAAGCTGTTGTTCGAGCACGCCAAGCTGGTGGTTGAACCGAGCGGCGCCTCGGCTCTGGCTGCGCTGGTGCACCAGGATCTGCCCGACCTTCGCGGCAAACGAGTGGGGGTAACCCTTTCTGGCGGAAACATCTCACCAGATCGTTTTCACTCATTGGTTGGGTAACCGCAGCGCCCCCGCCGGGTCTAATCGAAGGTGCCAAGAGCCGCAGCCAAAGCGAAAATCGAGAAAGCCAACGCCACTAGTACGGGTATCAGGTTGGACCCCTCAGCGGTCGGCGGTGTCGATGCCGAACCCGTCCTCCTCAAGTAGTTCCTCGGCTTCAGCGCCGCCCCGGTTGCTGCCTGAATGGCCCGCAGCCACAAAGCTCAACGACCGACGCTTGGCCGCTTCGGTCGAACGCTCAGCGTGAATGTCGAAGGGATCAGTTCGCCCTGAGGCTCCGACACCTATGAACGCGTCCAGCCCGTCAGGCTCAGCGTCGGCGACGAACTCAGCGATCAACTCTGCTTCGGCGGTGCCACGCTCAGCCGCGGCGGCAGCCAACGCGGCGCCAACATCGTCGGGGAGTTCGATCGTAGACATGACACCTAGTGTAGAACGGGTCTGCGACACAGTCACTGGTCAACTTCCCCCGCCGGGGTTCGGGCGGTTCTCTAGAACAACTTCTTGTTTCAAAGCAGCCAGCAGTTCTTCTTTCGACATCACGGTGCCATCATCACCGCAGAGCATTATCGAAGTTGATCAGCCAGAGACGCCTCGCATCCACCGTCGACGGTTACCCCGATGTCGGCTCAACCTCCCATCGGCGTGGCAGTCTTGGCACAACGAATCGTGCGCGAGGTGTCAGCATCGGTCCCGATACCAGGTTGCGAGCTCGGCCGAGTGTCGACCAGCCAGGGTCTGAACATCAGGGGCGCTCAGTTGAGCCTGCTGATCTGCGGTCAGGCGGACGCAAGGATCGGCACCGTGGTCTACAAGCCAATCCGCGAAAAGGGCCTCAGATCGGAATCCGTCCGGCCAGCGTTCGCCCAGCTCTGTTGGCGCCAGAACCAGCAAGAAAGAGTCGGAGGGAACAGAACCCTCACCAACAAGGAACCTCAGTCTTTCCAGCGACTGAAACTCAATGGCGTACCCAACCAGATTCTGCCGCTCGGGCTCGCTAAACGGGCCGAGCCGTCGAAGTTGCCCCACAGAGCTTCCGTCCAGCAGGAATTCAGCAACAGCCGAGGTTGGCGGACATCGGCCCTCGTACCACGATTCAAGCTGGGGCGAGAGAAGACCGGCCAGGGTAGGAAGATCCGACCCGCCCAGGAAACCCTGCCTCTTCCGCGACATCTCAAAACAAGGATCGGCCCCTCGGCCCAAAAGCCAGTCAGCAAGCTCCACCACCTCATCGCCAACCAACGGAAAATCCCCAATCGGCTCGGTGAGTGTCACAAACGAATCAGCAGGCACACTAGATTCGCTGTCAACCAGAACCTCCAAGGTTGCCAGTTGCTTGAACCGGATGCCTTCCTCGATCAACCCCTGCCTTTCGGCTGGCGGCATCCGGATTAGGGAGCCAAGAGCAGCCACATCGCCGTTCCTCGCAGCCACCACAGCCTCAGATTCAGAAGCGCAGCGGCCGTCGTGCCAGACACGAATTTCGGGAGTGTGCCGACTGGCCAACGTCGCAAGATCAGCTACTCCATAGATGCGCTGGTCCCACAGCCCAAACTCGAAACACTGATCGGCGCAACGGGCCAAAAGCCATTCCGCAACCTCCACATCCCCATCGGCGCGCTCTGTTCCATGGCTAGAACGAGAGCCCACCAGCGACAACAGAGAACCGGCCGGAACCCTCCCATCACCAACAAGCGCCTCCAGCATGTCCAAATCGTGGAATCCAGCCGCCCAACTCACCAGATCATCCCGCGCAGATTTGCTGAGCTGATCAAGATCACCCAGCCCATCCAGATCACCAGCGATCACAGCGCTCTCGGCCCGCACCGCCGGGCTGTCGATGCCGAAGAACGAATCTTGATCGACGAACAAAGCAATCACCAAGAACAGGTGAGCACAACACCAACCATCATTCCAGCAACAACAAACCCGCCAACAATCAGCGCTCGTCGAGCCAACGTCGAAACGCCAATCCTCAACACCCACCTCGCTGCGCTGCCCCATCCGCCGTAACGCACCAGGACCGACCCTGTCCTATCGCCGTTTCTACAGCATCGATGACCTCATCAACTGAGGCATCTGGGCCAACCTCAAGCCCGATTGCAACCCCAACATAGTTGTTAGCGATATATCCCTATTGCTGTCCGCGTCGTCAGGCTGGAAGCCCGACTCGTGACCTAACGCGAACTGGAAGGCATCGTCTGGCCCCAACTCCTGAGTCAGCCTCGCCAACCAGAGCAGGTGGCGCAACGCTTCTCTGTAGTTTCGCCTATCTTGCCTTTCCTTTTCGGAGGCAGGATTCCGGTTGTAGCGTGGCGGCAGAGAACTCCAATCAGCGGAGTACTCAGTGGTCTCCGAAGTGATCTCTTCGGCCCGTCCCCAGCCCACTCCGCCAGCCGCCATTCCAGTGCATTGCCATAGACCAACAATCATGCAGGAGATCGCCCAACCCGACGAAGTCCAAACTTGATCACGAAAATCTTGTTGCAACTTTCCGCAGGAGGCCAGCGACCCTTCTTGGAAACATGAATTGAAGACTGCGAGGTCTTGCTTCCCTTCGAATTCGTCGGCTTTTGTTTCGCGAGTTGCAACCAACATCGGCAGGCGGACAGTCTGAGTTCCCGGTGGGGTCGATGGCGTTGACCGGGTTGTTTCTGACGTAGGTGTAGCGGTTGAGGCCATCCAACACTGGGTCGGCCATGATGAAGCGGCCTATTTGTGGGTCATAGGCCCGTGCGTTGTACTCGATGAGTCCTGTGCCTGGGTCATCTGTTTGGCCGGTGAAAGTTAGGTCGGCTGGCATTTGGTTGCCGCCACCACCGCCACGGGTGGCGCCGTATGGCGTGTATCGCTGGGTGACGGTGACACCATCGGTTTGGCGTGAGGTTGTCGCTGATCCGAGATGATCAGCGAGGGAGGCTTGGTATACGCCGTCGCCGGGTACTCCGATGTTTTGGCCTGCAAATGCGTGTGCGACTGTGATGGATTCAACAATTGTGGTGCCTCCGCCGCCGTTGTTGCCTGTGGTCCAGTTGATGGTTGCGTCGAGGATGGCCCAACCATCTGTGGTTGGGTTGGCGTTCTGGTTATGCAGTCCGGATAGGCCGACCCGTGCTTCTGGCGCGGTGTTGCCGTCGGCCAATGTTTGGCCCGACGTGTAGCCGATGAGTGTGTATTGGCCTGCGGTGGTTGTTTCGGCTACCAAAGCCGGGGTTGCTGTGCCGAGTTCATCGCTGGTGATGTAGCTGATTCCTTTGGCTGATTGCAGGAAGTTGATTGTGCCTGACAGCCCGGCCGCGAGGGGGTGGGCTGGGTCGGTGATGACCATCTGGTCTGTCCAGGGGGTGCCTGGGGGGTCGGCGGTGGTGAGGTGACCAGTGACTGTGTCGCAGACCCGTTCTACACTGGGACCTATGTCTACGATTCAACTCCCCGATGATGTCGCTGCCGCGTTGGCGGCTGCCGCAGCTGACCGTGAGGTGAGCGTCGATGAGTTGGCTGCGGAGACGATCTCGGCCCGATTCGGCCCGGTTCGCCGGACGTTGAGTTTCGCAGCGATCGGGTCTTCGACCACGGGCCGAACAGCTGCTGAGGCCGAACAGCTGCTCGAAGAAGGCGGGTTCGGCATCGATAGTGCTGATCGTTGACACAGCGCCGCTTGTAGCGGCCGCCGATGCTGCTGACCCGATGCATCAACGTTGTTTGGCGTTGCTGCAAACCCATCCAGGGCCTCTTATCACCACGGCGTTGGTGATCGCCGAAGCTGGTTGGCTTATCCGCCGTCAGCTCGACATCGCCGCCGAGGCAGTGTTCTACACCGCGATTGTTCAAGGCCAGCTCAGCATCGAACCCCTCACCGTCAAGGACTGGGCACGAGTCACCGAACTGCTCGGCACCTACAGCGACATCAACCTCGATGCCGCCGACGCGTCCATCATCGCGATCGCCGAACGTCTCAACCAGGCCGTCATCGCCACCCTCGATGAACGCGACTTCCGGATTGTTCGACCCGCCCATACCGACGCGTTCGAACTCGTCCCCGGACCCACCTGAAACCACCCAGGCGATCTCGCCAGGACCGTGAGGTGAGGGTTCGCACCAACATCTCCCGGGAACCTACGGCTGTGTCTCGAAGCGACCTTCTCAACGTCTAATCAGCTGCGGCTTCGGGAAAGGCCACCTCGTCCAAGAACCAGTCGACCAGTGCGTGGCACTGCTTTATGTTGGCCGCCTCGTAGCGGCGAACCTCTAACATCATCTCCTGCTTGGAGACGCCGTTTTCGGCCAGGTACTCATCCGACGCTCCTTCCAGGAACCGGGCGATGTGAGCGGCGTCTACCTCGGGATGAAACTGGGTGCCAACCGTGCGGCCAATCCGGTAGAGCTGGGGTCCGTTAACTGTTTCGGCCAACAATGTGGCATCTGGTGGGATGCGGAAACGGTCGTGATGCCACTGCATCCACGGCCCCGGCCCAACAGGATTCTCAACACCGTTGGCCGCCTGAATCTCGAACCAACCAATCTCGGTGACCGGCGCCGCCTCAACCGAGCCGCCCAAAGCTTCGGCCAGAAGCTGACCGCCAAAGCAGATGCCAAGCACGGCCTTGTCTTTGTGGGCGATGCGCAGCAGCTCTAGTTCTTCATCCACCCAGTTGCTGATCTCGGCCTTGTTGGTTAGCGAGCGGACCGATCCGGTTGGGATCACAATGTCGAACCCGTCGAGATTTGGGAACGGAGCGGCAACATTTGGTTGGTCGTGGTTTGGCGTCACCACATGGGTGTGAACCTTCACGCCTCGCTGTACCAGGCGGACCTCAACCTGGCCACCGGGGCCGTCTGGTTCGTGGGCAATAATCAAGGCTTGCATCTGACCCATCCTATGAGCGCCTCCTTGCCCGGCCCAGGTTGCCGAGCGTGCACCAGTCGGTGATGATAGTTTGGATCCAAACGATTGTTGCATGGCCCAGCCCGCCATGTGAACCGCACAAAAGGGGACCCACTCATGAAACTGAAGAACCTGATCGCGCTATTAGCGGTCTTCGCCCTGGTAGCTGCTGCGTGCGGCGGGGGAGACGACGACGCTGGAACCTCACCGACCACAGCCGCTGTACTTGAAGACACTGGCACCGAGGCCCCAACGGGTGAGTCTGTAGACATCGACGCGGTATTGGCTGCCGACCTGAACAACTGCGTGGCAGCCCCAACGGGAGACACCATCAGAATTGGAATGGCAATGGACTTCAGCGAGATCTCTGGATTCGCCGATATCCCTGGCAGCGAGGCGGTGCAGCATCTTGCCGACCTCCTCAACTGCATCGGGGGCGTAAACGGTTCGCCGGTTGAGGTTTCTGTTCAGGACATCCAGGGAGATCCCGAGGTTACGGTCAGGGCAACCCAGGATCTGCTGGACTTTGGGGCCAACTTCCTGATTGGCCCGCCGTTTGCCGACTTTGGCCAGCCCGTCTTGCAGGTAACCGAAGGTAACGTTCCAGTCTTCTTTGCGGCCTCAACCGAGCCGAGCCTGCCAGACGTTGCCGCCAACTCCTTCCTCGTCACTTTCGACGACACGGCCCAGGCCACAGCGGCCGCTGAGTACGCGCTGCAAGAGGGTTTCACCCGCGCCATCACGTTCTCAAGCCCCGGCCCCTACTTTGGCTACAACCCAGAAATCTTCACCGAGGTGTTCGAAGCCGGGGGCGGCGAAGTGATTTCAGACCAGAGCTACGTGCCAGTCGACGACGTTGACTTCTCGGCCCAAGTGAACGAACTGGCCGGAATTGCAGATGGCAGCGAGGTGCTCTACTCGGCAATGCTGGCCTTTCAGGTCACGGCCCTTCGCGGCCAGATGGAGGGTCAAGGCCTCGACAGCATCACCTACATCGGAACCGACGCCTTTGAGGCGACCGGGCTCTTGTTCGAAGAGAACAACGAGGGAATCGTCCACACCACCCACGCATTCATTGAGCCAGGCGGGCGAATCGACAAGTTGCTGGAAAGTTATGAGGCAGCCAACGGCTCGACCCTGGACAGCGGCACCTTTGCCGGCTTGTACGCAGATTCGATGTTCCTTGGGATCCAGGGAATCGTGAACTGTGGCTGCACAGATCCAGGCGGAATTGGTGCTGCAATAGCAGCAATTTCCAGCTTCAACGGCTTCACCGGAGAGATGGGCTACGTCGGCACAAACGGGATCCCAGACAAGCCGGTGTCCATCAACAGAGTGGTTGACGGAGTAGACACCCAAGTGGCCAGTTGGGGCTAGCACCCAGTGCTTGAAGTTGCTGGGCTAACCACAAAGTACGGGTCGATTTCGGCCTTGCGAGACGTGAGCTTGTCTGTTCGGGAAGGTGAGGTTGTTGGCCTCATCGGCCCGAACGGGGCAGGCAAGACCACACTTCTCGGCTCCATTGCTGGCTTGCTTGAGCCAACGTCTGGGTCGGTGCACTTAGACGGCAAAGAGGTCACAGGCGCGGCTCCGGATCAGATGCTGCGCGCAGGGGTTGCCTTGGTGCCCGAGCACCGACGGATATTTGCCGATCTCACAGTTGTTGAGAATCTCAAGATCGGTGGCGTCACCACCGGTGCAGCTGAGCGCAACGCCTCGGTTGAGGAGATGGTCGACCTCTTCCCCGTTCTTGGCGAGAAACTCTCAACCCCTGCTGGTTATCTCTCTGGCGGTGAGGCGCAACAGTTGGCCATTGCCAGAGCCCTGATGTCCAAACCCCGCCTGCTTATGATGGACGAACCATCCCTTGGGTTGGCCCCCATTCTGGTTGACGTTGTGTTCAAACTCATCGACAAACTCCGAGCCGAAGGTCGAACCCTTCTTGTGGTTGAGCAGAACGCAACCCGCATGCTCCAGGTTGCCGACCGGGCCTATGTGCTTCGCAGCGGCCAGGTTGCGGCCTCAGGCCCCGGCCCCGAACTCTTGGCCGGAGCCGACCTGTTCGACACCTTCGTTAGCGGTTGAAGTGGACCAGCTGATCCAGATTCTGGTCGATGGTCTTGGTCGGGGAAGCATCTATGCCCTGCTGGCCCTTGGAATTGCGGTGATCTTTGGGGTGATGCATCTGCTGAACTTCGCCCACGGTGCCCTCATTACCGTTAGCGGATACGTGGCCTACTGGGCGTTCATCAGCGGGCTCAGCTGGTATGTGATTGCACCTTTGGTGGTGCTGGCCGCCGTTGCAACATCGCTTGCGGTTGAGCAGGTGGCGTTCCGCTGGGTAAGAGGAGCCTCGGACTTCACGCTGCTGCTCACCTCGTTTGGGGTTCACTTCATAGTCGAAGCCATTTTCTTGATGTACGTGTCGGCTTCTGTCAAGAATTTCAATCGTCCAGGCTGGATCTCGAACACGTTCTCGGTTGGGTCGGCCAGCATTGAAGTGTTTGACGCGGTCGTGATTGGGGTCACACTTGTAACGCTTGTTCTGACGGCTGCCCTCTTGCAGCGAACAATGTTTGGCCTGTCATTGCGGGCTGCGGCCGAAGATTTCGACACCGCCCGCCTGATGGGAGTGAAGTCAGACAGGGTTATCCGCGGGGCGTTTGCTTTATCTGGGGTTCTGGCTGGAGTTGCCGCCATCTTCTGGTTAATGAGAGCTGGTCAAACCACTCCCGGAGCTGGAGTAACTCCAATGCTCAAAGGCGTGTTGGCGGCACTCATCGGCGGCTTGGGAAGCCTCCGAGGAGCGGTTCTTGGCGGCTTTGTGCTTGGCGTTGCCGAGGTTGCTCTGCGGTCACGCCTTCCAGACAACATCGCCAGCCTCACAGACGGCGTGGTGTTCGTTCTGATCGCCCTGCTGTTCATCTTCCGGCCCCAGGGCCTTATCTCGGTGAGTCATGCTGAAAGGGTCTGACCTGATCCGCGATCCCGCCCGAGACGTTGGGTTTCCGCTTGGCGCGGCCGCCGTGCAGTTCGGCGTGCTGGTTCTCGGTGGCCTGGTGTACACAGCCATCGTTGGAGGTTCAGCTGAACGGCTGGTGACCGCCATGATGATTGACGCCATCATGGTGATCGGCATCCAGATCTATGTTGGCAATACCGGCGTGCTGTCGTTTGGACACATCGGGTTCGGAGCCATTGCCGGGTATGCGTTCGCGGTGCTGGCCATCGCCCCTCAACGCAAGGGAACGGTCATTCGCAATGCTCCTTGGGGGCTGGACGAAGTGCAACTCCACCCAGCCCTTGCTGTTGGAGTTGCCCTTGTTGTTGCCTTGATTGCTGCGGCCATCGTTGGTGTAGGCCTGGCTCGGTCAGGGACCAAGTCGGGTTCTGTTTCGGCAACGGTTATCACCCTTGCCCTGCTCTTTGTCACCCATGAGATTGCGATCAACTGGACCGACCTAACTGGCGGGGACCGAGCAGGTTTGTCGTTCAGCATCGGCGCAACGCTTGACAGCCGCATTCCCGTCTACCTAACGCTGTTCGGAGCCATCGTTGTGGCTCGCCTCTTCGCCCAGAGTCGCTCTGGCCGACTGGCGAAGGCTGCGCGCGAAGACAATTTGGCCGCACGAGCCATGGGGGTCAACCCTCAGGTCCAGCAAATGATTGCGTTGCTGATCTCGGTTGCGGTCGTCACTCTGGCGGCCAGCCTCAGAGTTTATGAGATCGGCAACATTACCCCGAAGTTCTTCTTTTTCCAGTACACGCTGCTCACGCTGGTGATGCTGATAGTTGGTGGACGAAACGGCGTCACAGGCGCCCTTGTCGGCGTGGTTGTCATCACCGCGGGCCGAGAGCTAACACGCAAGTTGGCTTCGGACGGTTACGAAGTCTTTGGCGTCGGTTTGGACGGAGCCCCAGCCGACTGGATCTTCAGGGAAGGGCTGAGCGACATCTTCCTGGGCGGGGCCATGCTTGGTTTCATGGTGTTCAGACCGAACGGCCTGCTGGATGACTGGGAACTTGATGAGTGGTTCCGAAGACGATTCGGAGCCAAGGCCGAGGCGCAACCTGGCCCCCTTTCTGAGATCGAAGCTCCGGAACCTTTGCAATTGGAGGTCGCAGATGTCACCGTTCAGTTCGGCGGCTTCCGGGCCCTTTCCGGTGCTTCAGTTGTTGCCGACAACTCAGAGATTGTTGGTCTGATCGGGCCAAACGGGGCAGGCAAAACCACACTGCTGAACGTGGTGACCGGGCTGGTGCAACCAACAGAAGGGTCGGTCAAACTTGGCAGCGTGGACCTAACAAATGCCGCCTCGCATGAACTGGCCAGGAACGGACTGGTCCGAACCTTTCAGAACTTGCGGCTCTTCTCGTCTCTGACAGTTCGCGAAAACGTTGAGGTGGCCTCCCGGGTAGCCGCGGCTCATAGGGTGAAGAGGCGGCGTCCGGACGTTGATTCCCTGATTGCCGAAGCTGGTTTGTGGGAGCACCGAAACAGAAGGGCGAGGGAACTTGACTACGGAAACTCCCGCCGCCTCGAGCTGGCCAGAGCAGCGGCAATGTCGCCATCGTTCCTTCTTCTTGATGAGCCAACTAGCGGTATGAGCGACGCCGAATCGGCTGAGATGATTGAACAGGTGCGGCACATGGCTGCAACTGTTGGAGCCGGCGTTCTGGTGATCGATCACGACCTCAACTTCATAACCGGCATCAGCGACCGCATCTATGTTCTTGATCAGGGCCGCATGATCGCGGTTGGCAGCCCAGATTCAATTCAAGCCGATCCCCTTGTTCGGGCCGCCTACCTTGGGTCTGGCCCCGAAGACTAAAACGAAGTTCTCCAGTACCAATCCATTCTCGAATCGAGGCAAGTGCAATGACTGATTTAGCAGCATCGTTGGCGAACTACCAGGCACTCACCGAGTTGCACGATGTGCACACCGTTGAAATAGCCGTGCCGGATACTCAAGGCCACCTTCGCGGCAAGCGTGTGCCCGTTGCGCGCTTCTTTGAAACCACCCACAAGGCCGGAGTGAACGTGGCCGATGCCATCTTTGTCTTCGACATGGCCAACGACTTGCCAGACAACGAGTTCATCAACATGGACACCGGCTACTTGGATTGCCGCCTGGTTCCGCAGGTGGCAACCGGTCGTGTGTTTACCCATCGGCCGGGGTATGGAATCGTGTTCGCCGACGCGGTGGATCCTGAGGGGCAACCCCATCCGCTCGCTCCGCGCAGCGTGCTGGCGGCTCAAATAGATCGGTGCCGTGCCGCCGGCCTCGATCCTGTTGTTGCCACCGAGCTTGAGTTCTATTTGTGCACTCCAGATTGGCAGCCAGTGCAATCTCACATTCAGTACAGCTCGCTGACCGATGCGGTCGCCATCGAGGAAGTGCTTTTGGCAATGCGAACCGCCCTGCTTGGCGCCGGAATCGAGGTCGAGTCTTCAAACGCCGAGTACGGCCCCGGTCAGCTCGAGATCAACACGGGCCCGGCTGACGCCATGACGTCGGCCGACAATACGGTTCTGTTCAAGTCAATCGTGAAACAGGTAGCGGTTCAGCACGGCCTGCGGGCCACGTTCATGCCAAAACCGTTCACTGATCAGTCGGGTTCTGGCATGCACGTGCACACCAGCCTCAATGTTGACAACAAGAACGCGTTTGCAGACTCAGCCGGGGAACCGAACGAGCTGATGGCCAAGTGGATCGCAGGATTGCTAGAACACGCGGCGGCGCTCACCTTCCTTGGCGCTCCAACCATCAATGGGCCAAAACGAATTCGGCCATACACCTTTGCCCCAACCCATATTCACTGGGGGCTAGACAACCGAACGGTGTTGGCCCGCTGCATCACCGAAAAAGGCTCAAGCGCCAATCGGGTCGAGTTCCGCTCGGCCGGTGCCGATGCCAACCCGCACCTCCTCATCGCCGGAATTCTGGCCGCAGGCGCCGACGGGATCGAACGCAATCTCAGCCTCCCGCCAATGAGCACTGGCGACACCTACGGCAACCCCGGCGATGCGGCTGCATTGCCAAGCGATTTGGCGGGCGCAATAGCTGGATACGCGGGCAGTTCCCTCGCTCTCCTGCTTGGCGACAAATTCAGCCGCAGCTACCTCAGCATCGCCCAGGCCGAGCTGGCTCTGGCCGATGACAACTCAGCCGACCCAGACGACGTGAACGACTGGGAACGGGCCCGCTACATAGAGCACTGTTAGGACAGCCAATGCAGGCCGGGAACTCTCAACACCCTGAAGTAACCGAATCAAGCCTCTACCTCGAGGGGATCCCGCACGACCGTTTCCAGGCGATGCGAGAGGCTCCAGGGCTCACCTGGCACCCCTATGAGGACGACGGATTTTGGGCTGTCACCAGGCACGCCGAGGTCAAGAATGTTTCGCGAAACGCCGATGTGTTCTCCTCAGCCATCGGCCATACCAACCTGTGGGACCTGGAGGCAGATGCCCTTGCTGCCCGCCGCTCTCTGATAGACACCGACGGCGCCGACCATGTGAGGCTCCGTCGTTTGATCTCAAAGTTGTTCACGCCGCGCGCCATTAACCGGTGGGAGCAAACAACCAGGGACATTGCGGCCAAGCTGCTTGACGACTTCATCCAGCAAGACGGTGGAGACTGGGTAGAGATGGTGGCGGCGCCGCTGCCCATCCAGGTCATTCTCACCATCCTTGGTGTGCCAATTGAAGACGCAGATTACCTGGTTGAGCTTTCTGACTATCTGGTTGAGGGCACGGGAGATCAGCAATCGTTGCCTGCCGGCGCGTTTGGTAACACAACCGAGCTTCGGCTCTTGCCGTTCAACAGCCCCGCCAGCCACGCCTTGTTTCAGTATGGGGACCGCCTGGGGACCGAGAGGCGGGCCAGCCCACGCAACGACATTGTCAGCATGCTGGTTCAGGCCGAAGAAGATGGCGAAGGCCTGTCCGCAAACGAATACCGCAACCTCTTTCACCTGCTTGTGTTTGCCGGGAACGAGACGACCCGTACCGCCATCAGTCACGGCGCCATTGCCTTCGCCCAGAACAAAGAGCAATGGGAACGCCTTGTGGCCAAACCGGGCTTGCTTGACTCAGCTGTTGAGGAGGTCTTGCGGTGGGCCACCCCGGTGCTGCACATGCGTCGCACCGCGTCAACCAACACTGTGCTGGCTGGAACCCAGATTGAGGCAGGCCAGAAAGTGGTGATGTGGTACGCATCGTCCAACCGAGACGAAGCGGTGTTTGCTCGGCCCTTCAGCTTCGACATCGCCCGCCAAAACAACCATCAGCACTCGTTTGGTAGCGGCGGGCCCCACCATTGCCTCGGTGCCTCTCTGGCCAGGTTGGAGATTTCGGTGTTGCTGCAAGAGATGCTGAAGAGGGGCCTGGCTCTGGAACTCCGAGGCGAGCCGGTGCGAACCCCGTCGAACTTTGTGCACGGCATTCTGTCGGTTGCCATGACCCCAGAGGTGGCGTGATGGCCAGCCCAGCCCGGCCCGAGGCGCCGATTGACCTTGACAACGCAGACACTTTCGCCAGCGGAATCCCCCAAGCGGCCTTTGCCTCGATGAGGGCAACGGCTGGCCTGCTGTGGAGCCCCGTGGCCGAAGGCCAGGGTTTCTGGTCTGTTACCCGCCATGCCGAAGTGGTTGAGGTGTCACGAGACACCACCACCTACTCATCCGCGGTTGGCCACATTCAGATCTACGACATAGATGAAGACGCCATCGCGGCCAGAGCTTCGATGATCGACCTGGACCCACCAATTCACACCAGGCTGCGTCGCCTTGTCAGCTCGGCTTTCACCCCGCGCCACGTCCAGGGCTATGAGGGCGCCGTGCGTTTGAGAGTGTCGGATTGCCTGGACTCTTTGGTGGCAGCAGGCGGGGGAGACTGGGTGAAGGCGGTGGCTGCACCCGTCCCTATCGGAGTGATCTGCGACATCATGGGCGTGCCCGAAGAAGACCACAACTACATGATCGAGTTGTCAGACCATCTGGTTGCGGGCACCGCCAACGAACCTTTGGAACCAGACGCATACGGCAACACCACGCCGCTGCGGATGCTGCCGTTCAACAGCCCGGCCGCACACGGGATCTTCGAGTACGCCCGCTGGCTTGGCCAGAAACGAAGAGAGCAGCCAACCAAAGATCTGGTAAGCGAACTTGTGAACTCCGAAGTAGACGGCGAACGGCTCAGCGATGCCGAATACACGAACTTCTTCCGGCTGATGATCTTTGCCGGAAACGAAACCAGCCGTTCGTCAATGGCCCACCTCGCCATGCACATGGTGCAGTTTCCCGAGGCTTTCGACGGCGCCGAAACCGAAGCAGACCAAGCGGCGGCCCTGGCGGAAGAGGTGATCCGATACTCGTCGCCCATCTTGTACTTCCGTCGCACTGTTACAGCCCCAACGGTGCTGTCCGGCACGGCGTTGAAACCCGGCGACAAAGTTGTGATGTGGTATGCGGCCGCCAACTTCGACGATGCAGTGTTTGATGACTCGCTTGCGTTTCTGGCCGACCGGCCCCAAGCTCCTCCCAACGTTGCCTTTGGCGGAGGCGGAGCCCACTTCTGCCTTGGCGCATCGCTGGCCCGGATGGAGCTGATGATTTTAGTCCAGGAGATGCTGGCTAGGGGAATCGAACTGGAAGTGGTTAGCCCGCCGGTGTTTGTGCCTTCCAACTTCGTGAACGGGATAGAAGAGTTGGAAGTGGTTGTGCAATGAGCAGCGCATCGAGCCGACCCGACGCCTGGCGCCAGCCGGTTGCCTGCGCCAACGCTGCATCGGTAGAGGCATGGGACGAGGCCTGGGATCTGCTGCTTCACTTTCGTGGCGACCCGTTGGCTCACTTGGCCGAGGCGAATGAGGCCGACCAGGCGTTTGCGCTTGGCTCTGTGTTCTGCGCCACCTACAAAGTGCTCGGTGGTGCGCCGCCAACGGATCGGTCTCTTCAGGAAGAGGTGGCGCGGGCCCGGGAACGGTCGGCTGCCTCAGAGCGAGAGCGGCGCCATTGGGATGGCCTCCAGTTGATGCTGGCCGGCGAATTCAGCGCGGCTGCGGCGGCATGGGACGAGGTTGCCGCGGGCTCCAACGATCTGGCCGCGGTTCGTTTCGCCCACGACGTCTACCTCCACGTCGGCGACGCCGAGGCCCGCCTGCGGTCCAGCCGGGCGGCCATGCAGAGGTGGACCAAGGCAGATCCGGGCCACAACTTCGTGCTTAGCCAATACAGCTTTGCCCTCGAAGAAGCTGGCCATTTCGGTCAGGCCGAAGAAGTTGGCTGGGAGGCCCTTGATGCCGACCCCGACGACCTCTGGGCGCTTCATGCACTGGCGCATGTGTACGAAAGCACGAACAATCGAGCCGCTGGCCTTGACTTGTTAAAGTCTCGCCAGGATCGGTGGCAGACCCAGGACTTGCTGGCGGTTCACATGTGGTGGCATCTGGGGCTGCGGCTGATGGTTGAAGGCGCATTCGATGAGGTGCTTGGTATCTATGACCAGCTGGTTCCAGACGCCTCAACCGCTTTCCGCATGGGAGATCTGTCCTCCTTGTTGTGGCGGTTGGAGCTGGCAGGGGTGGATGTTGGAGACAGGTGGGAGCCCCTGGCGGCGCTCTGGGCCAAGCGCCCCGAGCGCCACACGGTTGCCTTCCTCGACCTGCACGCCGCCTTTGCGTTCGCCCGATCTCCCAAAGAGCCTCAGGCTGCGGTGTTCTTTGCCGGTGCGGCCAAGGCGGGCCAGGGAGACACATCTGAAAACGCTGAGACTCTTCGGGTTGTTGCCCGCCCCGCGGCCCAAGCGATGGAAAGGTTCGCGTCGGCCGACTACCAGGCTGCTGTCGATCTGCTGGATGAGGTTGAGCCGCCGGGCCACCGGCTGGGTGGAAGTGTGGCCCAACGCGAAATCTTGCAGCTGACCCGCGCCGCCGCATCAGAACGGCTGGCGGCCAACGGAGGAGCGTCATGACCAACTCTGGGGCGCCTCGATCGTGGGGGCTTACAGAAGACCAGGTTCGGATTCAGTCAAAGGCCAGGGAGCTGGCCAACGAGGTGATCGGGCCTCGGGCAGCTGAGGTTGACCGCACCGAGCAGTATCCGTGGCCAAACGTCGAGGCGCTCACTGAGGCCGGGTTCACCGGCATGACAGTGCCCAAAAGCCTTGGCGGGCCGGGTCACTCCTTTCTCGACGCGGTTCTGGTGGTTGAGGAGATGGCAAAGGTCTGCGGGGTAACCGGCCGAATTGCGGTTGAGTGCAACATGGGGGCAATCTCGGCCGTGCTGGCCTACGGCACCGCGGCCCAGCAGAAGTTGGCCGCAGGCTTTGTGCTGGAGGGAGACAAACCGGCCATCTGTATCACCGAGCCTGGTGCAGGCAGCGCCGCCTCGGAGATGACAACCAGGGCCGACCGCAAGGGCCAGGGCTATGTGCTGAACGGCATGAAGCACTGGATAACTGGCGGCGGCGTTTCCCGCCTGCACCTGATCTTTGCCAGAGTGTTCGACCAGGACGGAACCGAGGAAGGTATTGGCGGGTTCTTGGCCGTTCGAGACGAGACCCCGGGCCTCAGCTTTGGGAGGCGTGAGCCAACCATGGGGCTACGCGGCATTCCCGAGGTTGAGGTAATCATGCAAGACATGGCGGTTGGCCCACACATGGTTCTGCTCCCTCCATCGGGATTCAAGCGCGGCTTTGCCGACCTGATGAATGCATACAACAGCCAACGAGTTGGAGCAGGCACCGTTGCGCTTGGGCTGGCGGCAGGCGCATATGAGTTGGCCCTGAAGTTCGTTAAGGAGAGGCACCAGTTCGGCAGACCGATCGCTGAATTTCAGGGCCTTCAGTGGATGCTGGCCGACATGTCGGTGCAGCTGGAGGCGGCCCGCAGCTTGACCTATAGAGCCGCACAGTCAAGGGGCGAAGGGGGCAGCCCGTTCCCAGATGCGGCGCTTGCCGCTCAAGCAAAGATCTTCACCTCTGAAGCATCAATCAGGGTTGTGTCGGATGCTCTGCAAATGTTCGGAGCCGCCGGTTACTCCCGCCGCAATCCGCTAGAGCGGATGTATCGCGATGTGCGAATGTTCACGATTGGTGGCGGCACCGCCCAGATCCTCCGCACCGTTGTTGCCTCCCGCATTCTGGAAATGAAGCTGCCCCAAAGGCGCAATAGCTGACCAATAAAAAGCGCATACCAAGTAGGGATCGCCCCAACGCGTCGAACCGCACGCGTCGAACCGCACGCGTCAAACCGCATTGCCACCGAGAAACTCAGCCATCTTGGGTCCTGAAATTCGCCGGGGTTGGTCGCCGGGAATACCCGGTGTTAGATCCTGAAAATACCCTATGCTAGTTAGCTGTGAAGAGTCTTCCGCGGGGCGCGACCCCCATGCTCCACCATTTGCTCAATATCTCCAAGGTTGTGGTGCTCGAGGGCGGACGCGCAGTTGGCAAGACCACCCTCGCACGCCAAGTCGGTGCGGACCGCGACTTCCGGACGTACTTTGACTTGTCGGATCCTGCCGATAGAGCAGCACTTGCTGGAGATCCCCATCGAATTTTGGGTGCGTCGGCCCGCCCGATCCTGGTCGACGAGGCACAGCTTGAACCAGAGGTGGCTGTGGCGGTGAAGCGGTTGGTCGACACGTCAAGCGATTTCGGGCAGGTTCTGCTGACCGGGTCGAGCAGGATCGGCCGCAGTGCCCTCGGTGGAGGCGATCCCCTTGCTGGACGGGCAACGCGGCTTCGACTCAGTTCCTTCACTCAGGGAGAGCTGGCGGGCACACCTAGCCGAGCGCTCGATCGGTGGTGGTCGGCCGAGCCAGAGCCTCAGGTTTATGACGAGCTCTCGCTCGATGAACTGACCGGCAGGCTGGTGAGGGGTGGCCTGCCTCCGGTGGCGCTCGACGAGCTGCGCCAAGGGAATGGAGACCCGGCTGACGTCGCTCGATTGATCGGGGGTTATGTCGATGGGGTGCTGACGGAGAACCTCGTGTCCCGCCGGATCGACAGGGCCCGGCTTCTGCAAACGTTTCGGTACCTCGCTGCCAACCCTGGCCAGATCCTGAATGTGAGCCGCGCAGCATCGGAGCTGTCCATGCGTGCAGAAACGGTCCAGGGTTATGTCGATCTGTGCGAGTCGTGCTTCCTTCTCGACGTCGCTCCAGCTCATCGGCCAAGCGAACATCAGACCCTCACCGCCCATCCGCGGGTGTTTGCCTCCGACACGGGTCTCGCAGCCTGGGCCGCCGATACATCGCCAGATCGCCTCATTCGAGATTCGAAACTGTTGGGTTCGCTCGTGGAGAACTTGGTGGCTGCTGACCTCGCGGCACAGTCGGCATGGTCGCCCGATCGCACCCGGCTCCTACATTGGCGAGACACCCGACTTGGTCGAGAAGTCGATCTGGTCCTTCGTCGCTCAGACGGGTCGATGCTGGCGATCGAGGTCAAGTCAGCTGCGACCGTTTCGATATCAGACGCCAAAGGCATCATCGCATTCGCCGGGGCGGCGGGCGACCGTTTCCGCCGTGGACTAATCGTCTACACCGGAAGAGCGACGCTGCAACTCGCCGAGCAAATCTGGGCAGTCCCGCTCAGCTCGCTGTTCAACGACGATCAAACCTGAAGCGCTCGTCGTCACACAATAAGGCGCAATGAGTAGTGACCTTGGCGCTAACGCTCTGTGTGTCACCCATGGCAGTGCAGTTTGGCCTGTTGGCGGGCTACAGGCGGTGGATCGAAGTTTGCTGGTCTGTTGAGGCAACCAGAACCCCACGGCGAAAGACCCGTCGGTTCATCGAGGCATCTGCGATTGCCTCACGCACCGAGGCTGCCTTGATGGCAACGAAGTCGGCTGGGTCTCCTGGCAACAGGTTTGCTTGGGGCAGCCCGATGGCGCGGCGGGCGTTGCTGCTTACCATTTGGAATGCTGCTTCTGGCAGCTGATGGCCCGCCATCACCATCAGCGCCGCCGTTTCCAGCGGGTCGCTGCGGCCAACCAGATTGAACGGATCTTGAACGTTGTCTGCCCCGGCTGCCACCAGCACGCCCGCATCCTGAAGTGCCCGCACCGCTGTTAACCCTCGTGGTGTTGCTGTTTGGTGATCTCGGCCTTGGAGGAACAAGTTGGTTTGGGGCAGTGCGAACACCGCAATTTCCGCCTCGGCCACTTCCTTCGCCACCTGAGCCTGAATCGCTGGGGGCTGCATCCCAAGGGTTACACAGTGGCTGGCGGCAACCAAACCGTTGAAGCCGGTAGCCAAAACTTCGCGGGCCAGCAACCTCAGGGTTAGAACGCTGGGGTCAAGCATCTCATCAACGTGCAGGTCGATCCCAACCCCAGCTTCGGTTGCGGCCTCGATCACCACGGTGATCAGCCCGGCTGGGTTCGGGTCAAGATGAGGGCACCCGCCAACCAGGTTGGCCCCAGCCTCCAGCGCGGCCGCCAGGGCTGCCCGAACCGCCCGACCTTCGGGGCCAGTGATAGGCGAGCTACACAATGCAACTATCTGAACTTCGAGCAAGCCGTCTAGATGAGCGGCTGCTTCCTTTAGGGCAACCACGGCGGTTGCCCCCAGGCTCTCGGTCACGTTCACGTGGGTTCGCACCGCCGTTGCCCCGCTGGCCAGAAGCTTTTCCATTGCCGTCACAGCCCGTTCAACAATTCCGGTGTGGGTGATCTGGCCTCCCGCGGCGGCCCCCACCCAAGCCTCGATGGCGCCCAACAGGTTGCCGTCGGGGTTGGGCACCAAGTCGGCGGTTAACGCCTTGTCGAGATGAGCGTGAGGTTCGGCCATGGCCGGAAGCAGCAACCACTGGTTGAGGTTGATGTCTTTCGCCGCGCCCTCAGCCGCCCCGCTCGTTTGAATCTCAGCAATCAGCCCGTCCTGGATTCGCAGGTCAACCACGGCCCCGTCGGCCAGGCGGCCGTTGCGTATCCAATGGCCCGAGATTGGGCTGATCATCGGCTCACAGCGGGGTTGTTGGCGCGGGCCTGCCTGGAGCGAAGTGGGCGAAGGGCACGCGCCCGTCTACCAGTCCTGCCCCGGATGTCTCGTTCAACAACGGCTGCGGTATTTCGGCCCGCGGCCCCGAAGATTCCGGCGCCCGGGTAGGTGCCAGCACCGGAGAAGTAGAGCCCCGAGATCGGAGTTCGATACCGGGTTAGTTCTCGTTCTCGGCCAACCAGAGCAGCAAGGGGCGATGCTGAAAATGAGGGCGTGTGGCCCCGGTGCATTGAGAACTCCTTCTCGTAGCGATCTGGGGTCATTGCCCGCCAGGCTTTCACCAGGTCAAGTGCGCCCGGTTCGGCCATGTCGGCCCAAAGCTCAAGCCATCGCTGGGGCTCTGAAGACTTCGGCCAACCGCCAGGGTGGTTGTACGGCGTGAACAACACCTCGAGGCTCAACACGTGGCAACCGCTGGCAGGTCGCATTTCGGGGTCTAGAACAGACGGCACGTTTATCAGCATCGTTGGCTGCTCGGCCACCTGCCCGGCGGCTCGACGTAGGTGGGCGTCGGCCAACTCTTTTGGGCTGGGAGAAACAACCGTGGTTGGGCTAACGATGTCCAAACCCGAATGGTGGGCCAGAATGTCGTTCGCCCAGCGATAGCGGGGCGGCTCGGTGATTACGGCATCGATCTTTGACTCGTAGCCGTCGTTGACCGGTTGGGCCCGTAACCGGGAGAGAAGCCGTTGCGCCGCGGGCGGCGGATCACGGAGCCAGTCGAGCAGCACCCGAGACGGGTCACAGGCAGCAACAATGAAGTTTGCTTGCAGCACTGTGTTGTCTTCAAGGGTCAGGCCTGTGACCGCTCCGTCTTCCACCAGCAAAGCAGCAACAGGCGAGTCGCAGCGAACGTGGCCGCCTGCCTTTTCGAAGCTGGCTCTTACAGCATCTGTTAGGGCGCCGCTGCCTCCCTTTGGTCTGCCGGTTCGAACAACGTGGCGGCTGGCGTAAGAGGCCGCGGCCAAGCCAGTGCCCGGACTGTCGGGCGAAACGCCCCACACTGTTGGCCCGGTGCTGACCGCAGGCATCGTGAGGTGCCAGTCATCAAAGTACTCCGCTAGCACATCGGAGGCGCTGCGCTTGGCCCAGTTCAGCAGCCGGGCTGCCCCCTTTGTTCGTTGTCTGAGGGCTCCGGCCATCAGCCTTGGGCCGGTGGGGGTTGAGCGGGCCATCTCTATTGCCAATCTGGCAACGGGCATGGCGTCTTTCAGGTAGCGCTGGTAGCCAGCCACTTGTTTTGGGTAGGTGGCGGCCAGGCCATCGATCGTTCTCTCGATTTCGTGAAAGAACACCCAGGGCTGGGCACCGTCATGAAAGCCCGAGATGAAACTGGCCTCGCTCTCAAGGTATTCAAGGCCGAACCCCGTTAGGTCCAGTTCGTCAATCACTGGCATGGCCCGAATCAAGGTGTGGTCGCAGTTGCAGATGTTGAAACGGGCTCCCAGATCTGAAACCGTTGAGGCACAGCCGCCAACTTCTGAGCGAGACTCAACCAACAAGGTGTCGATTCCTGCGCGGGCCAGGTAGGCCGCGCAAATCAGCCCGTTGTGACCCGCACCAACCACGATTACATCAGCGGCGTTCGAACTGCTCACGTTCCCCTTCACCAGTTGGCCTGGCAATTGTCTGACCAGGGGTCGACTGTAGTTGGCGCGGCCGCAGCGGTCAGAACGTCTTTGGGTTGAGCTGGACGTACCCACCCGAGGTCGATCTACAGTGACGTCATGCGAGTTGGAATATTCCTGTTTGGTGGAGTTGAGATGGACGACGCGGGTGCTGGCCCACCTGCGTCAACCGAAAGGCGGTTCAGCCAGGAGGTGATGTGGCACGCCACGGAACGGATCCTGGATATGGGCGTGTTGTCAGACAAGCTTGGGTTCGACTCTTTCTGGTTGACCGAACACCACTTTCAGTACGAGGGGTACGAGGTAATTCCGAACGGGCTGCTTATAGGCGCCATCCTGGCGGAGCGAACCGAAAAGATCGGTATTGGCATGGCTTTCAATGTGGTGCCCCAATGGCATCCGTTGAAGCTGGCCGAAGACTTCTCGACCCTGCACAACGTCTCGGGCGGACGAGCCATTCTTGGCGTTGGCAGAGGAACTGTTCCCAGGGAAGCCGAGGTGCTTGGCGCCAAGATCGGCAGCTTCGACAATCCGGACAAGGCTGTTGCCGACAAGCTGAATCGTCAACAGTTCGAAGAGGGCATGAAGGTGATCAAGCTGGCCCTCGACAACGAGACGTTTTCATTCCACGGCAACGTCTATGACTTTCCACCCCCCGGCATTCCCGACAGGGGAGGCACTGTTCAAGAGCTAACCCTCGTGCCCCGGCCCCTTTATCCTTACGAAACCTGGCAGGCCATCACCTCGCCCCCAACTCTGGATCAGGTTCCAAGAGATGGCTGGGGTGGGGTGTTCTGGAACAACCATCATTCTGTTGCGAAGGCTCGCTGGGAGAAGTTCGCAGACACATACGAGTCGGCCCACGGCGTTCCGCTGGAGCGGGGCCAGCACCGGCAGTTGGCGCTGGCGGTGCGGGTTGAGGACAGCCACGAAGAAGCTATGGAGTCTGTGCGAGACGGCCACGATGAATTCTGGAAGTTCCTGGGGCCCTACGGGTGGAGCCGGGGCTACCTCAACCCCGATCAAAGCCCTGTCGAACCGGGGATGATTCCAACTCTTGAACAGTCGATGCAACAGAAAACGTGGCTGGTTGGCACCGAAGACGAGGTGGCAGAACAGATCAACTGGTACGACGAGCAGCTTGGGCTTGAGAACCTGATGCTGTTCCCGGCGATGCCGGGCGATCACTACGACAAAGTTGCAGAGCAGCTTCAGAGGCTGGCTCAGAACGTCCTACCACAGCTCGGCTGACCGGGCGGCGCTGATGGCTGCTCTGATAATACACGCCCACCCCATTGAAAACAGCTACAGCTCGGTCCTTAGAGACGCGGTTCTTCAGGCAATGACCGCGGCGAAGGTTGACCACACCGTGGTGCGGCTCTGCCAGGGTGATCCAGCCGGGGTTGCTGTTTTGGAGGGGGTTCACCATCTGGTAGTAGTTGCGCCAACCTGGTGGGGGGGAATGCCCGCCCAACTACTTGATTGGGTGCAGCAGCTGGTTGGCCCGCTGATAGACCAACAGGCCGCCCTTGCTTCGCCATTGGCTGGGGTTCGCACGCTCACAGTTATAAGCACCCACGGATCAACCCGGTTGAAGAACAGAGTGCAGGGCGAGCCCGGCTTGCAACTTTGGAAAAGGGTGGTGCTGCCGCTTTGTTCGGCCGATGCAGCATTCCGCTGGGTAGCTCTGTATGACATCGACCGAGGCGGGGCCCTCAAGCGCGAAGAGTTTGTTGGTCGGGTTTGGGCTGAAGTTACCAGCGCGCTAAGCGCCGCCTAACTTCGGAGTAGTTGTCGCTTCCCGATGGCACAGATACAAAGGTGCGTCGGCAAAAGCGGTTGGCGCTAATTCGCACCGTGCGCAAGATCGTGCGTCTGCCGCCATCACGGGATTGCTTGGTGGCCGCAGCCGAATGCGATGTTGTAGTAACCAGGCCCAGGCGGCGGATGTTGGTCATGCCCGGATGGATTCGTCGTTCTTCGTCGAAGACGAACGCCACACCAGGCACCAGAACACGGTCCAGCCAGCCCTTCACGATGGCGGGCACGGTGAAGGTTGTTGTTGGGTAGCAGAACAGCAGGCCCTGTGAAGCCTTCAAAGAAGCTGCGCCTGCTCTGGTTTCCTCTGTCAAGAGAGGTGACGCTTCGTGGTAGGCAGCCCGCTCGTCGCCGGTCATAAACGGTTGGAAACCCTCACGATGAAGAGCTGCGTGGTCCACCACGTGATCGTTGGCCTCAAGGGTCTCGATTGCGGTTTGCACCACCGCAGAATCGGGATGGTTGACGGCGTAGCCGTCGACTAAGAGAACTCGCACTTCGCAACTGTAACTTGGTGGTCAAAGGTCATCAAGACCCACGGGCACAGGCGCCGACAGCATCTGCTCAGCTGTCAAGTCGAGCGGCAAAAGAGACACACCGTGCCCGCCATGCTGCTCCTCGGCTCTATTGGTCATAGAACGATTCGTCTTCCCGTAGGTGTGTTCTGGTCGCACTTCGCCGTAACGGTCGAACTGGCATGGATTTAGTGCAGTAAACTCGCCTAATCCATGCCAGTTCCAACTTTGGGGACCCAGTCAACTTCGCTAGCTCGAAGGCTGGTTCTTGCCAGAGGCCACGTCGGGCCAAGGCGCCACGACCAATGTGGCAGAGGAGCGCCGTCCGGCGCTCGGACCAATGTGGCAGAGGAGCGCCGTCCGGCGCTCGGACCAATGTGGCAGAGGAGCGCTCTTTAGGTTGATCCCCATTGGGCCGACCGCCGAAGTCGATCCACTTGTCAACTCGATGAGACAGCGACGTCAAGGCTTGGGTAGCAAAAGACCACTAGATTGCCGTGATGGCAGGATTCCTCGGTGCTCTCTCTGGCCCTCAGGCCCACTCGGCAATCGGGCCAGACTCGGTGGTGTTAGTCCCGGTTGGCGCCATTGAACAGCACGGGCCTCACCTGCCGCTGTCAGTTGACTTTGTGATAGCCGATGAGGCTGCCAGCGCTGTGGTTAATCAGCTTGGGGACGAGCTGGATCTTCTGGTTGCACCAACCCTGCCGTTCTCAAAGTCGAACGAACATGCCTGGTCTTCAGGAACTATCTGGTTGTCTGCTGACACGATGCACCAGATGCTTGACGACATCGCCCGCTGCGTTGCCTTTTCTGGCGCCCGCCGCATCGTTTTCCTGAACGGCCACGGTGGTAACAGCAGCCTCCTAACCACGGCGTGCCGCGAGATTCGCCTGGCCCACAACCTCCTCACGTTCGTGATCCACCCGTTTCTGCCCCCCGCTTACTCCGCCCCTGAACTTACTGCCTCGCACTCCACAGAGCTTGGGATGGGAATCCACGGCGGGCTGCAGGAAACTTCGGTAATGATGCATTTGCGACCAGATTTGGTTGACCTCTCACAAGCCATCAGGAACGTTCCCGAATGGCTGGCTGCAAACGAACACGTGAAGTTCGGGGGCAGCGTGCAATTCGGTTGGTTGTCTGATGACTTTGGCCCTCACGGCCACATTGGAGACCCAACTGGGGCTAGCGCTGGGTTGGGGGCTGAACTGTTTGACGAATCCGTTGGCTCGCTTTGTGATCAGCTCAGAGAAATCGCGGCCTTCAGTTTCCCAAGCTGAAGGGCGGGCTCGCGGCCCATTCGCGGCCCACCGATGGTGTGTCAGGTAACTGAAATGGGCATGAACCCACTTCGATTGTTAGCTGGTAGGTCCTGCTATCTCTTCGACGGTTGGCTGATTCGGTCTGCTGGCCAAGAACCTACTAGCGTGATTCGCAGTTGTCCGCTGGCTCTAAGGGGAGATGGTTGACCAGTACAAGCACCGCATTCTCAGCTTTCGCCACGCCCACCCTGTCGTTTGACCGCATTGGGATGACATTCCCAGACGGCACAGAAGCGCTCAGGGACGTGAGCTTCTCTGTTGACAAGAAAGAGTTTGTCACCGTTGTTGGCCCCTCGGGTTGCGGCAAGTCGACGTTGCTGAAGATCGCGTCCGGGCTGTTGGAGCGCACCAGTGGGGAGCTTGAAGTGGACCGCGATCACTTGGGCTATGTCTTCCAGGACTCCACCCTTCTGCCATGGCGCACTGTTACTGACAACGTGCTGCTGCTGGCTGAACTGCACAACATTCCGCTGGCTGACAGAAAGCAGTTGGCGCGCGACGCAATAGATCTGGTTGGCCTCACTGGATTTGAGAACCACTATCCGAAGTCGCTGTCGGGCGGCATGAAAATGAGGGTGTCGCTAGCCAGAACCCTCACTTTGAAGCCCCCAGTGTTTCTCTTCGATGAACCTTTCGGAGCTGTGGATGAGATCACACGGGAACACCTGAACGAGGAAACCCAAAAACTGTTTCTGCGCGAGGGATTCGCCGGGCTGTTCATCACGCACTCAATCGGCGAGGCGGTTTTCATGTCAACCAGGGTTCTGGTGATGTCCGCCCGCCCTGGCCGGATCGTTGCCGAGTTTGTTGTTCCGTTTGACTATCCACGCAAGCCCGAGCTTCGGTTTGATCCGGAGTTCTCGAAGCTGAGCGGCGAGGTTTCCCACGCCCTTCGGGGAGGTTACGGATGACTCTGCCAGATCTCGGCCAAGCCTCAGAGACCATCAGCCCACTGGCTGGCATCGATGCTTCCGCTGCACAGGCAGTGGATGACAATGTTCGTCAAGCGGCATTCCGGCCGAAGTCCAGGGGCAGAGAACTGGCCGAAACCGTGCTGCCGCCGCTGGTGCTTGGGTCATTGGTGATTGCGGCCTGGTATTTCATTTCCTACGGAGTTTTGACCGAGGCCAGACGCTTTTTGCTGCGGCCCCCTCACCAAGTGCTTCAGGTCGGCTTCCTGGACTGGGAGAATTTCTCTGAGATTCTTCTTGGCTTGTGGTCAAGCGCCAGGGTGGCAACGATCGGGTTGTCTATCTCAATAGCCATCGGCTTCTTTCTGGCGACCCTGATGAGCCAGGCCAAGGTGGTTGAAAGGGCCGTGTTTCCGTTCATGGTTGCCCTCCAAGCCATCCCGGTTCTGGCCATCGTCCCGCTCATTTCGTTCTGGTGGGGCACCGGCCAGCGGTCTCGAATCGTGGTTTGTGTAATCATCTCCTTGTTCCCGATCATTGTTAACACGCTCTTTGGCCTGCAATCGGCCGAGCGGGGGATCCACGATCTGTTCACCCTTCACCACGCAAACCGACTTACCCGCCTTCGCAAGCTGATGTTTCCCGCTGCCCTTCCCGCCATCTTCGCCGGCCTTCGTATCTCGGCTGGTCTGTCGGTGATTGGCGCCATCGTTGGCGACTTCTTCTTTGGCAAGGGCGGCGTTGGCATTGGTCAACTGCTTCGTCGTTACGCCAACAATCTCCAGGGCGAGGAACTGTTGGCCGCGGTGATTATGTCTTCGCTGTTGGGCGTAGCTGTATTCCTGCTGTTCGGCTGGATCCAAAACAGAGCGGTTGGAAGATGGCATGACACCACCGGCGCCTAGCTCAGATTCGATCTACAACACAACCTCTTGGGAGGGGATATGTCAGTCAAACCATGGTTAAGAATAGTTGCAATGCTCATGGCCTTCGCGCTTGTGGCCGCTGCTTGTGGCGGTGACGATGAGGTCATCAACGCAGGTGAGGAGGGCGGAGAGAGCGGAGGCGGGGATGAGGGGGATGCGATGGCAGAGAGCGACTTGTCTGGCGTTTGCCCAAGCCCGTTGGTGATCCAAACCGATTGGTTCCCGGAAGCTGAACATGGCGCTCTTTACCAGATGATCGGTGAGGGCTACACAGTTGATGCAGACAACCTGGTAACCAGCGGCCCAATGTGGGGCCCCGGAGGCGAACCAACGGGCATAGACATCGAGGTTCGCGCCGGTGGCCCGGCCATTGGGTTCGCTGCTCCTCGAGTACAGATGTACACAGATGATTCAATCCATCTTGGTTACACCTCAACCGACGGCCAGGCGACGGCCTGGGCCGACGCGCCGCTGATTTCTGTTATCGCCCCCCTTGAGAAGAACCCGCAGATGATCATGTGGGATGCAGATGTCTATCCCGACGTTGAAACCCTCGCAGACATTGGAACAGAGGGAATTACAGTCAACGTGTTCGGTGGTGGGGCGTTCTCTGAGTTCTTCGTGGCCCAAGGCCTCTGGCAGGCCGACCAGGTCGACCCGTCTTATGACGGTTCGCCTGCCCGGTTCGTTGCTGAGGGAAACATTGCCCAGCAAGGTTTCGCTTCGGCCGAGCCATACAACTATGAGTTCGTGGTTGAGGAGTACGCAAAGGCTCCAAGCTTCCAGCTTCTCCACGACGCCGGATTCCAGGTTTACTCCCAAACCTTGGGTGTCAAGCCAAGCGAAATGGAAACTCTGCGGCCATGCTTGGAAAGGTTGGTCCCAGTCATTCAGACTGCGATTGTTGAATACGCCGAAGCCCCAGAGCGGGCCAATGCGGTCATCGTTGATGCAGTTGCCCAGATCGATTCTTTCTGGGTTTATGGCGACGGCATCGCCGCTTTCGGCGCCGAAACTATGAGCGAGCTTGGCCTTCACGGCAACGGCCCCGATGGAACCGTTGGCAATATGGAGGCCTCTCGTATCCAGAAGATCATCGACGATGCCAGATCAGCTGGCCTTGACGCACCCGACGATCTAACGGCAGAAGACATGTTCACAAACGAGTTCATCGATGACAGCATCGGCTTCTAGCCGAAGTTGAAAGCTGGAAGGGCGAGGCTGGCGCTTTGGCGCCGGTCTCGCCGGGCTTTCCAAGGAGGGGTTTGATGACCGAAACGACGGCCGAGGGGCGGGCCTACGAAATCAGCGACGGCACGTGGGACCCCGAACTGGTTCAGGTTGAGCGCGGTACTCCTTCAGGCGAGCTGCTCCGGCGCTATTGGCATCCGATCGCCCGGTCAACCGAAGCTGGCACTTCGCCACTGAATGTGCGAGTCCTTGGCGAAGATCTTGTGCTGTACCGGGATCGGTCGGGCACACCTGGTCTGTTGCACCCGCGCTGTTGCCACCGGGGCACAACCCTCTACTTCGGCCGGGTTGAAGACAACGGGATTCGCTGTCCGTATCACGGCTGGTTGTTCGCCGCTGATGGGCAGTGCCTGGATCAGCCGTGCGAGCCAGACCGTGGTCGCAACAAAGCCAGTCACCGCCAACCCTGGTATCCCGTTGTTGACTACAACGGCTTGGTCTTTGCCTACCTCGGCCCGGCAGACAAGCAGCCGGTCTTTCCTCGCTTCGACATATTTGAAGACATGACCGAAGACGAAGAAATCGTAATCGTTGACCATTTCGCTTTTGGTGGTCCGACTAATGCTCCGTGCAACTGGTTCCAGACCCACGAGAACGCCATGGATCCGCACCACGTGTTCATCCTGCATAACACAATCAGCGGCCCCCAGTTCGACCCGAAGCTCGAGATCTGGCCCCGGATTGACTGGCAAGCCCATTCGTGGGGCGTTACTGCAACCCAAGACAGAGACTTGCCCGATGGCACGATTCTGCACCGGATCACCGAGGTGCGTTCGCCAACTATGCGGGTGATCCCAACCCCAACTCTCAGCGTGCTCGGCAAGACCAACAACCTGTCCTGGGCTCTACCGATCGACGACACCAACACTCGGGTTTATGCCATGCTGCGCAAACGCAAAGATGAAGAAGCTCAGGGTTTGCCCGTGTATGGCAACGGGAAGAGCTGGTTTGACCTAACCGAGGCCGAGCATCAGGTCTACCCTGGAGACTACGAAACCCAGGTTGGCCAAGGGCCAATCACCCTTCACTCTGAAGAACGACTGGTGTCCAGCGATCGTGGGGTCTCAATGGTGCGTCGCCTGTTCAAAGATCAAGTCAGGGTGGTTGCCGCTGGGGGCAACCCGGTTGGTGTTGGATTCAGCGACGAAGATGCGTTCGTCTCTCTGATTGCTGGCAACTACATCGTTGGGCCAAACACCGACCCGGCAACAATCCCGCTGTGGGACGCGTAAGGTTGCCATGGCAACATTGGTGGTAACAGCAGTTGGCAACGATCAGGCTGGGCTGGTGGAAGCCTTGGCCGGTGTTGTTACGAACCACGAGGGCAACTGGGACAAAAGTCAGATGGCTGGCCTGGCAGGCAAGTTCGTTGGGATCGTTGTTGTCACTGTTCCCGACAAAGCCGTTGACCTTTTTGTTGATGATCTGAAATCACTGGAGATGGAGGGCCTATTGCACATAACGGTGGCCACGATTGAGGCCGTCCCCAGCACGCCTGCACCCCTTCAGTTGCGGCTGGAGTTGGTTGGGCAGGATCACCCCGGCATCGTTCACGACATTTCCAAGGCGCTGGCGGCGCGGGGTGTCAGCATTGAAGAGCTTGAAACCGGAACCGAGAGCGCGCCGATGGCGGGCGGCCGCCTGTTTAGGGCCAGCGCCGTGCTGGCGGCGCCTTCCGGGATCTCAATTGCCGATCTGCGTGGCTCGCTGGAAGAGCTGGCGAACGAGCTGATGGTAGACATCGACCTGAGTGAGCAGTAGCTCTGCCCGACGCGCCTTAGTCGTCGGTGTCGGTTGCGCCGTCGTCGAGGTAGTCCATCAGGGGAATGGGTTCTGATGCGGTGCGAACGATGCCAACCAGGTTGGCGATGATCCGCTTCAGGTAGCGGTAGTAGATGGCCAGCGGAACTACCTCTCTGCCGGGCCGGTCAGATGTCATGAACTGGTTTATCTCGGCCTGATGGGCTGCAACGATGGTTAGGGCTCGTTTGGTGAAATCGTCTATGGCCGCGTCGTCGGGATCTGCCTCGCCCAGTAGTTCGGCCGCTTCGCCAAACAGGGCTGATGCAATCTGGCGGTCTTCACTGAGCGTGGCGATGTTCGTTGCCCCTGCCAGTGAGATCCCGTTTTCGGCCAGGTCAAGAATGTTCTTGGCCTGGTCTCCAATGCGTTCGATCTTCTTCAACAGAAGAGTGAGGCCAAGAACCGAGCCGATGTCAGACCCGCCCTGCACGCTTACGTGCACCACCAGTTCAGACCGCAGTTCCTGCTCGGCCCGGTTGATTCGCTGGTCGGTCTCGCGGATGTCGGCCGAAACTATGTCGGGGTCGGTTCCGGTTAGCAGCGCCAGGGTTGCCAAGTCAAAGGAGTGGCGGGCGTCGCCCAACATGGCAACAGACTTGGCAACCACGTGGTCAAGTCCGGTTGACCCCTTCCTGAAGAATGAGAGCACCATGGCAAGCGGCCTTTCAGCGAAGTAGCGCAACCCCAGTGAGGGGAAGAATGATGAACGCAACTAGAACGTAGGCTACGGCCCAGCTCCGCTGTTTGACTGCCACATTCGCCAATGCTTCTGCTCCCAGGATTGGAAGGTTCCGAAGGAACGGAAGCACATAGATGGCAAGGATTCCGAGGATGTTGAACGTGGTGTGGGTGAGCGCAACGATAAGTGAATTTGGGCTGGCCGCGGCCAGAGATGCAAGCAGTGCAGTGATGGTGGTGCCGACGTTCGCCCCCAGGGTTACCGGGAACGCGTTGCGAAGTGAGAGCACGCCTGCGGCGCACAGCGGAATCAGGATGGATGTTGTGATGCTTGAGGACTGAACGGCCACAGTGATCACAAGCCCCAGGAGCATGGCTACCGCACCGCCGCCCTTGCCAAGCACTGCGTTAACCGAACGCTCCACCCGGTCAGCCACAAGCGACCGCATGTTTTTGGTGATGAACGTGAGGGCCAGCAGAATAATTGCCAGGCCGGTGGCCACCATTAACGTGCCCTGAAGATTTCCGGCGGCTCCCACCTGGCCCCAGAAGTCGGCCAGCCAGCCAACCGGTTCCTTCACCCACGCTTTCACCGGGCTTTTCCATTCGGTGCCTGACGTGCCAACCAGCCGCTCGGTCGCCCATTTCGCTATGGAAGAGATGGTCCCAAATGCCAGCTCCACCGGTAGGAAAATGGCAACACTTAACACGTTGAAGAAGTCGTGAACGGTTGCTGCGGCGAAGGCTCGACGGAACTCGTTGGATTGGCGAACGTGACCAAGCGAAACCAGCGTGTTGGTTACAGTGGTGCCGATGTTGGCTCCCATCACCATCGGTACTGCTTGGTCAACCCCAAGCGCACCCGAGGCAACCAGGCCAACAATCACCGAGGTGCTGGCAGAGGAAGACTGCACCAACACCGTTCCCAGGATTCCAACGGCCAACCCAGCGATTGGGTTGGTGACAGCCGAAAAGAGGCGCTCCTGGGTGTCGGCCCCCATGATCTTGATGCCCGCCTCAAGCGAAGAAACGCCAACCAGGAATATGTAGATGAGGCCCACGACCAGGGCCGAGCGGGCAACGCCCGGCATTCGAGAATCTTGACTCTCGGAGCTAGCCATATCGGGAACGAAATCTAGTCAATCCCTGAAGGGTTCGCGGCGCCTTGCCCATCTTTTTTGGCTGAGCGCGTTGGCAGGCAGAGTCGTTGGTCACCTGAGTGTGAATGTCTGGCAATCAGGGTTTAGAATAGCTTTGTCCGTACATTTAACCAAAGGGAGAAAATCATGTCGCTAAGGCTTGGAGACGAAGCCCCGAACTTCACTGCAACCACAACCGATGGAGATATTGACTTTCATCAGTGGAAAGAAGACTCGTGGGCTGTTCTGTTCAGCCATCCGGCCGACTACACCCCGGTGTGCACCACCGAGTTGGGTCGAACCGCGGCGCTGAAGGACGGTTTCGCCGATCGCAACACAAAGGTGCTTGCTCTTTCGGTTGACCCGATTGAAGACCACCACGGTTGGGCTCCCGACATTGGCGAGGTAACAGGAACCGAACTGAACTTCCCAATTATCGCCGATCCGGATCGCAAGGTTGCTGAGCTCTATGACATGATCCATCCCGGCGCCGGAGACACCTCCACCGTCAGGTCGGTGTTCGTGATCGATCCCGTCAATAGCGTGCGTCTGATTCTCACCTACCCTAAGTCCACGGGCCGCAACTTCGATGAAGTGCTGCGGGTGATCGACAGCTTGCAGCTAACCGATCACCACCAAGTTGCCACCCCAGCCGACTGGGTGAAGGGCGATCGGGTGATCGCCTCGCCTGCGATGTCAACCGAAGACGCTAGGGAGCGATTTCAGAACCTCGAAGAGGTTAAGCCATACCTCCGTTATGTAGACGACCCTTCGTGAGCTAACCCAGCCGTTCGGTGTTATGGCTAGGGTCAGAACGTGGCTGACGACGTTACGTTCTACGACGAGATCGAGGCTTACTGTGGCAGGCTCAGTTACCGCCAGAGCCAGCAGGTTGAACTGCACGTTTCGTGCCGCGCGGAACGCTACGACATCGAGATCCAGCGGTGGGGGGCCAGCCTCGAAACGGTGTGGAGTGGCGCCGACCTTGAAGGCTCGTTCACAGCACCGCCAGAAGATGCCGATGCGAATGGTTGCCGCTGGCCCGTGTCGGTTCTCGTTGACATCCCCGATACCTGGGCCAGCGGTTTTTATCTAGTAACCGCCACCGCGAAGGGCGCCGCGCCAGGGCGAGACACCTGCCATGCCGGGTTTGTTGTGCGGCCAGCAAAACCGGTGGCCCGGGCGCTGCTGGTTCTGGCAACGAACACTTGGAATGCATACAACACCTGGGGTGGTGTCAGCCTCTACACCGGAGGCACGCAGGTCTCGTTTCAACGGCCGTTCGGCCGGGGGATGCTGTGGCGCGAAGAGGTTGAGCGAGACGACCGAAAGGCTCGGCCCGCCCGATGGGGAGAAGAGCCAGACGTTGACGGTGAGATCTTTCAGCAGTACCGGATGGAGCAGGGCTATCCGGCTTCGATTGGTTCCTCTGGCTGGTTCATCTTCGAGCGCCGCTTTGTTCGCTGGGCCGAGGCTGAGGGGCTAGCCATCGACTATGCAATCTCGGCCGACCTGGCGGAGGATCCAGAAGCGCTGGATGGCTATGACCTGGTGCTTAGTGTTGGCCACGACGAGTACTGGTCTGTCGGCCAACGCGATGCAGTTGAGGCCCATGTGGCCGCTGGTGGGGCTTTCGTTAGCTTCTCTGGCAACACGATGTTTTGGCAGGTTCGCCTTGTTGACTCTGGGGCCGCCATGGTGTGCCACAAGTACACCGCTACCGAAACCGATCCCGTGGTTGAGGCTGGGCGGCCT
>QIKW01000265.1 GCA_003231975.1 Acidimicrobiia bacterium
CCTGGTGCTGACCAAGCACATCCAACATGTGCTCCTTATTCTCTTCATAGCCAGCGTGGGCTCCCATGCGAGAAGACGTGCGGGCCGAGGTGTAGTAGGCGTGACCGGTCATCAGCGCGGTTAAAGAAGCGGCGTAGGCCCGGCCCTCTTCTGAATCGTATGGCAGGCCAAGGTTCATCAACAGGGCCCCGAGGTTGGCGTACCCAAGGCCGAGTTGGCGGAAATTGCGCGAATTCTGGGCAATGGCCTCGGTTGGGTAGTCGGCCCGGCCCACGATGATCTCCTGGGCAGTGAAGAAACACTCGATTCCCCGCTCGAATCCATCAACATCGAACGTGTCGTCGTCGTTCAGGAAAGAGGCCAGGTTGAGGCTGGCCAGGTTGCAGGCTGAGTTGTCTATGTGCATGTATTCGCTGCACGGGTTCGAGCCGTTGATCTTGCCGGTGTTGGCCGAGGTGTGCCACCGGTTGATGGTTGAGTCGAACTGCATGCCTGGGTCGGCGCACTCCCACGCGGCCTGGGAGAATTGACGCATCAGGTCTCGGGCCTTGACCGATCGAAGCACCTCGCCATTGGTGCGGGCGACAAGATTCCAGTCTCCGTCGTCTAGCACGGCCTGCATGAATTCGTCTGTGACCCGCACCGAGTTGTTGGCGTTCTGGTACTGAATCGAATGGCTGTCGAGGCCGTCGAGGTCCATGTCGAATCCAGCCTCGCGCAGCACCCGGGCCTTGCGCTCCTCGGTTGCCTTGCACCAGATGAACTCTTCAATGTCGGGGTGGTCCACATCCAACATCACCATCTTGGCGGCCCGGCGGGTTTTGCCGCCGCTCTTGATGGTGCCTGCTGATGAGTCGGCGCCCCGCATGAAACTAACCGGACCAGACGCGGTGCCGCCGCCCTTCAGCAGCTCGGAGCTGGCACGGATCCGACTGAGGTTAACCCCGGCTCCTGAGCCGCCTTTGAAGATCACACCTTCCTCGACATACCAGTTGAGGATGGAATCCATCTTGTCGTCAACTGACAGAATGAAGCAGGCCGAACCCTGCTGGGGCACGTCGGCAACCCCGATGTTGAACCAGACCGGCGAGTTGAATGCGCCTTTCTGGTGGATGATGAGGTACTTGAGTTCGTCTGAAAAGGTTTCGGCTTCGTCCTCGTCGAAGAAGTAGCCGCCTTCGCGGCCCCAAACGGTGATCCGGTCAACCACACGATCTACCACCTGTTTGAGGGAGTATTCCCTCTCGGGCAGGCCTAGCGAGCCACGGAAGTACTTCTGAGCCAAAATGTTCGTTGCGTTGACCGACCACGTGCTTGGCACCTCGACGCCCAACTGCTCAAACGCCACCTCACCGGTTTTCCAGTGGGTGATTCTGGCGTCTCTAAGCTCCCACTCAACCGTGTCGTACGGATGGACCTCGGCGTTGGTGAAATGACGCCGGATACCAATGGCGGTGTGAAGAGAAGTGAGGGCCATGAAAGCTCCTTGGGTGCCAGTGCCGGGGACTCCGTGCGGGCAGAGTTGGTGGTGGCAAGGGCTGCGGGTGGGTTTACAACTTGGTTCTTTAGAAACTGGACCCAGGTCCCTGGATCCGCCAGATCCGGCGCCGCCCGCTGCCGCAACCAATCGATGTCGACAAGCCGCCATGGGAGGCCGGGCCGAGACCACTAGATGTTGTGTTGCGGGAACTGGAAGCACAAGATGTGGGTGGGTATTACAACACCGTAATTACGTCGCTGTCAACGGTTGATTTCAAATATCATGAACCGAACACGCAGTTGCGGCCCCTCTTCCGGCTACGCCGGCCCGAGAGCAAGCGGGTAAAGGTTTCAAGTTACGCCGCAACCTGGGCCTAGGCCCCGCTGCAACGCTGCTCTCGCCCAAGGGCCCCCTCAAAATTGTGCCCCCTCATTCCACCCTCTCGGACCGGCCTCGCCAGTTGCTGACACTTTAGGTAAATCCTCTGTGGATCAGAAGTGGATGACCCTGTGAGTTACGAAAAGTTTCTGTGGATTCCCGGCTCAGCCTGGGGATGGACCAGTGCGAGACTCTCCTTTGCTGTTTCTGCGGTCTATCAGTAGTCGCTGGCGCGGTTAAACAGAGTCGGCCCCGCGACGGTCGAGCAATCCCCCTATCCCAGGTGCGCCAATCATCCAGGTCGACCTAGGAAGAGGTTCCACACAACAGTGGTTGCCCAATGAAGCAGAATGGCGGGCCACAACGAACGGGTCCTCAAAGACAAGTAGCCGCTCAGCAAACCAAGGGCGGCGACGATCACCAAGAACCCAGGCTTGATGAACAGCGAGGTGTCGCTGATGCCAATCAGATAGTGATTCAACGGATGCCAGGCAACAAAGATCAGCGTCGAGGCGACAAGAGCAAGTGCCTTGGCCCGGACCGAAGCCTCATGAAGCAACCGGGGAAGCAGCAGACCCCGAAACAGCGCCTCTTCGACAATTGAGGGATAGAGCAGAAGCAGAGGCGGAAGGATGAGTAGCTGACCGAGGCTGGGCCAGCCGAGTTGGAACATGCCCGTCCCAAAGCCGATAGCGGCCGCCAAGGCCACATAACCAGCAACGGCCAACCATTCTGCGGGCGTTAGCCGACCGGGTCGCTGGCGCAGACTCTCTAGAACGTTCTCAGCAAAATAACCAGAGATTCTGGACATCTCCGAAGGCTGCCAGGTGGAGGGACACGTGTACATAGGGGTTGCCCTCATAGCAGAGGAGGGTCCCCCAGGCCTCCTTTGGCCGAAAAGCCCGGGCCGAAAGCCCGATCTCGGGTCTTAGACGTTGGCTCCATCACATCAGAGCTTGTGCCGCGGCCTGCCTAGTAACGTTCCTTCGTGGCAATTCGCTCTGTTCTTCCCGTAGCAGGCCTGGAAGTCGATCCGCTTGTAGCGGTTGCTGAAGAGCCGCGACCACGAAGCGGCGGGCGCCCATGGGTTCTGACAAACATGGTGACTTCCATCGATGGCGCCACCGCAGTGGGGGGCGTCTCTGGACCTCTCGGCGGGCCCGCAGACATGGCAGTGTTCCGAGCCATCCGCTCCGTGGCAGACGCGGTGATCGTCGGGGCAGGCACCGCGGTTGCCGAAAACTATCGTCCGCCCCGGCCAGACACCGCTGTGGCCGCGGCCAGGCAGGCCCAGGGTCGGGCCGAACGGCTCACAATCGCCGTTGTCACAGCTTCGCTCAACCTCGACCCCTCGCTGGCCCTGTTCAACGACTCGGCTTACCGCCCGTTGATAATCACAGTTGAGCAGGCACCGGAACAGAGACGCTCCGTCCTTGAACAGACCGCAGACATCGTGGTGGCAGGAGTCAGTCGAGTCGACCTGCGTCTGGCGCTTGACGAGCTCTCCAGACGGGGTCACAAGAACATCCTGGTAGAGGGCGGGCCCTCGCTGAACGGTCAGTTCATTGCTGGCGATCTGATCGATGAATGGAACCTCACCCTTTCGCCCGTGCTGGCCGGGGGAAACTCCGCAAGGCCGGCCTTTGGCCCCCAAGCAGCCACAACGCGCAGGCTCACGCTCGCTCGCCTGTGGCAGGGCGACGATCTCCTATTTGGCCGCTGGGTGCGAGCTGGAACATCCAGCGGTTAGCTCCGAACTAACCGTGAGCCGCGGCCGCTGAGGCGCCGTCGCCGCGTTCTGCGGGATCAGCTTCCAGGTTGTGCGAGGTGGGATTGTGCGAAGACGGTGTCAGCCGAACCGCACCTGCGTAGCGAGCCCTGGCAGCCATCACATCCAGGCCGTACTGATCCGAGCGGTTGTACCCAAGCAGCGCAACCCGGAAGTTCTCATCGGCGTCCAAGCCGCCACGTGAGCGACACAGGTGCTCGGCCGCGGAAAGTGCCGCATCGTAAATGTTGTGGGGGTCACGCACCCCATCGCCGTTCCCGTCCTGGCCATATATCTGCCAGCTGCTGGGGATGAACTGCATCGGGCCAACGGCCCGGTCCCACTCGGTGTTGCCGTCCAACGCCCCGCCGTCGGTGTCCCTGATGGATGCGAACTCTGTGCCATCCAGAACCGGCCCCAGAATCTTCTTGGATGTCTGGCCGTCCGGGCCAACCACACTGCCGCCGAAGGAACCGTGCCGGGTCTCGATCAACCCAATCCCGGCTAGCTGACTCCAAGTGACGCGGCAACCCGGGCGGCGTTCCGCAGTTGCCACCTGTGCCGTGAAGTAGGCATCCAGAACTACCAGAGGGATGTCGGTGTCTGCCACCGTCTGGGCCGCCAGTTGCTGTTCGAATCTGGGCACCAGAGTATCGATCCGAGAGTTCGCATCTGCCAACTCGGTCCTTGCCAGTGAAATCCTGCTGTCAGCGGCAGCCACGGCCTTGTCGATCTGAGCCGCGGTCCGTTCGGCATCAGCCAACCCAAGGCGGCTGGCACCAAGGGCAACCCTGGCCGAGGAGAGCCGATCCGACAACACCTCTTCTGCTGAATCAGCCAGCTCGGGGACCGGGCTGGAGACACCATCGAAGCTGAACTTCTCGAGGTCAAGCTTTGCGGTACCGAGGAAAGTGCTGACTCCGTAGGCCCCGAGGTTTGAGACTGCCTCGGCCTCGGCCAGCACCGCTGTGTCCAGGATTAGCCTTCTTTCCGCAACCACAACACGGTGGGCCCAGCGGTCGCTGAGCCTTTCAGCTCTTTCCTGGAATCCTTCGACGCGACGAATCTCGGCACCGTCCCGATCCACATAGGCCTGTGTTAGGTCCACAACCAGGCCCCGCACCGGGCGGAGGTCAATCCCAACCTGGTCCATAATGTCTGGCTGAAACAGCTGGGAGTCTGGAAGTAGTTCCCGAAGGCTCAACTCTGGCAGTTGGTTCGTCTCCGCATCGCCTTGCTGGTCTTCCTGTCCCAGAGCGGGTGCCCCAAATGAAAGCAGCGGCGCGATGACCGCGACAACAGCAACAACACGGAGAACGCGACCAGTCACAGCTTATGCTTCGACCCAAACCACGGCTGCTTTGAGCCACAAGGTGCCGAATGGGCACAACGACCCCGGCGTGGCTGCCTGGCATAGGTCTGGCGGACTATTGCATTGGGGTCTGCTCCCGCAGACCCGGCTTCGCCCATCCGGGTCAATAGCTCACGGCGTGCCGACGCCGTCGGCAACCACGCGCTATTGCATTGGGGTCTGCTCCCGCAGACCCGGCTTCGCCCATCCAACTAAACACCCCACGGCGTGCCGACGCCGTCGGCAACGCGCAACACGAAAATAGGGCGTGCCGACGCCGTCGGCAACGCGCAACGGATCTGGCCATCGAACTTGGCCCCGACAGGTCAACTGGCATGGATTAGGTGCGTTTTCGCCACTAATCCATGCCAGTTGCAAACCGGCCTCCCCGGCAAGTCACATTGGGGTCTGCTCCCGCAGACCCGGCTTCGCCCATCCAACTAAACACCCCACGGCGTGCCGACGCCGTCGGCAACGCGCAACGCCTTGGGGTCTGCTCCCGCAGACCCGCCTCCGGCCACCCCGGGCAACACCTCCCCGCTGGTCGCCGACGGCGACCACGCGCAAATGGGGCGACTCAAGGTTTGGAGGCCTGTACCGAGTCGGGGCCTCCAGAATCCAAGGTGCGAGGGCCTTGGCCGCGGTGGTCTTAGTGCGGCGTTAGCGAATCTGACTGGGGCTCGGAGGCACCGAACGCCGGGTGCTCTCGTTTGATCAGGGTGAGCTCCCTTTCGAAGTCAGCAACATCAACGAACCCCTTGTAGACACTGGCGAAGCGCAGTGCCGCAACCTCGTCTAACGCCCGGAGCTGGTCTAACACGGCAATGCCGACCCACTCTGAGCTGACCTCTGGACCTTCGATCCTGGCCTGGTCCTCAACAGAATCCGCAATCAGCTGAAGTACCGCCGATTCCAGCGGGCGACCCTTGGCGGCCAACGTGAGACCACGGACGATCTTGGCCCGATCAAAAGGAGTCTTGTCTCCGGTGCGCTTAACGACTGTCAAGGTGACAGTCTCGAATCGCTCAAAGGTTGTGAAACGATTCTTGCAGCGGGTGCATGCACGTCTGCGGCGAATCGCGCTGCCAGCCTCGGCACTACGAGAATCAACCACTCGAGTTTCGTCGTTGCCGCAAGCCGTACAGCGCATTGGCACAACCATAACTGACCTATGAACGATGAGCGGGCACGATTCCGGCAGATCCGGACTTTCAAGTGGGATATCGTTCTAGCCGAGCGAAGCCGGGATGCGAACGACTTGGCCTTCGGCCAGCGCACTGCCTCCGTTGGCAGCCGTAAGCAGCCGAACCACCTCAGTGGTCTCTTGGCCTGGCGCCGCAGCCAGGGCAATGCCCCACCACGTGTCGCCGGCTTTGGCAACCAGCAGCCGGTCTTGGCTGCTGGCGGCTGACTCTGCCGCTGGCTGCGCATTCGCCGCCGATTCAGCTTGGAGCCCAACCCAAGTGTCGGCCGTTGGGGCGCCCTGCACCAACCGAAGAGAAATCACCACAACCGCCAGCAGAACTAGGCCGAGAGCAATAAGAAGCCGGGGATCGCCAACAGCGCTTCTGGCAATTGTTGACGACGACCGAGCTGACTGCCCACCAACTACCAGGCGTAGCCGGGGTGGATGCGAGGGAGCTGGGCAAGGAGTGCCGTTTTGGAAAGGGGCGGGTTGAAAGAGTGCGACCATGATTACATCTTCCTGAGGGGGTGTGACACTGTCTGGAATCTGGCTGTTCTAAAGCTGGCTGTTCTGGGCGAGGTGGCCGGAGGGGACGACGGCGATTCGATCGTCCACCCCGGCCACGTCGAGCTGCTGCCCCCAGCGCTCCTCCCGAACGGGTGTTCTGAACAGTTAACACGAACGCTCGTTCGTTGACAACCCCCAATCCGAACAATTGTTCTGTTTTATTGGGACCTGCTACCGCAGGTCCGGCTTCGCCCATCCGCGTCATCCGCACACTGCGTGCCGACGCCGTCGGCAACGCGTGACTGCCAGCCGCTACCGCAGGTCCGGCTTCGCCCATCCGCGTCATCCGCACGCTGCGTGCCGGCACGCTGCGTGCCGACGCCGACGGCAACGCGTGACACGACCACATTGGGACCTGCTTCCGCAGGTCCGCCTCCGGCCACCCCGGTCAACACCCTCACTGCGTGCCGACGCCGTCGGCAACACAGAACAGCCACGAGGCGAGTTCTGAGCGAAGCGAAAAACTTGCGAAGAGACGAGGCCTCCAAGGCCGAGAAACGGCGACCGCTTCCGCAGGTCCGGCTTCGCCCATCTGGGTCGACACCTCACCGCTCGTCGCCGACGGCAACGCGGAACTGAGCCAGAATCTCCCAAGAAGGGGAACTGGAATGGATTAAGTGCGTTTTCGCCACTATTCCATGCCAGTTCGCCAAATATGGGCGAAGCCGGTCCGCGACAGCAGATCCAATATGAAACTCTATCGAACACTTGTACGCTGACATGTGGCATAGTGGTGGAAACCCACGTTCGACAAATCAAAGGAGGTCGCGGTGAAGAAGCACAAGCTCACCGAGCGACAACTATCAATTCTTGAGTTCATTTCAGCTCAAATGCGAGACATCGGCTACCCGCCGTCGGTTCGCGAGATTGCGGCTCACGTCGGTCTCACTTCTCCCTCAACGGTTCACTCTCACCTGGCAACCCTCCAACGAGAGGGCTACTTGCGGCGAGATCCCACAAAGCCTCGGGCCATAGAGGTCCGTTGGGACTCCAATTCCGGTGCTACCGACGTTGAGCGCAGGCCCGTTCGCCACGTGCCTCTAGTCGGATCGGTGGCTGCGGGCACCGATGTATTGGCGGCCGAGCACATCGAAGAGACCTACCCCGTCCCTGCAGATCTAACCGGCGACGGCGACCTGTTCATGCTGAGGGTGCGCGGCGACTCAATGATCGATGCAGGCATTCTCGACCGAGACTTCGTGATCGTCCAGGTGCAACCGACGGCCAAGAACGGCGACATCGTTGTTGCCGGTATTCCGGGCGAAGAGGCAACGGTCAAGACCTACAGCACCGACGACAAGAGCGGCCAGATCGTGCTGCTCCCCGCCAACTTTGCGCTGAAACCAATGCGTTATGACCCCGACGAAGTGCAAATCTTCGGCAAAGTTGTAACGATCATGCGCCGCCTCTGATTGGCGCCACTTGGGAGGGCTGCTACTGCGGGGCGGTAGCGACAGCCAGCCGTTCTGCTTCAAGTTCTGTGCGTTGCTTCAGTGACGTTTCGGCTATGTCGTCAACTTCGTCGTCGGTGAAGCCTGCCATTTTGCGGAATTCGCGGGCCAGCCGAATTGGTGAATCAACTTCTTCGCCTCGCTGGCCCCTGAAGTTGAACAGGCCGTCAACAACCTTCTGGAACTCGAGGGCGGCCTTGCGCCGTTCGGGATCTCCCTCGGTTACCGAGCGCAGCCACTTGGACCCCATGCGAACGTGGGTGACCTCATCAGCCAGCATGTAGTCCTCGCAGTAGCTCAGGATCGGATCACCCATCTCGTCGCCGAAATCTCGCATCTGGGTGAAAACGTCAATCGCCAAACCTTCCAGGGCTCGGTTTACTCCTGCCAGTCGAAACACCGGGTCTTTGTGGCAAGCAGCCTCGAACAGGGTGGTCGTTTCAACGTACTCGCCAAGCTCGCCTCCCATGTGCTCGGCCAGCTTGATTGAGATCTCGCAATGGCGGGCCTCGTCCCAGCACTGGCGGGCCATGTCGAGCTTCAGCTCATATGGCACGTCGTTGGTATCGAAGTCAAAGGCGGTACGACCCGCGCCTTCCAGCGCCTGAATTTCGCCGACGAAGATTCCGTGCATCCGCCTGCGGGCGCGGTCAGCCACATCCTCGGCTCCAGGGTCTACATTGCCAACTTCCATGGAATGGCGGGGATCGCTGAAGCGCTCCTCGCTGGTTTGGCGGTTGAAGCGGTGGTCTCTGGCCAAAGCTGACGGTGAAATGTGCTTCTGCATGACTCGATCCTTCTGTCGCCTTACTCTGCGTACTCCGTTCGTACACCCGTCATACACCGTAAACCAGGAGCGAGCCAAGTGCCATACCCCCGGCTCCGGCCCCGTGAATCAGATCTGCCGGTTGCCCAGCAGTTCGACCAGATCGTTGCGGCTGTCGTCGATGGCTCACTGGTTCTGACAGCAGCTCCCGGCGCAGGCAAGTCCAGCCTTGTTCCTTTCGCGGTTGACGCCGCGCTTGGCAGCGACAGCCAGGATCCCCAGCGCGTACTGCTGCTTGAACCGCGTCGGATGGCCGCTTCGGCAACCGCTTCTCGGCTGGCTGAGCTTCTGGGTGAGAAACTTGGCGACAGCGTTGGTTTGACCATGCGGGGACGGCGCCTGGTTGGCCCGAATTGTCGCATCGAGGTGATGACCGAGGCGGTCCTGACCCGACGCATCCAGCACGACCCCGAACTGCTGGGGATTGGCGCCATCATCTTCGACGAGTTCCACGAAAGGAACCTCCACACCGACCTTGGCCTGGCAATGGCAATCGAGGCCAGGGACTCGATCCGGCCCAAGCTGAAGCTGATCGTAATGTCGGCCACGATGAGCTCTGAACGTGTTGCGGCACTGCTGGGCGGAGCAACGGTTGTTGAGGTTCCAGGTCGGGCCTTTCCCGTGGCGACCGAGCACCGGGGGCGCCCAGCAAGCCGAGAGTGGCCCCGGTCGGTGGCCGTGGCCGCCACAGAGGCCGCTGGCAGGGTTAAGGGTGATGTGCTGGTCTTTGTGCCGGGCCGACGAGAAATTACCCAGGTATGCCAACTGTTGGACCACCATCCCGAGGTGATTGGGCTGCACGGGGGCGCGGGCGCCGACGCCCTCCAGCGAGGTGTTTTGGCTCCGTCGTTGACGTCGCGAATCATTGTCGCCACCAGTGTGGCGGAAACATCGGTGACAATCCCGGGAGTGGAGGCCGTTGTGGATGGCGGCCTGGCTCGCCGCGCCAGGTTCGACGCCGCAACTGGCCTCGGCCGATTGGAAACCGGATTCGTCAGCCGCTTCGCCGCTGATCAACGCAGGGGCCGCGCCGGGCGCACCGGCCCGGGACTGTGTATTCGTTTGTGGTCCCAGGATGACCACGCCTTGCTCAACACCGCGGTTCCCCCCGAGATTCTGGAGGGAGACCCGCTGCTGGTTGCGATGGAGCTGCTCCGCTGGGGCGACCCAACAGCAGCAACCCTCCCCCTGCTTGACCGCCCGCCCCGCCATCGGCTGGAGGCCGCAAACCAAATCCTCCAGTGGCTTGGCCTGGCGAACCAAGAAGGCAAACTCACCAAGTCGGGAGAAGCGGCGGCCACGCTTCCCACCCATCCTCGTCTGGCTGCCTTGTTGCTTTTGGCCAGGCGGGCCGGACGACTTGACGAGGCGCTGGCTGTGGCCGCCGCCCTCGATGGCGACCACCATCCCCCAGGCGATGCGCTGGCCGAGTTCGTCACCAAGCAACGTGGCCGCCACGAGGCAAAGGAAACAACCAAACGACTGCGAAGGGCCCTTGACGCCCAGCCCGCGGTTGGCGGGGCCCAGAAGCTTGATATTCCGGCTGGCATCGGGCCGTTGTTGGCCGCCGCATGGCCAGACAGGATTGCCCTTCCGAGGCCAGGGCGACCCAACGACCTTCTCTTGGCCACGGGTCGGGAGGTGGCGTTTGCTGGAAACACCTCGGTTGGCGGCGAGGCCGATGCCTACATCATCGCAGACGCAACCGTCTCAGGCGACTCTGGCCGGGTGCGTCTGGCCGAGTCGTTTGATCGCCGCCTGATTGCAAGGCTGGCCGCCAACCACATCGAATCCCGTGACTTGGTTCACTGGGATGATCGCCTGGACACCGTTACTGCCCAACGCCAAACCATGCTTGGCGCAATCGTGCTGCACAACGCCCCTCTGGCAAAGCCATCCCGGTCGGCCTTGCACGCCGCCTTCCGGTCGGGGCTACGCCGACGCGGCCTAGACCTGCTTGGTTGGACCAGCGCCGACCAGGAACTCAGAGGTCGCCTTGCTTGGCTGAATGGCGAGGCTCCCCAGGATTGGCCAGACGTTTCAGACCAGGCTCTTCTGGAAACGGTGGAGCAGTGGCTGCCGCTTGATTCGGTAAACACCCCCACTCAGCTGCGCTCGCTTCGCCCGGGGCCAAGCCTTCTGAACTTGTTGGACTGGAAGCAAAAGCAACGCCTTGACGAATTGGCCCCAGCATCGCTTTCGCCGCCCAACGGCCGGGCCAAGCCGATTCATTACCAGTCTGGCCGCCCGGTCTGGAAGGTTCGGATTCAGCACGTGCTGGGGCTGGACAAGCACCCGCTGATAGGGCCGAGTCAAACGCCGCTCACCATCGAGCTGCTCTCGCCCGCCAACCGTCCGGCGCAGACCACGACCGACCTGCCAGGCTTCTGGCGCGGTTCCTACAAGTCGGTAAGGACAGAGCTGCGGGGCCGCTACCCGAAACACGATTGGCCCGAAGACCCAACTATCGCCGGTCCCCCAGGGGCTGGGAAACCAGGCTCTTGATGGCGGCGAACGTGCGCTCGATCGACTCTCTGTGGAGGTGCTCGTTTGGCGTGTGGGCGATAGTTGGATCGCCAGAGCCGAAGTTGGTGGCGGGCACACCGAGTTGGGCGAATCGGGCAACGTCAGTCCAGCCCAGCTTGGCCCGAACCTCAAGCGAGTTCTCGTCCTTCAACCTCTGGAAAAGCGGATGGTCCAGCGAGGGAGGACAAGCCGGGGAACGGTCGATCACCCGCAACTGATCCAAGTTATCCAGATGCGGGGCCAGGAGTTCCCGCACCGATTCTTCAGCCTCTGACAGAGAGCGATCCGGAGCGAACCGATGATGGATACGCAAGGTGACCGAATCGGGAACCACGTTTCCCGCAACGCCCCCTTCGACGTGGACCGCCTGGATCGACTCTCGATAGGTGCAGCCATCAATCGTTGGCTTCCGGGCCTCGTACGCCCCAAGCGTTTCCAGCAGCCCGGACAGGCGGTGGATCGCATTGCGCCCCATCCAGGGCCGGGCGGTGTGGGCCCTGGCCCCGGCCAGGACCACTTCGAACCGCATGGCCCCCTGGCAGCCAGCCTCGATCGCCCCATCTGTTGGCTCACCCAGGATTGCGCAGTCTCCCTCCAGCAGGTCGGGACGCTTGGCCGCCAGTTCGTTCAGGCCGTTGTGCTGCTGGGCCACCTCTTCCCTGGCGTAAAAGACGAAAGTCAGGTCGATCGCGGGCTGCGTCACGGTGCGGGCGATCTCCAAGAAGCACGCCAGCCCACCTTTCATGTCGGCCGAGCCAACGCCCCAGAGTGTCTGGCCAACAATTCTGGCCACACCGTTGGTGCCACCAACAAGGGACGGGTCGACAACAACCGGCACCGTGTCGGTGTGGCCGGCCAGAATCAACCGTTCCTGGCGACCGAGTTGGGTTCGGGCAACCAGGTTGTCTCCAACTCGATCCACTTCCAAATGACCGAGCGTGCCAAGTTCGGCCTCGAGCCAGTCGACAAGCTCAGCTTCTTCGAACGACACCGAGGTGCGATTCACCAGGTCTGCGGTTAGCGCCAGAAGGTCGGTCATTGTGCGTTGAGGTTAGACAATACAGGGGCCGAATAGGGGCAGCTCGCGCCTGGTGGGCTCGGCAGGAACCGTGGCTAGGTTGGCGGCATGCGTCGCCTTTCCCTAGTTCTGGCGATCGTGGTTGCGGCCGCGCTCGCCATCCCTTTTGTGAATCCCGTCCCGGCTTCGGCAGCCGAAGTTGTTGACGGTCGCTTCCCAACCGAGGAAGCATTCGTTGACCAGGCGTATCGAGACTTTCTTGCCCGAGGACCAGACGCAGGCGGCCTCTCGTTCTGGGCCGCCGAGCTTGAGGGAGGAACCTCCCCGGCGGCCTTGGTTGAACAGCTTCTGTCGTCTGGCGAGTTCGAAGGGACCGTCGCGCCGATTGTTCGGCTTTACCGATCCGTTTTTGATAGGCAGCCAGACTTGGCGGGCCTCCGTTTCTGGGTGAGCCTCAGTCGAAGCGGGGTGCCACTTCCAACGATCGCAGCCGAATTCCTGGCGAGCGCCGAGTTTGAAGCCCTGGCGGCAGCCCAGACAACCGATCAGGTTGTTGAGGCCATTTACGCTCGATCGCTCGGGCGCCCTGCCGATGTCGGTGGCCTGGCGTTCTGGAGGGGCGAGATTGACTCGGGCCGACTAACGCTGGCCCAGTTCGTGGTTGCCGTCTCCGAATCGCTGGAGAACAAGGCCCAACGTCGCACCCAAGTGCTAACCACGCTGATGTACCTGGGCCTGCTCCAACGAACCCCCGAGCCCGGCGGCCTGGCGTTTTGGAGCGACCAGCTTGCTCAAGGCCTTACCATCCAAGGCTTCGCTGAAACGGTGATGGGGCTTGGCGAGTACCGCAACCGTTTCCCAGGCAGGCCAACCATCACCACGACCGTGGTTGCCGAGGGGTTAACCATTCCGTGGGACATCGAGTCTCTTCCCGACGGCACTCTCTTGATTAGCGAGCGACCGGGCGGGTTCAACGTTCTCCCTCCGGGAGGCCCAATTCGGGAGCTCACAGCCGACTTCAGCGACCTGTTCGCCAACGGCGAAACCGGGATGATGGGCATTGCGGTAGATCCAGACTTTTCAAACAATCGCCGGATTTACAGCTGCCAGGGCAAAGACTCGCCGCGGCAAATTCAGGTGTTGGCTTGGACTCTCGACGCTGCGCTCACCACGGCCACTCGTGTGGCCGACCCCCTTGTTGGCGGGTTGCCAATCGGCAGCGGCCGCCACGGGGGCTGCCAGCTTGAGTTCGACCGTGTCGGAAACCTGTGGATTGGCACCGGCGACGCGGCCGACGGCGCCAACCCCCAGTCGCTCACTTCCCTTGGAGGCAAAGTACTGCGGGTAGACCCAGCAACGGGCGGGCCGGTGGCGGGCAATCCGTTCTTCGGTGCCGCCAACGCCGACCAGCGCCTGATCTACAGCTATGGGCACCGCAACGTGCAGGGCCTGGCGCTGAGGCCGGGAACAAACGAGATGTGGAGCGTTGAGCACGGGCCCACCATTGAAGATGAGGTCAACCGGCCGGTGGCAGGAGGCAACGCGGGCTGGAATCCGGTGCCGGGTTACAACGAAAGCGTGCCGATGACCAACTTCGGGCTTGGCAACAACGTGTTCGGGGCGCAATGGTCCACCGGCCCGGCACTGGCCCTCAGCGGAGGCGACTGGACCAACGATCCCAGCTGGGGAGCCTGGAACAACGCCCTTGGCGTTGCCGCCCTCAAGAATCAGACGCTGCGCCTGCTCTTCTTCAGCCCCGATGGGGTCTACCTGGGCCAACGAACGATCATCGACGGCCAGTTCGGGCGACTCAGGGCCGTGCATCAGGCAGCCGACGGCTCCCTCTATGTGAGCACGGGAACAGGCACCGACCGCATCATTCGGATCACCCCCTCAGCGGGCTAACTACAGACCCAAGCGGCTGGCCGCCAGATCGATCATGTGGTCTGGCTGCACCGCCGCCACCCGAATATGGCCCGCCCCGTCGGGTCCGTAGAACTCCCCCGGGCTGACCAACACCCCAGCTTCTTTCGCCAATCGTTCGGTGAGGGCCCAGGCGTCTCCATCGGGCGCAGCGGCCCAAGGGTAGAAACCGCCCTTCGGTAGCGGCGCGGTTACGCCAACGGCCTCCAGGAGTTGCTGTATTCGTTTCAGGCGGTCCTGGTATCTCTGGGCCTGAACCAGCACGTGCTCTCGGTCTTGGAAAGCGGCAACCGCAGCCGCCTGCACCGGGCCTGGAAGCATGAAGCCAGCGTGTTTGCGAACCTCGCCCAGGTAGTGAACCAGGTCTGGGTCACCGGCATAGAAGCCGGCTCTGGCACCTGCCAGGTTCGACCGCTTTGAAAGCGAGTGAACGCCAAGCACCCCGTCGAGCCCGTGCTGGAGGATCGACCGGGGCGGCCCGCTCCAGGTGAACTCGATGTAGCACTCGTCTGAAAGAATCGGGACCTGGTTTGCCCGGCCCCAGGCGGCAACGGCCCCGAGATCGTCCAACCCGCCCGCCGGGTTTCCCGGGGTGTTTACCCAAAGGCACAACGCCCTGGCCGCGTCGGCTGGGTCGACTGCCGCCAAATCGAGCTCCCAGTTCTGGTTGACGGGCACCGGCACCGCCCGGCAGTTGGCCAGGCGAGCGCCCATTGCGTAGCTGGGGTAGCTGACCGCCGGATAGAGCACGGTGTCGAGGCTGGGCCGCCGGAGCCTAAGCCAATGAGGCAGGCCTGCCACTACTTCCTTTGACCCAATCGTGGCCCGAATGTCGCCGGGCTGAAGATCCAGCCCAACCAGGTCGTTCAGCCATCCGGCAGCGGCCTCCCGAAGGGCCGGTGTGCCAATTGACGGGGGGTAGCCCCGCTCGGAGTTGGACGCGCCAAGTGCGTGCACAACCGAAGCAGGCGGTGGATCACAGGGGTTACCGATTGACAGGTCGACAATTCCCCCTTCGTGGGCGGTTGCGATCTTCTTAATGGGGTCAAGTCGATCGTGGGGATAGGGAGGGGGAACAAACGGCTGAACGGTCACAGCGTTTCACCGCGGTCGGAATCTGCTGCTGTGACGGCAACAACAATGAACTTGGAAAGGCGTTTGGCCGAGGCTTCCTCAAGCCGGGCCAGGATTCGCATCCCGTCTGCCTCGGAGGTTTCCTCAACCACCTCACCTTCTCGGTGAGTGGCGGCCAGCATGTCGCCCCTGGCCCAGGGGACAAAGAGTTCATAGAGACTGGACAGTTCACGCAACTTGGCGGCAACTGCATCGAGGAGAGCCTCGATGCCGGTGCCTTTCTGGGCCGAGATCGCGACCGATCCCGGATACCGGGCCGCCAGGCGCTCTGCTCCACCTGCAAGTCCGTCGGCGTCGACAGCATCTGCTTTGTTGAACACAAGCAGTTCGGGAACCTCGCCTGCCCCAACGCCTCCCAGAACCTGACGAACAGCTTCGATGTTGCCAAGAGGGTCGGGGGCGGTGCCATCAACAACGTGCACCAGCAAGTCAACCTCCACCGCAACCTCCAACGTCGATTTGAACGCCTCAACCAGTTGGTGGGGCAGTTTGCGGACGAATCCAACCGTGTCGGTAACAAGAATCTGCTCGCCACCGGGTAGGCGGGCTTTGCGAGTTGTGGGATCCACGGTTGCGAACAGGCGGTCTTGCACCAACACGTTGGCTCCGGTAAGGGTTCGCAACAAGGTCGATTTGCCAGAATTGGTGTAGCCAACAATTGAGACCGAGCGGTAGGGCGAGCGGTGGCGGGCCTTGCGCTGGTTGGCCCGCCGAGCTGAAATATCGTCGAGGTCGCGCTCCAGTTTGTGCATCCGCCTGACCAGGCGGCGCCTGTCTACCTCCAACTGGGTTTCGCCAGGCCCCCGAGTGCCAATGCCCCCGCCTTGCTGGCTGAAATCTTTCTTGCGCCGCAGCCGAGGCAAGCGATAGCGCAGCTGGGCCAGCTCAACCTGGGCCTTGCCCTCGGCCGACTTGGCGTGCTGGGCGAAGATGTCAAGAATCACCGCCGTGCGATCGAGCGCGGTTCGCTTCAGGATCTTCTCGAGGTTGAACTGTTGGGCAGGAGATAGTTCGTCGTCGAACACGACAGTGTCGGCATCGATGGCAACCGCGGCCTCCTTGATTTCGGTTGCCTTGCCCTTGCCGACAAAGGTTGCCGGGTCTGGCCGGTCCCTGCGTTGGGTCAGGCGGTCAAGGGCGTCGGCCCCGGCGGTGTCAACGAGGAGCTCAAGCTCGTCAAGCGAAGCCGCTGTTTCAAGCTCGCTTTGGCCGCCGTGGGTGACCCCAACCAACACGATCCGCTCGCGGAAGCTGCGGTCCAGAAATCCGGTTTCGTCGTCCAGAGCATCGCGGCCGTGCTCGACAAACGCTCCGCGGTGGGTACCGACTCCGTCGACGGTCAGGGCTTCGGTGCCCTCTTTGGCTTCGACCGGAGGAGCCTGGGGCGGCCCTTCTTTGTCTGGCGAAGAGTCAGCCATCGAGAATGACGGTTCCGACATAGACACTTGGGGCGGTTAGGAAGACCGTTGGCCCTCCCTCGCTTTCGGCTCGGTCGACAACCTCGATTGTGGCTGAGCCGCCTGGCATGTGGACCTGAACCTCAGGCTCGACCAAGCCCCACTGACGGGCCGCCCAGGCTGCCGCGCAGGCGCCGGTGCCACAGGCTTGGGTCATTCCTGCGCCCCGCTCCCACACCACGAACCTGATGTTCGCGGGATCGGGAATGTCGATCAATTCGATGTTGACCCCATTGGGATAGTCGGCCTCAAGAACGGGGCCGAACACCCGCGGGTCATAAGACGCTGCTTCGTCAACCAAGGCAACCAGGTGGGGGTTTCCAATGCCAACGCCGGCCTGGCGTTCGACGACGATGCCGAGATCGGCCCAGCGTTCCGAGACCTGCGCCAGGGGCGTGGCCGGGCCCATGTCGACTCGAACCTTGGCCTGGTCGGACCTTCGGTCCTTTGCCACATCGAGGCTGCGGATTCCGGCCTCGGTTCGGACGTCAAAGTGAGAGTCTTGGCCGGCGCCGGCGTTCATGGCAAGGGCCTGACCCAAGCAGCGCAAGCCGTTGCCCGACACTTCTGGTTGGGACCCGTCGCTGTTCCACATGGTCATTCCCCAAAGATCGGGGGCCAATGGCTCGGCCATGATCAAGCCGTCGGCGCCGATTCCCCGCCTGCGATCGCACCAGGCAATTGCGTCGGTGGCATGGAGGGCGCGCCAAGGAGCCAGCGCGATCAGGAAGTCGTTGCCAAGCCCATGGTGCTTGCTTGCGGTGATCTTGCCGCCGGTTCGTGATGGGCGCGAGCCAAACGATGAGGTTGCGGTTTCGGTCAAGACAGCCATTGTCGCATCATGGACCCTGTTCACACCACCAGGTTTCGATTCGGTCTACCAAATCTGGGGCCAGCGCCGGAAACCAGTGGATTCTTGGGTCTCGGCGAAACCAGCGCTGTTGGCGTCTGGCGAAGCGGTAGGTTCTGTGTTTGGCGGCCTCCAGGGCTTCTGCAAGTGTTGACTCACCGTCGAGGTGGGCCAGGAGTTCCTTGTAGCCGAGGGCCTGGGCCGCGCTGCGAGACAACTGGTTTGCCGCCCGCAGCGCTCGCACCTCGTCAAGGAATCCGTCCTTGACTTGTTGGTCGTATCTGGCATCGATTCTGGCATCCATTTTGTCCCTCTCGATATGAAGCCCAACCATCGCAAATCTCGTTGGCGGGTAGGCGTCGATCCCGGGCCCGAAAGACGAAAACGGCTGGCCAGAACCAATGCAAACCTCAAGGGCGCGGATGATCCTGCGCCGATTTGTTGGCTCCATTCGGTTGGCGGCCACGGGGTCCAACTCGCGCAAACGAGCCCACAGGTTGGCCGTTTCGGTCACGTTGTCTGGCGTTGCCTCCAGGTCGGCTCTGACAGTTTCGAACCGGCCAGGCATGGTGAGATCGTCCACAACTACCTGCACGTATAGGCCGCTGCCGCCGACCATCACCGGGTTGCCTCCGCGGCTTTCAACCTTGGCTATGGCCGTGACCGCATCGTGCTTGAAGCGGCTGACGGTGTAGTTGTCGGTTGAGTCGGCAACGTCGAGCACGTGATGGGGCACAGCTGCCTGGTCAGCAGCTGTTGGTTTGGCGGTTCCGATGTCCATCCCCCGGTAGACCGCCATTGCATCGGCTGAGACGAGTTCTGCGCCGGGCACTCGTTTGGCCAAGGCCAGCGCCACCGAAGACTTCCCGCTGGCCGTTGGGCCAACAATCACAAGGGGACAACCGGGCTTCACTTAGAAGAGTCTGTCACGCGCCACCCTTGATACCAGGCTCAGGAGGGCTCCGGTTACGACGAACGGGTCGTCAACCATCAGAAGATGCTCGCCTTCCAGTCTTGACACGGCCCAACCTTCAGCCTTTGCCTGGTCATATGAGGGCTCGTACATTTCGCCGAACGCGAGGAAAGCAAGGCCAACGTCGCCTGGGAGTTTCGGAGCTGGGATTGGTTGGTCAAACACTGCTCGGGGCACAGGCCTGGCTTCGGTCAGAACCCGTTCCCTGGCGGCGTCATCTGGCAGCATGTCTTCAATCATTGGTCCCCACCAGCGGTGCCAGGGAGGCAGGTGCCCGTCTGGTCGCACCAGGGAGTCAAGGGTGTCCATAAACGGAGAGTCTCGTTCGGTTGGGGCCGATCCGTCGTCGGGGAACCTGCCATTTACCAGGATCATCGCCGCCACGTCGTGGCCTTGAGAAAGCAGCCGGTCTACAACCATTGGCTGGCGTGGGCAGGAGGCAGAGTGGCCAACCACCACGATCGGCATATCAAGATCGGCTGGGACCGCAGCTAGCGCGCCGTCAAGCCAGGGCGTTATGTGATCAGTATCTCGCGGGCTGCTTCGAACTGGTGCGGGCACCACTGTTTCCTGCCCCAGTCGCTCCAGCATGTTGGCCACCCCTCGCCAGCACTCGGGGCCGAGGAGGAAGCTTGGTAACAGCACCCAGAATCTCGGTTCGAGTGCATGGTCAACAAGAGGATCGGCCCTGAGCGCTGCTTGCGGGCTGTGCGCCTTACTTTGTTGATCCACGTCGCCTCCCTGCGTGACCTGGACTAGCCACGCCCGCGTGACCCTAGTCACACAGCACCGAACTATGAAATCGAGAGTCAGCCTGCTTCAGAGTGGGTTACCGGCTCTTCGCCCATCCATTCCCGCAAGGTGTTCTTTAGCTTGGTCTGCTGGATGAAGAGATCCTGCTCTGGCGGTAGCTCGCCTGCGGCCTGCGGCGCCTTGAGGTAGAAGCTGAGCCACTCTTGAACCCCGCTTTGCCCGGCCCGCGAGGCGAGGTCCATGAACAGTGCCAGGTCAAGAACGATTGGAGCGGCCAAGATGGAGTCTCGGCACAAGAAGTCGACCTTGATCTGCATCGGGTAGCCCATCCAGCCAAAGATGTCGATGGCGTCCCACCCTTCCTTGTTGTCTCCACGCGGCGGGTAGTAGTTGATGCGAACAACATGGTCGATGTTCCCGTAAAGATCTGGGTAGGTGTCTGGCTGGAGGATGGTGTGGAGCACCCCAAGTTTGGACTCTTCCTTGGTCTTAAAGTTCTCGGGTGCGTCAAGCACCTCGCCGTCGCGGTTGCCGAGAATGTTGGTTGAGAACCAGCCACGGAGGCCAAGCATGCGGGCTTTGAGCCCGGGCGCAATGAGCGTTTTCATCAACGTTTGGCCCGTCTTGAAGTCCTTGCCTGCAATTGGCACGCCCAACTTCTCAGACAGCTGGATCATGCAGGCCAGGTCGGTCGACAGGTTCGGCGCGCCGTTGGCGAAGGGGACTCCGGACTGAAGGGCGGCGTACACATAGATCTGACTTGGCGAAATGTTGTCATCGTTTGCCTTCATGCCGGCTTCGAATGCCTCAATCGATTCGTGAACCTCAGATGGTTGCTGGTAGGCCTCGGTTGAGCCGCACCACACCATCACCATGCGGTCGCAGTTGTTCTCAACCCTGAACTTCTCTATGTCAGCCATAAGGGCCATGGCCTGGTCCCACTTGTTGGTTTCGCTCTTCACCCGGGTGCCGTCAAGCCTGCTAACCCAGATGGGATCAAAAACGGCGTCCATAGCGATGATGCCTTCCATTTCGGCTGAGACGGCTGCGATGTCTTTCTCCTCGAGGACGCCACAGGCGCGAGCGGCCTCAAGAGCGTTGGCCGAGATGGGGTCCCACCCACCAAATACCAGGTCGTCCAACTTTGCCAACGGGGCGAAGTCTCTGATTAGGGGGCTGCGGCCCTGTTCGCGCTTGCCAAGCCTGATGTGGGCCATCTGGCTGACAGAGCCAAGTGGTGGCTTGCCTGTAGCTCGGGCTTGGAGCACCCCGGCGATGAAGGTGGAAGATACGGCGCCAAGGCCAGGCGTCAGCACGCCCAGTTTGCCATTGGCGGGCGCGATGTCAAGAGGTTCGGGCATGAGGAAAAGATAAGAGGGAAAGCCTCAAGGTTGACAACAGATTAGAAAGGCTTAACAATGCGGTGGATGCGAGAGCCGCTATTGCAGATCACAACCCAACAGCTCGACTATCTGGTGGCGGTGTCGCGCTCTCCCACTTGGGCTGCTGCTGCTGAAGAGCTTGGAGTGACGCCGTCTGCGCTCAGCCAGGGCTTGGCCGAGCTTGAACGCCGGGTTGGGGTGCCCCTGTTCCGAAGGGTTGGGAGGCGGCGAGAGGTGGAGCCCGCGGCAGCCGAGGTGGTGGCCTACGCCGAGCGGGTAATAGCCCAAACCAGGGATCTCGGGCGGTGGGCGGCTGCGAACCGTGAGGGAGCTAGCGGAAATCTGCGGGTTGGCATGATCGACTTGGCGGCCGTGCATCACTACCCAGCGGCGATGGATGCGTTTCGGGCCCAGCGCCCAGAGATGCAGCTTCATCTGGTCGTTGCCCCATCGACTGAGCTTCTGAGGCTGCTTGCCGATTCTGAGATTGCATTGGCGGTTGTGGTTGAGCCACCGGCCGACCTACCAGGAGTACAATTGACCCCTCTTATTGCAGAGCCTCTGTCGGTCTATGCCCCTCCTGGGGCTGGCGGCCCTCCCAAGCAGTGGGGCCCGTGGGTTAGCTTTCCGGAAACATCTCACACCCGCCACCACATCGCCCGGGCGCTGGCCGAAATTGGATCGAGCTTCGAGGTGATCGGCCAATCTCACCAACCCGAGGTGCTTCGGCGGATGGTCCAGCTGGGAATGGGCTGGACGGTGCTGCCCCGAATTCAAGCCGAGAGTGAGCCAATGCCCCTCACCGCAATACGGAGGCAGCCGTTGGTTCGACGAAGGCTGGTTCTGGCCAGAAGAGTGGACTCGCCTGCCGACCCCGCCGCCGACGCCCTGACGGCTCTGATCTCAGCCAGCAGCTAGCGATGGCTTGGTTCAACTAGCTCAGCCAAAGCGCCAGCCAGAAGGCTGCCATTCCGGCGGCAAGGGTTATTAGCAAGTTGCGGGTTCGGTAGGCAACAGGAATTGCGACAACCAGGCCTGCCACTTCGGCCACAGTGATTCCTCTGTTGGCCGCGCCGGGATCGGCAATCAGGGTTACCACCAGTGCCGAAAGCACCGCGGCTCCAACGTTGCGCAACAGCCTGACGGCCGCCGCTGGCAGTTCCCGATCGGCAAGCACGAGGATGGGCCCGGCCCGCATGGCATAGGTGGCCCCACCAAGCACGAACACAACCCCGAACCACGAAACGGCGCTCACTTCGCGTCATTTCCCGTCCGGTCAGCGAGGAAGCCTGCAACTACTCCGCAAAGGGCGCCTACCAACAGCCCGGCCCGGTTCGGTAGCCCTATGGCAAGGAACGACGCCGTTGCCCCAACCACTGCTGCCACAACCGCAGGCCTTCGGTCCAACCCAAACACAACTAGGCCCACAAACATCACCGCCGGGGCATAACCCAGTTGCCAAGCAGCGGGGACAACCGATCCAACTGCCAAGCCTGCCGCAAGCGAGACGTGCCAGCCAGTGAAGAACACCGCGCTTACCACCAGGTAGTAGCGCCGGAACTGGGCTGGGCTGTCCGCTGAATGCGGCGCAGTGAGAGCAAAGACCTGATCCAACAAGAAGAACGGTCCGAACCAGCGAAACCAGCGAGGTTGATCTTTGAATGCAGGCGAGAGGGCCGCTGAGTACATGATGTGGCGTGCGTTGATAACGATCACCGCAGACATCACGGCCCAAATCGATGCAGTGCCAGCAAGGGTGAGCAGGGCAAGCTGGGCGGCTCCCGCCATCAGGGCAGGCGACGAGAACATGCCAGCTCCGGCTGGAATTACAGACTGGCGAATGGCAACCCCGACCACGAGCGCGAAAGGAATTGCAGGCAGAAACAGGGGCACCGCGTCGGCCAGCGCCTGCCGGCTCACTTGGGGCAGGTCTGTGGTTGCCGTCACAGGGAGCAAAGCAGTTCGCCGTGAACCACCGCAAACCAGCTGTGTGAATTCCGGGCCCACTGGCGCCAGCAATCAGCAATGTCTGCCATCTCATCCCTGGTGGCCAGGCCGTACTGCACGGCCTGATCGCCGAAGGCGGACGACACACATCGTTCGGCCCAGGTGGACGCCCACCAGCCTCTCATTTCAGGAGTGGCGAACAGCCACGTCTCAACCGAAGGGGTGACAGAGCTCAGCTCGGCCTCCGCAGCCCAGGCCAACATATGCCGGGCTGCGTCTGGTTCGGCATCGTTGCGGTAAGCAACCTTGCGGTAGATTTCTCGCCACCGATCCATACGTTCGTCAGCGCCGGACCAGAACATTCCTCCGTAGTCTGCGTCACGAACAGCTACCACTCCCCCGGGCCGACACACTCTCTTCATCTCCCGAAGGGCGGCAACCGGGTCCGACAGGTGTTGAAGCACCTGATGGGCATGCACAACGTCGAAGCTGGCGTCTTCGAACTTGAGGCTGTAGGTGTCGCCAACCTCGAAAGAAATGTTCGTGGCCCCTACCGCGGCTTGGTTGGCGGTTGCGGCTTCAACCGCAGCCTCACCACTGTCGATCGCAACCACGTGCGCCACCAGTGCGGCCAGGTCAAGCGAGATGGTTCCGGGGCCACAGCCAACATCTAGCAGCCGCTGGCCGGGAAGGAGATGCGCCAGGAGGTAACCAGCAGAATTCTTGGCGGTGCGCCACGAGTGCGAAGCTAGAACGCTGCTGTGGTGGCCATGGGTGTAGGTGTCGGTTGGTGAGATCTCCTTCATGGCCGCAGCATTGCAGAACCAAGGCCAAACTCCGAGCGAATTTCGGCCACTCAGGCCAGTTCTTCTGAATTGTGGCTACAGCCTGGCAGGAGGCGCTGCCGCCCCTACGCGTTCAACAAGGGGATCTGAGTTTTGTGTTTGGCCCTGCCGGTTACCTCAACCAGTTCACCCCGCAGGTACTGGTGGGCCGCTTCTGTGATGCGAACGTTCACGAACGTTCCTGGTTTAAGCGGCGATGAGGCAAAGTGCACCAGCTTGTTCTGGGCGGTGCGGGCGCTGAGCACGGCTGGATCTTTCTTGGACGGGCCTTCAACAATTGACTCCTCAACATTGCCGATCCGGGCCCGGTGTTTGGCCAGGGCGGAGCGTTCTATGACGGTACGAAGCCGGGCGTAGCGATCTTTCACTTCCTCAGGATCACAGAACTGATCTTGCATTTCTGCTGCCTCGGTGCCGGGTCGGGGCGAGAACACAAAGGTGTAGGCACTGTCGAACTCTGAAGCGGCTGCCACTTCAAGTGTCTGGGTGAAGTCGTCCTCGGTTTCACCGGGAAAACCAACGATGATGTCGGTGGACACCGCCAGATCGGGAATCGTTGCCCTGGCATCAGACAGCCTTTCCTGGTACCGGTTGGCGGTGTAGCCGCGATGCATGGCCTTGAGAATCCGGTCAGACCCAGACTGGAGCGGAAAGTGAAGGTGGGGCACAACGGCTGGGGTTTCCGCCATTGCCGCGAACACATCGGGGGTCATGTCCTTTGGGTGCGGGCTGGTGAAGCGGACCCGCCGGATTCCGTCAACAGCACCAACCGAGCGGAGCAGATCAGCAAACATCGGCCTGAGCCGCACATCGTTCCCGGCCTTGCGGGCAGCAATTGCCAGATCCCGACCGTAGGAGTTCACGTTCTGGCCAAGAAGGGTGACCTCAACCACACCCTCGGCTGCCAGACGGCCAGCCTCGTCAACGAGCTCGCTTACCGGGCGGCTTATCTCGACGCCACGAACCGAGGGGACGATGCAGAAGGCGCAGCTGTTGTTGCAGCCGATCTGAATGGTGAGCCACGCCGAATAGGCGCTTCGTCGCTTGGCTGGCAGAGCGGAGGGGAACGCGGCGGCATCTTCGATTGATGCTTCCTCCCATATTTCAGTGAGTGGACCGTTGGCTCTGGCTTTGGCCATCAGCTCGGTGGCCCGGTGCACATTGTGGGTGCCAAAAACCAGATCTACATGGCCTGCTCTTTCTTGGATGAGCGTGCGATCCTTTTGGGCCAGGCAGCCAGCAACCACGATTTGCAGGTTGGGGTTGTGCTGTTCCTTCGTGACCTTCAGATTGCCAAGCGCTCCGTAGAGTTTGTTGTCGGCGTTTTCCCTGATGCAGCAGGTGTTGAGCACAACAACGTCGGCAGCCGCCTCGTCGGTCGTTGCCTCATAACCGTCGGCTTCAAGCATGCCGGCGATGCGTTCCGAGTCGTGCTCGTTCATCTGGCACCCGTAGGTGCGGATCACGTACTGCTTGGTCACAGCTCCCAGGCTACAGCCACCAAAACGGGCTACCCAAGGCGGGCCGCGGCCGCGGTGTCTGCAATGATCAGTGAGCGTCGGGGCGACAGTAATGCCGAGGGCAGCTCTGGATTGCCCCGAACCAGGCCCTCCAGCGCGTCGGCCTTGTCTTCTCCACCGATCAGCCAGACCACTCGGCGAGCTCTTTCGATGAGAGGACGGGTGAACGTGAGCCGCCTGGTTCCCTGATACTCCCCTGTCAGGGCAACCAGCAGCTCGGTTTCAGTCAGTACATCGTCACCGGGAACAAGCGAGGCCGTGTGACCGTCTCCTCCGAGGCCCAGGTGCACTATGTCGATCTCGGGAGGGGCCCCTGCGACTCCTTCGAGGCGGTTGACAAACCCGGCAATGCCTGACGGGCTGGGATCGGCTACGGGAAGCGGCAACCAAGAGGCCGCCAACCCGGCAAAAGCCTCTTGTTGCAGAACCAGGTTGCGCTGAGGCGAGCCCTCCGGGGCCACCCTCTCGTCAACCTGGGTGATCACCAGGTTGGACCATGGCAGATCTCGAGAAGCCAACTCGGCGAAAGCCGGGCCAGGGGTGCTGCCCCCGCTTAGAGCCAGCACACACTTGCCCCGAAGCTCAACGGCGGAAGAGATTGCGCCTGCCAGAACATCGGCGGCGCGCAAAGCCCAGCGGGCCTGGTCGACAATTTCGACTGAGTGAAGGGCGGCTTGGTTCATTTGTCTTCAGTTTGGACCATGGGGCGGAACGGCTCTAGTCAAGTCGGCCAACTGCATGCCACCAGACCGCCGCTCCAACCAGCCCGGCATCGTCGCCGAGGCCAGCATTGACCACCGATATTGGCCCAACTTGGGGGCCGTTGGCCGCAATGAATCGAGAGACCACAGGGAGCACGAGGTCTCCGTTCATGCCAACTCCGCCGCCGATAACCACAACTTCTGGTGAAACCAGCCAACACAGATTGACGATGCCCATGGCGGCAGACTCGATTGCCTTGGTCCACACGTTCATAGCTTCTGGATGCCCCGAACGCACCAGATCGGCGAACGCGGCCCCCCTTTCGGCGATGCCAGCTGCCTTGGCCCGTCGTTCGATGCTGGTGCCAGAACCAAGCTCCTCCACGGTTGCCGGCTCGCCCGCGGCCAACGCCGAACGGCTGAGGATGGTGTGGCCAATCTCGCCTCCGGATCGCCTGCCCCGCATCAACCTGTTGCCAACGACGATGCCAGCCCCAATGCCTGTGCTTATCGTTACATAGACCACGTCGCCAAAACCTTGGCCGGCTCCAAATGCTGCCTCGCCAACCGCGGCGAGATCGGCATCGTTGGCCAGGCTCACAGCCAAACCCGATCTGGCGGTAAGCCAGGAGTCGGACAGAAACGGGATCCACGCCTGGGGAAGATTCGGGGCCTTCAAAAGCACCTCTTCCTCATGGTCAACCATGCCGGGGAGCCCAACAACAGCTCGACGACATGGCGCTCCGTCTGCCATCTCCCTCATCAGATCAACCAGGATTGTCGGAGCAGGATCACCTGCTGGTGTAGCGGTTCGGACTCGCTTGATGACAGCACCGTCGGAGCTGACCAGAGCGGCGCGCAAGTGGGTGCCGCCAAGGTCTATGGCGACGGTGTGGGCTGTCTCCTCGGCCGCCGGATTGGTGTGGGTAGTCGGCATCAAGAGCTGGGGTCACAAGGGGCGCCAATTGCTCCAGCTCCAGGGCAGGACGCGCCGTAGGGGTAGGTCTGAACCGGCGGCGGACTGTCTAGCACCGGCTGCACGATCTCCCACGCCACATCAACCTGATCTCCCCTGGCAAAGAGCCTCCGGTCGCCCTCGAGGGCGTCGCCAAGCAGTCGGTGATACGGGCTGGGGCCGAACTCCATGCCGCGATGATCTACCTGGAGGGCAACCATTTCACTTAGCAGGTCGCCCGGCCGCTTGGCCTGCATCTCGAACTCGATGATGTCGTTCGGTTTCATCACAAACCGCAATCGGTTGGGCTCTGGGGCCGATGTGTGATCGGTGAAGAGTGGGCGGGGTGGTGCGGTGAACTCAACAACAGCCTCGGTCAGTGTTTCGTTCAGCGCCTTGCCCGTGCGTATTCGCCAAGGCACCCCAGCCCACCGCCAAGAGTCAATCTCACATTCCAGCGAGATGTAGGTTTCGGTGTCGGACTCTGGCTTCACTCCCTGCTCGTCTAGGAAGCCTTCGTACTGACCACGAAAGACCTTCTCCGGGTCGAAGGGCCTCATGGAGCGCAACACCTTCACCACCTCGTCGTTCATGGCGTCAGCGTCATCAGATACCGGTGGCTCCATGGCCAGCAGGGCAACGATTTGGAGAAGGTGGTTCTGCACAACGTCACGAAGGGCGCCAACCTCGTCATAGAACTTGCCCCTTCCCTCAACCCCGAAGTCTTCGGTCATCGTTACCGTCACGCTCTTGATGTAGTGCCGGTTCCAAAGTGGCTCCAGGATGGAGTTGGCGAACCTGAACACCAAAAGGTTCAGCACCGGCTCCTTGCCAAGAAAGTGGTCTATGCGAAAGATTCGCTCTTCGGGATAGTGGGCCTTGATGGCGGCGTCAAGGTTGCGGGAGCTTTCGAGGTCTCGCCCAAAGGGCTTTTCCAGCACGACCCTCCCCCGGTTTAGCCCTGTTGCGGCCAACCCGTCGGCAACGGTTGAGAACAGGAACGGCGGGATGGCCAGGTAGCAGACTGGCATTTTCGCGTCGCCAACCTTTTCGGCTACCCGCTGGAAGGTTTCAGGCTCGAGGTAGTTGCCAGACACGTACTCGAATCTGGTGGCCAGGCCATCAAAAACCAGGGGGTCGATCTCCATCCCGGACTTTTCAAGAGCTTCTCGGGCGTTGGCAATCAGTTCGTCTCGTGTCCAGTCCGAAGAAGCAACGCCAACGATCGGACAGGTCAGGTGCCCGTCGGCTTCCAGCCGATAGAGCGAGTTGAACAGCTTCTTTCGGGCGAGGTCGCCTGTAATTCCGAACATCACGAGGCAATCGGCTTGCTCTGCGGTTGGGCCAGCCATCAAGCTTGCTCCTCGGCCGGCTTCTCCTTGTGCCCGCCGAACTCAGAACGCATGGCCGAAAGAACTTTGTTTCCGAACTCGGCGTTGTTGCGCGATGCAAAACGGGAAAAGAGGGCATCTGCGATAGTCGGCACCGGAGCGCCAGCCTCAACCGCGGCCAGAACCGTCCAGCGGCCCTCGCCCGAGTCAGACACTCGACCTTCGAAGTTGTCGAGCGCAGGGTTTTCGTGAAGGGCTGCGGCTGTAAGGTCTAGCAACCAAGACCCAATCACGCTGCCGCGGCGCCACACCTCGGCCACCGCGGTTGTGTCTAGGTCGTACTGAAACAGGCGAGGGTCAGCCAGGGGCGCTGTTTCGGCATCCACCTCCCGGTCGGTGGCGCCAACGTTTGCCTTGTCAAGCAGGCCGAACCCTTCGGCGTATGCCTGCATGATTGCGTACTCGATCCCGTTGTGAACCATCTTCACGAAGTGGCCAGCCCCGGGCGGGCCGCAGTGCAGGTAGCCGTGCTCGGCCTCATCGGGTTTGCCTACCCGGCCCCTGGTGCGCCCGGCCGACTTGACCCCTGGAGCCAGTGCCTTCCAGACCGGCTCAAGCCGAGCAACCGGTTCGGGTTCGCCGCCAATCATCAGGCAGAAGCCTCGCTCGAGCCCGAACACTCCTCCGCTGGTGCCAACATCGAGGTAGTAGATGCCCCGCTCGGCCAGAACATCTGCCCTTTCTATGTCCAACGGGTAGTGGCTGTTGCCGCCATCGATCACGATGTCGTTCTGGCCCAGATGTTTGGCCACATCCATCACCGCGGCGCCTGCGTAAGCGGCTGGCACCATCACCCAAACCGCCCGCGGCCCGTCAAGCTTGGATACCAGATCTTCAGCCGAGGATGCGCCGATGGCCACTCCTTCATTCACCAGCGTGTCAACTGCGTCGAGATCGTGGTCATAGGCCACGCACTCAATGCCCGCCCGATGGCAACGGCGAACCAAGTTCGCTCCCATCCTTCCCAGTCCGATCATGCCGAGTTGCATCCGTGCTCCTTGGGTTCGAGGGGTAGCCCGCCCTAAGCAGGGCAATGGCCGCTTAGTCTGCCCCGAAACATGGACAAGCCGTCATGCGTTGCCGACGGCGTCGGGAACCACTGTGGCCGACCTGTCACGCGTGGTCGCCGTCGGCGACCAGCGAGAGCCCAATTACCCGGATAGGCCAGAGGCCGTGAGGCAACAGCCGAACCAAATAGTAGAGCGCTAGCTGAGAATGGGGATTAGGGACACAACGGCCACCAGGGTGGCCACTTGGGCTCCGACCAGAATTCGGAATTGGCCAGCCATGGCAGTTTGAAGGTCGCCCCGCAGCACTCCCATCTCACCACGAAGCTCACCACGAAGTTCACTCATCTCGGCCCGAAGCTCACCACGAAACTCACCCATCTCGGCCCGAAGCCCACTTATTCCGGCTCGGACTTCGCCCTTGAGTTCGCCCATCTCACCTCGCAGCTCACCCATCTCACCTCGCAGCTCACCCATCTCGGCCTTGAGTTCGCCGATATCGGCCTTCAATTCACCCCGCAGTTCCCCGAAGCCAGCGTGAAGGTCTGACTTGGTGGCGAACTCATGGAAGGGAATCGGTGGTATTGAATTCATGACGACCTCGGCCAAATGTTCGTCCCCAAACACTCGCTCGAACGCTTGCCGTAGGTCAAGGCGATCCTTGTCGCTTACTGACATTCTGGAGACTCCCAGGTAACTTGTTCATACAGATGATTTCCCGGGAGTCAGAACTCCGATTGGTTCAGCTTAGTCGAGCCCGAGGGGCAAACGAGCAGGCCCCAACTTGTCGAGGGGGAATCAGGCGCCCTGATAGATGGTTGGTGGTTTGAATGGACGACCTGATGCTGGACCTCCTGCAGCCCCGCACTGATGCTGGGGTTAACGTCCAGTGGGCGGTGATGACCCCGGCCTGGGCCCTCATTGTGTGGCGGACTTGGAGCATTCGCCGGGAGGTGAGGCTGCTGATCTGGGGAGTCATATCCTTGAACCTGGCCTGGTTCCTGATCCGGATGGCACACTAGTGTCCTGACAGGACACAGGTTCCTACGTGGCAAAGACCTGGCGGTCATCGGCGAACGCCTTGAATTCGAGGGCGTTCCCCGAAGGGTCAAGAACGAAGCATGTGTGCTGCTCTCCTGGCGAGCCTGCGAAGCGCACGTTCGGTTCAATCACGAAGGCGACACCAGCGGCTTCCAGTCTGGCAACCAGCTCTCGCCAAGCACCAACCGGCAACAGCAGGCCGAAGTGGCGGGCAGGAACCTGGTGGCCGTCAACGTCGTTGGTTGCTCCCTGGGCGGCAGCCCCGACCGGATCCAGGTGGGCAACGATCTGATGACCCCAGAGATCAAAGTCCACCCACGTGGGGGCCGATCTTCCTTCGGTGCAACGAAGGATCTTGCCGTAGAACTCCCTGGCCGCCTCGATGTCGTGCACCGGGAACGCAAGATGAAAGCGGGGCCGTGACAGCGAAGGCACTTCGGTTCTTGAGCCGAGCGCCTCCAGCACCTCTTTGTCGAAGTGTTCGAGAGTGGAAAGCACCACGTCGGCGAACCCGAAGCGGGCGGAGCCGCGCTGGGCGGGGTCGGGCACCGCAACTACGGCCATAGTGGCCCCAGCAGCCGACACACAGCCAGCAACCGAATCTTCAAACGCTATGCACTTTCTGGGGTCTACTCCCAGCTTTGCTGCGGTGCTTAGGTAGGGCTGGGGATGCGGCTTGCCATACTCATCAGCCTCGGCCGAGTGAATCACCTCGAACCGGTCCTTGATTCCAAGGCTTGTCAGAATCGAGTAGATCATTCGCTCATCAGACGAAGAGCACACAGCCAGCCGGAGGCCTGCCGCCTCGGCCACGTTGAGGGCGCCCAACACCCCGGGCAGCGGCTTGGCATCCCGGCACAACTCGATGACCCGGTCAATCACCTGGGCGGCAACCTCATCAGTGGTTGGGCCCTCCCAAGGGTGCTGGCGATACCAGATTTTGGCGACCTCGCGCATGCGAACGCCGGTTGTCTTGTCGAAGTCCTCATCAGTGAGGGAGATGCCCAGCTGATTGCACATCTCGCGCTCCGCTATCCGCCACCGACTTTCAGACTCGGTTAGCAGGCCGTCCATGTCAAAAATAGCTGCTTCGAACATCGCTTGATGGTATGGCCAGCCAACCGGGGCGCCTCAGGAATTTCGGAGGCGCCCCGTCATTCAGGTGGTCGGGCGATCCTCTGTCAGCTCAGACTGATTGGTTCGTCAAGATTGATTGGTTCGTCAACCGAATCGCTAGCAGCCATCTCGTCGGCGTCCGCCTCGTCGGTCTCGATCAGGCCTACCTCGCGGAGCACTTTGTCCTGGATTTCCATCACCAGTTCGGGATTGGCGATGAGGAACTTCTTGACGTTCTCTCGACCCTGGCCGATCTGCTCACCTTCGTAGGTGTACCAGGCACCAGACTTATTAACGATGTCTCGCTCCACCGCAATGTCAAGCAGCGAACCTTCACGGCTGATGCCCTTGCCGTACATGATGTCGAACTCGGCCTGACGGAAAGGTGGGGCAACCTTGTTTTTCACCACCTTCACCCTGGTGCGGTTGCCAACTATCTCGGCGCCGTCTTTCAACGATTCGATGCGACGGATGTCTAGCCGCACTGAGCTGTAGAACTTCAGAGCCCGCCCACCTGGGGTGGTTTCGGGGCTACCGAACATAACCCCGATCTTCTCTCGGAGTTGGTTGATGAAAACGAGGATGGTGTCGGTTTTGTTCAAGTTGCCGGTGATCTTGCGAAGAGCTTGGGACATGAGGCGGGCCTGAAGGCCAACGTGAACGTCTCCCATGTCGCCTTCAAGTTCGGCTCGTGGGGTGAGGGCGGCAACCGAATCGATGATGATCACATCGATTGAGCCGGAGCGAACCAGGATGTCTGCAATCTCCAAGGCCTGCTCGCCCGTATCTGGCTGGGAGATCAGGAGCTCATCAACATCTACCCCAATGGCCGCGGCATAGATGGGGTCCATCGCGTGCTCGGCGTCTATGTATGCGCAGGTACCGCCATTGCGCTGAGCCTCGGCCACCACATGCATGGCAAGAGTTGACTTACCAGAAGCCTCCGGGCCGAAGATTTCAACAATGCGGCCTCTTGGCAGGCCGCCAACCCCCAAGGCCAGGTCGAGTGCAAGTGCGCCAGTTGGCACGATGCCGATGGCAAGGCCCTCTTTGTCTCCCATCTTCATAACCGAGCCCTTGCCAAACTGCTTTTCGATCTGGCTGAGCGCCATGTCTAGAGCTTTGCCTTTTTCCATGAAATTCTCCTACGTCTTTTGCCGAGGCGGGTGCCTATCCGGCGGTTCATCTGATCTGGGGGAAGTTGCTTTTCCGACAGTAGAGATGACCTGTGACAGTCACCCGTGGCCAGCCCCGAGTTTAGGACGCAAGCTGGATGACAGCAGTGTAATTCCGAACAGGCGTTCGGCGCAAGTATTATCCCCAAAAAGGGGAACTGGAATGGATTAGGTGCGTTTTCGCCACTAATCCATTCCAGTTGCAGGCCGAGGAACGGTGCTCAGCGCCAGGGAGCGGCCAGTTCGAGGAAACGATCAAGCAGATCGTCCTTCTGTGGGCCCTCGCCTAATGTGAAGTCTGGAATGATCAGCTCGTCAACCCCTATCTCGGCGTACTGACTCAGCTGCTCCTGAAGCTCTGAAGCCGTGCCGATCAGACTTGGCCGAGAACCACCTTTTTCCCGCAGGGCGGCGGACTCGGCTTCGGTCTCACAAAGAAGTAGCAGCGCAACCGCAGAACGTTGAATCTCAGCCGGGTCACGGCCCAGACGTTCACAATGAGCATCGAGCACGCCGATCTTGTGCGCCATCAACTCTGGAGCGGCCCAGACGTTCCACTCCTGGGCGTACTGGGCAACCATTCGAAGTGTCTTCTTCTCGCCGCCGCCTCCGATCAAGATTGGGAGCTTCCCAACCGGCGCTGGAGACAGCGGCGCTTCCTTCATTTGGTAATGCGTCCCGGCAAAGGAGGTGGTGCCGCCTCCTACCATTTCCAGGATGATCTGAAGCGCCTCTTCTAGTTTCTGGAACCGGTCGGTGAAACTCCCGAAAGCTATGTCGTAGGCAACGTGTTCGTTTTCTTGCCAACCCGCTCCCAAGCCCAGCACCAGGCGGCCGTTCGCGATGTGATCTGTGGTTACGGCCTGCTTGGCCAGAACAGCCGGGTTCCGGTAGGTGTTGCCACAAACCAGTGGGCCGAGCCGAACCCGTTCGGTGGCCTGAGCAAGAGCGGCCAACGTAGACCACACCTCATGGATCGGGCCAGTTGGATCCCCACTTGCAGGCAGAAAGTGATCTGCGAACCAGAGGCCGTCCCAGCCTGTCTGCTCCACCCGCCTGCCGCTGCGAAGTATCTCGGCCATCGTCAGCCCGTTCCCGATCCAGTGACTAAGGCGCATGCGCGATCATATTGGGAAACAGGCCCAGGAACGGCTCGCGGAAGTATCCTTGGCGGAGTGTCACGCCAGACCAACTCTCCAGCTGGCCTCGGGTTCAGCGGCGCTGTGTTGGCCCCGCTAGCCATCTTCCTCGTTCTCTTGCTGGTGGCAGCGGCGTGTTCCAACCCAGAACCCGAGATAACCCGGGCAGAGTTGCTGGCAGAAGTGGAGGGCCGCGAACTCTCAGAAGCCGAAGTTGAGGAACGAACCCAAGTGATGCAAGCCCTTTGTCGGATGGACGACGCTGTGCTGCTGGAGATGTGGAGCGAGATGAACAACGAGCAGCTGGCCTTCCAGGACATCGTGATCACCGAAGAGTGCCCGCAGCGCATCAACCTCTACGCAACGGCCACCGGTCGCTTCGTTGCGGATGAGTAAAGCTGCTCACCGACTACGCCTCGACGACACCACCCGGCCCGCCTAACATGTCCCGTTCCGCAGCGCTGAGCGCTGAGTGAGCCAGAAAATCGAAAGAGGCCCGGGTGTACATTTCTGTCCTTGGCCCACTGGCCGTAAGTATCAACGGCAACCGAGTCGATCTCGGGGGTGCCAAGCAGCAGAAGGTTCTGCACACGCTGGTGTTGGCCCGCGGCTCGGTTGTATCAAACGAACGTCTAATTTCGCTGGTTTGGGGCGAGCATCCCCCGTCGAAACCCAACGTCACACTTCGCACCTATATTTCGCACCTTCGCAAGACCCTCGAACCGAATCGGCAGGCTGGTGACCGGGCCCGGGTGCTGCTTACCAGATCTCCCGGCTACGTCCTCGACGTGGCCCCCGAACAGGTCGACCTGATCCAATTCGAGGGCTTGGTGACCAAGGCTCAATCCGAACAGCAGCGCTCCTGCATTGAGGAGTCCTTGGCCTCAGCTCACAGAGCCCTTGAATTTTGGCCGTCCCCCGGGCCGGACGCCATCGAGGCGCTTGGGCGATCCATGGCGCCAATGCATTCCGAAACGGCTCACCTGACCGAGCTTCACCTCAGGGCCAACGATCTAGAAGCCCAGGCCCTGCTGAGCCTCGGCAGGCCAGGCGATGCCGCCGTTGGGCTTCAGCACGCAGTTCGCTGCCACCCCCGAAGCGAGCGGTTGGGCTCTTTGCTGATGCTGGCGCTCTACCGAACTGGCCGAGCACCCGCGGCCCTTGACGTATTCCAGACCACGCGCCGCGCCCTGGCCGAAGAGCTCGGGCTCTACCCGTCGCCGCTGCTCACCAACCTCGAGCAGCAAATCCTCCAGAACGACCCGACGCTGCTTGAAGAGGCACCTGCTTCGCTTCGACCCAACAGCAGCCACGCCGTCAATGACCTCGACCGAACGACCGGGCCACGCCACCCCGCGCCGATAGGCCGCGCCGACGAATTGGCCCAGCTTGCAGCCTGCCTGCCAGGCCGCAAGGGTCGAGACACCAACGCGGCGGTGGTCATCGGGCCAGCCGGGATTGGTAAAACCACTCTGATCACCGCGTTTGCCGCTGAAGCGTCAGCCGGATCCACGGTGATTCTCAGCCGGTGCCACGAGGTCAGCAGTGCCGCAACTCTTGCTCCTTGGATCACCGCTCTCCAAGATCTCCACGAGGAGGCGCGAAACCAGGCTGGCTCCATCTTTGGGATGTCTGCCGCTCAGCTGGCGCCCCTGGTTCCAGGCATCGCCGAGCAGTTCAGCGTGACCACGAAACACATCCCCGAGACTGGCACGCTCAACGACGCCGTCATCCGAACCTTGCGGCGGTTCACCAAACTGCGGGGGCCGCTGGTTCTTGTCTTCGAAGATCTCCACTGGGCCGACGTTGCGTCAATCCAGCTGCTCAGCCAGGCTCAGGCCGAACTGGCCGATGCTGCGCTCACAGTTGCTGCCACTTGGAGAGACACCGACGCCGCTGTCGAGGCTGGCAAACAGGGAGCGCGCCATGCCCGTACGCTGGGGCTGGCCGATCTGGCACGCGGGGCCGGGGCGTGTCGGCTGTCGCTTGACGGGCTCGACACCGAGGCCGCAGCCCACCTCTTTCGTAAGCTGCACGCAGCCGAGCCGGACCTTGACCAGTTGGCCCGCCTCGTTGCACACACTGCGGGAAACCCCCTCTATCTGACCGAGCTGCTTAGGGCCGGCCAGAACGGGGAACTACCCCGGCCAACCGACACAGTTCGAGACGCCGTGCACCGCAGGCTGGATCCGCTGCCTCCCGGCACCGAAGACCTGCTGGTGGTCGCCGCGCTTTGTTGGGCAGGCTTCGACGAGGTGATGCTTTCCGAAGTTTCTGACCTCGGCGTCCCCCACGTTCTCACCAGGATGGAGGCGGCCTTGGCGGCCCGCCTGATAGAGGACCATCCAGACCACATTGGGCAGTTCCGTTTCAGCCACGACCTCCTGGCCGAGACCCTCGCCGGCCAGCTTCGCCCGGGGAAGAAGGCAGCAATCCACGCTCGAATCGGAGCCGTGCTGGAAAAGCGTCAGGCACCGGCAGATCAGATCGCCCATCACTATTTGCGGGGAGCAGGCGCCGGGTCCTCCATCGGCGGCGCCCGCTTTGCCCACCAAGCGGCACAAGCCGCCACCGAGATGTCAGACCATCAAGGAGCTGTGGCGCTGCTGGAGTCCGCTTTAGAAGCGCTGGCGCTAGGGCCGGACGCGACGCTGCTGAGAATGGACGTGCAGTTGGACTTGGCCCAGAACCTCAAACATCTGCGCCGCCAGGAAGATTCACACGACCACTCGATGGCCGCGTTCAACCTGGCTCTGAACGAGGACAACATCGAGTTCATGGTTAGCGCGGCCCTGGTCTTTGCTGGTTACGGCCGAGCCGACCGTCGGATAAGAGGCGAGGAATGGTTGGGCTATTGGGCCCCACCCGGGCCTGGGGTTGACATGCTTGAACGAAGCCTGGCCCGAATGCCAAACGACCATCCAGAGCGGCCAACGATGATGCTTGTGCTGAGCTTCCTTCTGTATGGGCCGTTTGAGGATCCCGAGCGCTCTGTCAAGTTGGCTCTCACAGGGCTGGAACTGGCCACCAAGGCTGGCGATCGGGTCACGGCGTGTGAGGGACTCTTCACCGTTTGCTCGTCTCGCACCAGGGACCTTCCTGCGGCTGATCGGCAGGAAATGCTTGAAGAGTCTGTGCGCCTTGCCATCGAACTGGACCGGCCCCGCACCGAAGTGGGCGCCCGCAGGCTCCGTATGGCACTCGCCCTGGACAGAGGAGATCTCGCAACAGCGTTTGCCGAGGTTGACGAGGCGTCAAAGGCCGCGGCCAAATGCGGCCAACCACTGGTGCGGCTGCAAGCCGAAGTGATGGCTGTGGCAATGGCGCTACTACAGGGCCGTTTCGACGAAGCCGAACAACGTTTGAGCCAAGGTTTCGCCGAATTCGATCGATACGGCCAGGCTGTCCTTGACCTGTTCGGCATGCAATACGGCAGGTTGCGCATGGCCCACGGTCACCTCGACGAGGTCGAGGCAATGCTGCACCTGTGGATCCAGGGCTACCAGGGGCCTGCCTACTCGGCTCCCCTCACCGCCGTGCTGGCCCGCAACGACAAGTTCACCGAGGCGGCAAGCCTTCTCGAAGGTTTCTCAAACGCCGACCTGACATCGTGCGGTGAGGGCGTTCTCCAGTATTCAACGCCAAGCTTCTTCGCCGATGCCGTCGCCGATTTGGGCGACACCAAACGAGCCAAGCTTTTGATCCCCACGCTTGAACCTGGAGTCGGGAGGTTGGTTCACATCTTCGGAGGGGTCGTATTCCTCGGGCCCACCTCGCTGCATCTTGGCCGGCTTCACACCGTGCTTGGGAACTTCGACAAAGCAGGTGCTTTGTTCACTGAGGCCACCAACCATGCCAACCAGGTGGGTGCCACACCCGACGTGGTACGGATCTTGCTGGCGCGGGCCGAACTGGAAGCTGCCGCCGGCCAGGGGCAGCCTTCCGCTCTCGTCGACGAGGCCCAGGCAATGGCTGAACCCCTTGGGATGAGCTGGATGGTTGACCGCTCGGCCCGGCGACTGGCACCGGTCGACTGAAAGCGCGGGCTCAGAAGGCTCGGGGAATTCTAAGCTCCTGGCCGGGGAAGATTAGGTCGGCGTCTGGCACCATTTGCGGGTTGGCCCGCTGGATGGCGCCGTGTTGAGAGTGGTCGTCGTAATACTGGTGGGCGATCGCAGAAAGCGTTTCGCCTGCCGCCACAGTGTGCATCCAGTAGCCCGAGTAGCCGGGAAGGATTCGGGGCCCGAAGAGCACGGGAACCATCGCCATCGGCGGGGGAACTTCGTCGTTGCCTCCGCTGTCGTCTGAGAGGACTACAAAGAGTCGGTCCAGCTGGAAAGGCGTATCGTCAGGAACCTCGATCTGGGCTTGGAACTGGCGGATCTGAGTTGAGCCGGCGGTGGCGGCGCCTGTCACTTCGGCGTGGCCTTCGGTAACGGTGATGGTTAGGTGACTCTCGAATCCAACGGCATTGCCAGCGATCAAGATGGTGGAGCCGACAAGGTCGAACGGCTTTGGCTGAAGGATTTCTATGGTCATGACGGCGACAATTTCCGATCGAGACAACGCCCTGAGGCCGATCCTGGCCCGCTACCACTCTTACACGAGCGGCAACCCAACGACGGATTCAATCTTTTCTCAACACCTGTCTGTCACCATGACTGTTACCACGTACTGGACGGAGCGAGCGACTTGGAGGGAGCGAGCGCACCGACCAGTGCGTGGTCTGCGTTTTGCACACACGGATGCCGGGATTGACCGGGATCAGGAGTTCCGCGCCTGGAGGCCTTCCCCACGCCCGTGGGGGCGAACCCGTGTCTCGACCGATCAACGCAACAGAGCCTGTCGATCACATGGGAAACGCGGCGTTTCATCTTGATGGGCTGAGTAGCGACCCAGCAGACTGGCTCGCTAACCACCTCGTCCGGGCGTGCAAAGTGAGGCAGTGACTACGGCCCAAGCGCAGTGTGCTTTCCTGATTCCAACCGACTGAGCGGCTCGACTGCTACGACCCCTATTCTTCGGCTGCGACTCCGTCAACCACGCCCTGCGTCTGCTGCATCAGCCCTGGTTCCGTTGTGAATGTTCTGAAGTTGGCGTACAGCCGGGCTCCCTGATCCCGGTCTCGGTCTGCTCGGCGCAGGAGGTCAATGGTCTTGCGCTCACCGATCACCACATCTGCATAAGCACTGCCAAGAGCGAGATTGTTCAGGTCCACCAGATCGTTTCTCACCCATTTATCCTGAGCGTTCCTGAGCCGATAGTCCGTGATGTCACGCAGTCGGCCGAGGTAAGGCATCAAGGCGATCTCGCCCTCGACGCCGCCATCTAGCCAGGGCGCCATCTGTGCCGTCGATGATAAGCCGAGCTGCAATGCCGCTGCGCTCAGGTCGACCGTCAGGTCCTGGACGAACCATGCAAGCGTCACGGCACGCTTTTCTTCGGATCTGACCCCGCGGAGCCGGGCAGCCTTTTCAGTCAGGCCGTCGGCCCAGCCATCTACTACCGGGCGCGCCTCAGCATCACTCGTGGGATTGCCATCGGTGAGGACTGTGAAGATCGCCGCAGCGCCGCCCACGAGGAGACCGAACTCTGTCACGAAGTTGCCGCTCTGGGGCGGGCGCTCGAAGGGCCAGGCCCCAAACAACTCGCGCGTGTCACAGGTGACCACGGCCGGAAACTGCCATTGCGCGGCGGCGCAACATGCACGCGCCAGCGACTCACCGAGTTCGTCGTGCCGGACGGCCAGGGCTCCGCGGAAAATCCAACCGCCCGACAGCTCCACCATAAGATCCGTGAGGTGCTCACGCCACTGGCCTGAAAGCCCACCCGTCTCAGCTACGTGACCAGCTGACAAAGGGCAAAGCATCCTCCCGCCCCGGGCAAGTTGAAGGAACCGCTGACAAGCAAGCAGCTCCTCGGGCATAAGTCGATCCGGAGAGTGCTGAGCTCGTGCGAGATCCACCCACTTGTTCTGGTCCAGGTAAACGACAGTCCGCCCGCGCAACTGCGATTGCGTTGATTGACCACTGTCGACCTCTAGAGATGGACGCGACCAGAGGTCAGCTGCAGCTTGAGAGTCGAGTCCGCAGGCCGATACGTCGATCGAGCGATCGGATCCCGGTCACCGAACGGAAGCCGTTTAGTGTGTACAACCCCGTCACACATTCGGACCAACATCACGCCAGCTACGTCGTCAACGGTCATCTCCTCGATGTCTTGGAAAGCTGGATGCATCCGTCCAGTATCGCGCAGGCCGTCGGCAGGGCGAATGGAGTTCCAGCCCCGACCCTTCCGGGACAGTTCATTCGTCCCGGAAGGATCGGTACGAAGCAGTCGCTGGTCCCTCGTCGAGCGAATTCATCGCCAGCCAAGCCCATGCCTTGGGCGCGACTGAGTTCTTCTCCGTCGATACCGTCACGCTACGCCGCTTTCCATGTGCTGTTCTTCATCGAGATCGAGTAAGAAATCCGGCCAGCACGCAACTCAAGAAAAAGCCAACCCGCTAGTACGACAGGCACCCTCAGAGCCAATCAGCCAGATCCCTTCAACGATACCGAAACACCGCAACGCACCCCCCACATCCTTAGTCATGGACCTTATGGCTCCTGCTCAGCCCCGTGATTGCAGCGATCTGCGTTGGCTGCTCCTACTGTTCTTCGACGCGGTCGAAGCCGGTGCATGGACCGAGGCACTTATCACACTTCAAAAAGGCGCCAGCTGGCAGTGGCCCAAGTGATGCTTCGATGTCGGCGTCGTTGATCAGGATCTCTCGGATGCGTGCATCCGGCTGAGCCGGACGGTCAACGATTGACACTTCGTGCAGCGCAGCCTTGGTGACGACCATCCCAGCCTCCGCCTTGTAGGTCGCCCCGAGGGCGTGACTCGCGCAAGCCCGCTCACCACAGACGTTGCACCAGGGATCGCTGCGGGCGACGACCTCGTAGATGTCACCGGGAACGTGCACACACTCCGAAGCGTCCTGGTAGCAAATCGAACAGACCGCATCGCCGGTGAAACCTGGCGACATCCCGAATCGCTTGTGACTCAGAAAGACGGGACAGGTGTGGGCGAAAGAACCATCTTCTCGAGGCCCAAGGCTGCAGCCCGCCTCAAAACTCCCACGCAAAAGCCTGCCAACCTCGTGGATCTCGTCGTGGGCCACATCGAAGCCATCATCGTCTTCGAGCCAGTTCATGGCCGACCAGTACAGCTCGACCGCTTGGCGAAAATACGTCTCGGCCGTCGGGTCCCCAGCATCATGGGCAAGACGGCCGGAGGAGGTTGTACTTCTCGCTTCTTCAAGTTTGGACAGTCCCGTCGGCCGACGCCAGCTACTCATCCGGAGCGTCATGCATTGGCAGTGATTGAAGGGCCTGGCTCACGTCTTCGACCGTCCCGGACAACTCTACGATCTCGGCGTCCCACATCCGTCGCCCTCGTACCTTCCTGGCCCGGGTCACTTTTACGGTCACTTCGCCCTCGCGACGTCGAGCCAGGAACTGTCCGAGCAAGAAGAGAGGTACTCCGCTGGCGGCGCCGATAGCAAGCTGCTGCGCTACCTCGCCTGCGGAATTGAGATGCAGCGACGTGCGCCGCTCGGGCGGGAAGGCGTAGCGTACGTTGAGACCCTCGTTACTGAGCTGCTTCGCCAATTGGATCACGGTTGGCCGGTACACCGCTTTGTCTCCATACATGAATTCGGGGAACAGAAGCAGCTGGTCGTCTTCGGCGACCTCATGGGAATGAAGGCTGGGATCGAACGACGAGAACCCGTCCAGCACTGCCGCTTCAGACTGTTCTTCATCCATGAGGTTTCCTCGCAGATCCGTATGACACCGGCGCCACCTACGCCGAGCGAAGTGCCAACGAGGGAAGCCCCCCACAAGGAGAGTAGTCCGCGCGTGGGCCGTTGATTGTCCATCGTCAGCGGACAATCTGCCCCACAATGCCAGGGTGGCGCGCAGGAGAAGTGTGGGTTCGTTTTCTTCTTCGCCTGGTCGCGATCTACTCACTGTTGAGGGGGCTGTTCGCGTTCTTCGGATCGGCCCCGCAAGGCGTACGGGCATAGTTGCGTTGAGGGATCACCACCATTCTCAGCGACACCTATGCTCCCCTATGTCAAGGTGGCAAGGTCATCGACAGTGAGCGGCTGAGGGCGATGAATCCCCCGTGAATGCTGGCCGCTTTGATGGGCAGGGAAACTCAGTGGTTCTCATTCTCTGTCTTTTCTCCAGTCCTGCGTAGGAGTACTCCCGATTTCCGCCTACCAACTCTCGGCGAACCGCGCTGAGAACAATGCACGAAAACTCGGTTTGCTCGGTCAGGTCAATTGATCATCCGGCGACACGTCGAAGGAAACGCTCTGCCCGATCAACATAGGTATGGACCGTGTTGCGGCTCTTGCCAGATTCGACCAGCTCCGCTTCATACGCCGCCAGTAAGCCGATTAGTCGAACGGCCGCCTGTCGATCTTCAGCATCTGTCGCCATGTGCTGCTCTTGAGCAGCAGCACTGCCGTCATAATACGCGGGGTACTCGGGAGCGTCGGGGTCTGTTCGTCGCAGCCGAACGACGGTCTTACCTCGCTTCTGGTCGAAGAGGTCGGTGAGCTGCTCAACCCCGAGTCGGCCACAGACATGCGCTGCATCTACGACGCGATCGAGATCAGACCTCAAACGGCTTGCCTGCCGGCGACCACATTCAAACAAGTTGTGGTAGCTCCACTCAGTGTCCGGACCAAGCTGTTCGAGCATCCAGCACACTGCGTCGTGATCCCACGGGTCGTTATTGCGACTGTTGCTATCCAAGAACTGTTTCGGCGGCGTCAAAGTCATCGCTTCTTCTGAAGTGTGTTTGTGTTCTACACCAGAAGTATGCACAACTGGTCGATCGAAGTCAACAATTACACGTCAAACATCGAACACTCCGTCACAATGGTCGTGGAGCAGCCCAAATATTGGATAGGCCGGAACCCCGGAGCATCCCCTTGAACCAGCCCCGAGAAGCGATCGGCGGGCCCCGTCTACTCGTATTGTCGGCCGCGCCGCGCGCCACCCCAAGCTTCCAGCCTCACGTCGGGCGTCCACCGCAGAACGCTGCCAATCTCGTCAGCTTGATCAAGATGAAGCTTCGTCTCCGGGGTCAGGCTTGTGGATCATTGAGGTGGGAGCGCCCCAGGACGCAGAGACTGCCACCCTCGACTTGATGTCGCCGACGATGCCCTCCCAATCGTCCTTCAGTGGGATCGCTCCACGCTCCTGCGCGAATATCAAAACGTCCTCAACGAGAACTCTGCCGGACGGGATATGCATTCCTCCTCGGTCTCGTCCCGGCCCTGCGAGGCGAGGGTGAACATGTGGATACCAGACGTTCGATCCATCTTCTGGATGCCAGTGAAACTCGACGGCCAGGTCGCCATTCAGAAGCACAGTGTGGATGTACCCCAGCGTCGAGACCTTCCACGGACCGAGGCCCGAGAGGTTCGTCTTTCTGATCTCGTAGCTAATCGAGCAGGTGATTTCAATCGTCGTGGCGCGCGACTTGATAGTCAGCGGCTCGCCGCTGTTGAGCGTGAGGACACCTCTTCTACCCGGAGCCAAGACGTTGCCGGAGACACGCGTGTGAGCAAAGCACGCGACCGCCCGCTGAATCGGCTCGCGAAAGGCCTTGAAGGCGTCAGCTGGCGTGCGGCCAGCCATCAGGTCGCAGGATCGCAACCTGCATGACACCAGGCTCATCGCTACCGGCATATTCTCCGGTGTCCCACCGGTCAGCGAACTCCGCGCCTGCGACATGGAGCAAGCGGCGCGCCGCGCTGTCGAAGATCGCCCATTGCTGTTCATCTGTGATCAGTTGAAACTCGACTCCGGTTCGCATTTGGACTTCTCCTTTCGGCGTTTTCCACCATAACTACACCCTGTGACAGTCCTATCGGCCCGCCCCCCTCTTGAGTAGAGCGAACCTCGGTTCGGCAGGTGCACAAAACGGTGGTGTCCGACTTGCCGCCGCTTAAGTGTACCAAGGACGGCAATTCGATCGTGGTCATTCGATGTCACACGGGTCAAGGGGCTTTGGCCGTGCATCAAGGTCTTCGACGAACTACCGCCCGCTGGCGGCGACCGCCACCGTGCATCCCAGCCTCGGTCACCTTCTACCTGACGGTCGACACACAGCACATCGTCGGCTGGCCCCGGCTCAATCGGGACTTCTGTGACCGCAACATCCTGGGCTGCAGCGATGGTGGCATGCTCGGAGCCCTGCACGAAACGGACGGCTGTCCAGCCAAAGCGAGTCAGCCCGTCCACTAACGCGGCCGGATCACGGCGAAGGTTCCTGAGGCCGCCACTACCTCGGTTCCGTCCGCGTCGACAACGGTTGCATCGAGATGCACTATTCGGCGCCCTGCTTTGCGAACGGTGGCCTTGGCTCGAAGTGTGCCGCCAGCACATGGCCGCAAATACCGAACGTGAATCTCAATGGTGGCGCACAGCAGCCCATCTTCAAGCACGCTCATCGTCGCCGCTCCCATGGCGGTGTCTACCATCGCGTATGGCACGGCCCCGTGCACCACGCCATTCGGGTTCATGTGCCGCTCGTCAACCACCAGCTCGGTGGCCCCAACTCCCTGCCCGTGCTCGATGCTGAAACCCAGCATGTCGCGTAGCGGGAAAACCGGAGACTCTGGCGAATCAGACAAGATCAAGACTGTAGCGCTCACCCCAAATGGTGAGCCAAGTGCGCCCGGTCGAACCAGCGAGCAACTGCTTAGTCCCTGCGATCGAGACAGATAGACCAGGCGTCGTCGATAACGCGGCAGACCAGCCAGAACTGGCCTTCTGGGTCGAAGTCGAAGCTTTCATCGGTGGTGCAGGAAGAATCTCGGATGGACTGGCCGTTGGTCCGGACGAGAGACTTGGTGGGTTCTGACACTCTGACAATCGGGAGCCCAGTGTCGGTGCGGAATTGGAACCAAACCGTGTCGTCTCTGACGAGAATCGTGGATGCTCCAAGGCCCCGTGCCAAGATCTGAGCGTCTCGGTCAAGGTCGCTTATCTGGAACCTCACTGCTACCGGGGAGCTGGCCACCAAGTCGGCCGCCAGGCGATCGGCCGACTCGCGATTGCTCTCCAGGATCGATCTCAGCTGTTGGTCAGATGGATCTGGCTGGCCGATCCAAAACAGGCCAGCCAGCAACAGCAAGCCAGCGCCGACAAGCGCTATCCCGCCCGAGCCACCGCGGCGAGGGACCGCGAACCAGTTTGAGCCGCATGATGAGAGGATTCGGGGGCTGTTCGTTCGCTCGACATCGACGGGCCTCAGCTATTCCCATCACTTAGCTCAGTGACGGACGACTCACGTTCTGAACCCTAGATCATTGATTGGTTGACTGACCGACTAACTAAAC
>QIKW01000124.1 GCA_003231975.1 Acidimicrobiia bacterium
GGAAGATCCACGATCTGGTCATAGGTCTGGTCTAGCCATTGTTTAGCCCGGTCGGCGTTGTCGACATTATCGACACAAACCAGGTACGAAACTTCCTCTTCATGGTCAAAAGCAAGCAGCCTGTCGGCGAAGACGAACTCGGCATCAGGGGTCGGCGACTTGTACGCCGCCCGGGCCCCGCAATCTGCTTTCAACTCATATCCCAGGTAGCCCGCGTAGCCTCCGTTGAAATCGAACGGAAGGCCCTCTGTTCTGACCTGACGCTCGCGCAGCATGCGATCGAGGTAGTCAAAGATCGATTCGTCGTGGGTTTCGATCTTGTCACCGTGGGTGACGGTTACCCGCCCTTCGTTGACGTCATATGAGACGAACTCGGCATGGGGGCCGGTGGCGTCTCCCATGTAGGAGAAACGCGAGAACCCCCGGACAAGGGCGGAGTCAAGCCAGAAGGCGGGTTGGGAATCGGCGTAGAGGTTGACAAAGGCCCGCTCGGCATCAATCGGAAAGGGAATGCGTCGGAAGAACACCTCAAGCGGGCGGCCATGAATTTCTGCCCGGCTGAGGTCGGAGTCACTTAGGTCAATCAGCACGGGAGTAGGCGGCTGTGGTTCCCTGGCCTGAGCGGCGGGAGACTGGAGCTTCCAGTTTTCGACCACGTTGCAGAAGTTGGCGATAAGCCGGTGGCCGTATTCGGTGCAAATCGACTCGGGGTGATACTGCACGCCATAGATCGGGCGCGTTCGATGGCGAACAGCCATCAGGATTCCGTCGTCGGTCCAGGCCAGGGGCTCCAACTCGTCTGGCAGGTCGGGTACGTGTAGCGAGTGGTAGCGGATCGCAACAAAGGGTGACGGGATGCCTTCAAGCAGGCCCTCACCATCGTGGAACACCTCGCTTGGTCGACCGTGCATAACCTCGGCGGCGTAGTCGACCGTGCCGCCAAAGGCATGACCGATCCCTTGATGGCCAAGGCAAACCCCAAGCACCGGCACCTCGGCTTCGAGGATGGCCTGCGAGCAGATGCCAAAATCTCGCTCGGTCTCGGGCCTGCCCGGCCCGGGCGAGATAACGATGTTGTCAAAATCCAGCGCCTGCACTTCTTCCCAGGTTGCCTCATCGTTGCGAACAACCAGGGGCGGAATGCCGGTGACCTCACTTATCAGCTGATAGAGATTGAACGTGAACGAGTCATAATTGTCGATGAGCAGTGTCCGCATCGATGCCCCACCTTTCCCTCCAAAGGCTCGATACCCGTCGAGCCAAGGCGAACGTACGCCAAGAACTGCTAGCTGTCGAGGCCTGAGCGTTCATACATATGAACGTGACGCGAACGTGACGCCAGTGGGATCTAATTGGGGCGCTAGTGCGATGTTGCAGGACTTTTCTGTGGCCCCCGCTTGTTAAGCCGTGCTGCTACCGGCGGGTGAAGATCACAACGCCGGTTCCTTGCCTCACCGACTCGCCCGCCGGCGGATCCGTACCCAAAACGTCCTTGTTTGGAGGTCCGTTGGTATCGGTAACCACCAGGCCAGCTGTCGCCAAGGCGTCGGCCGCGTCGGCCGCCGACATTCCAACAACGTCTGGCACTTGGACAAACGGGAGGCCCTTCGAGATCACAACCGCCACTTCGGTGCCTCGCTCAACCGTGGCCTCTGCCGGTGGCTCCGACGACACAACGAGGCCCTCGGCAACGGTGTCTGAAAACGCATCGGTAACCACAGCGACAAGGCCAAGCGCAAGGAGTTGGGCCTCGGCTTCAGCTCGGGTCCGACCCACCAACTGCGGCAACACTCGGGGCTCTGGCCCCGCACTGAGGGTGAGGTCAACCGCTCCCCCCGTCTCCACTTCGGTTCCCGGCACAATGGATGCCTCAAGAACCTCTCCTTCCACCACTTCCTCGCTGAACGTGCGAAGGATGGCACCAACCGCGAGGTCAACGGCTGAAAGTGCAAGCTCGGCCTCTTCCCGGCTGAGGCCAACAAGAAGCGGGACCGCATGCAGCAGCACCCCTTCAGAAACCACCAGGCTGACAACGCCGCCCTCTTCAAGCTGCACGCCAGGCGCAGGCGACTGGGTAAGCACTTCGCCCTGCACTGAGCCGTCGCTTCTGGTGGTGGTGATTGACGTTGTCCAGTTGTTGAGCTGGATCTCGCGTTCGGCTGCGCTGATGTCGCCACCAACGTAGGTGCCAAGCGGATAAGTGATCACAACCGGTTCGGGCTCGGTCACGAGATCATCAAAGGTTCCGGCCTGGTACGCCACCGCCGCCGCCCCACCTAGTACGGCAATAAGCATCACAAGAACGTATGGCCACCGACGCCTTCGGCGCGGCTCGCCAGCAGTCACAGCGGGTTCTACGGTTGCCGCCGGAACGGTTGTTGAAGGCTTGACCTCTACCGGCTCTGGCCTCTCCATCGGCGTTGTTGGGTCGACAGACGAATGCACAACCGCTCGGGTACTTACCATGGCAGCTTCAACCTCTTGGCTGCCCTCACCAACCTCAGCTCCACTTGGCAGGCCAACCAGAGCGATGGGATCCGGCTTTGGCAACTCAGCGGCGGCTTCTTCGAGGAGAGAAATGAACTCTGCCGCAGACGGCCTTTTAGTTGGGTCTGAACTGCCTGCCCGCGAAAACACGGACTGAAGCGGACCAAGAGAAGAGGGGACCTCGACGTCGGTGTCCTGGCGCAGAACCATGGTGGCGAGCGGGCTGGATCCAACCAGGGGAACCTCCCCGGAGGCTGCTTCGATCAGCGTGAGCGCAAGGGCGTACACGTCGGCCTTGCCGTCGACGCCCCGACCCAGCGCTTGCTCGGGGGCCGCGTAGCGAGCCGTGCCGATCAGGGCGCCGTCGGGTTCGGTCCATGATGCCTCGGCAACGGCCCTGGCGATTCCAAAGTCGGCGATGCTGAGGCGACCCCCCGCTGCGAACATCAGATTGGCAGGCTTGATGTCTCGGTGAACAAAACCCTCTTGGTGGGCATGGGCCAAGCCTCGGGCGGCCTCAAGCCCAACTAGCAGCGCTTGCGACGGGCTTAGCGTCTGGCCGCTGTCGAGAACCTGTCGAAGAGAACCGCCTGCCAGCAGTTCAGTAACTATGTACACCCTCGAACTGTCGTCCCAATCGTAGATGGCAAGAAGATTCGGATGATTCAGCGATGCGGCGTGGCGAGCCTCGCTCTCAAAGCGGCGCCGGAACGGGCCATCTGTGGCTAAGGCCGGATGCAGCAGCTTCACCGCAACCTCCCGCCTCAAGGTTAAGTCTTCAGCCCGAAAGACCGTGGCCGAAGAACCAGACCCGATCAGGGAGAGCAAGCGGTACCGGTTGCCAAGAAGCTGAGTTTCAGACTGCTGGGCAGACACCCTGAAAGGTTACCGAGGCCAACAAGCCGTCCGGGGCACCCTCAACCAAAAGGAACACCTAGGAATCCGCTTCGGGTTTGAGGTCGGCATCGGTCTCGGGTTCGAAGCCAATTTCAGAGTCAAGCTCGCGATCAGCCTCGATGGTTACCAGACCGGTCCGAATAGCGATAACCAGTGCTTCCAGCTGAGACCGCGCTTTGAGCTTGGTGAGAACAGCTCGAATGTGGTTTCGAACGGTGTGAACGGAAAGGAAGAGCTCTTCGGCGATGTCTTCGGCATTCCTCGCCTGACCAAGGTTTCGAAGGATCTCCAACTCTCGCCTTGTCAAGATGGTCTGTTTCTTTTGCTTGGCTTCCTCGTCGGTCTGGCTGACAGTTGAAAGCAGATGTGCCGGAAACACAGCAGCCCCACCCGCCACCGCACGGATGGCATTCAGCAGGTCACCAAGGCTTCGCCCCTTGCTCACGAAGCCAGCGCAGCCTGCCGCCACGGCAGCCTCGACGGCCTGCCGATCATCGGCGCCAGTGATTATCAGCACCCTGGTGTGCTGACCCGCCTTCCAGACCGCCTCAGCGATCTGGGCCCCGGACCCGTCGGGAAGGACAAAGTCGCAGATGGCAACGTCGGGATCTGTTTCGCTTATCAGTTTCTTCCCTGCTGCCAACGTCTCGGCCGTTCCAACCACATCGAGGTCGGGAGCAGCCTGGAGGATCAACTCGAAGCTCTCACGAACCATTTCATGGTCCTCAACAATCACAACCCTGATTGGAGCCAGCATGACGGTCAGAGTAGGGGATAACTCCGGCCAGAGCATCTTCAGGTCCGTCCCCGGAAGGGCGGCGCCGAAACTGCTGAGCTTCGGGGCACAATCTGGCTGTGAGATCAACCTTCCGCCAACGAATCGTGATCGCATTAGTCGTTGTGCTTGCTTTCGCCTCGCTTGGGGTTGCCATCGTTTACTCGGGCGACACGGGCCCCACCAACGTGGCGTTCAGCGGCAGCCCGGTGGATGGAGGCGGCGAACGAGCAGACGACCCGAACGCTGAGGCTGAGCAACTAAACCTCAACCCCTTGCAAGAGTGGTTTCCAAGAGCAGGCGCCGGTTCTGCATGCAGTGAGCCCGTCGGGGTTGACCTGATCCCAGGTTTTGGGGCCTTGTTAACCATCAATGGCGTTGCGATCCCGCCCGAGGACACAAACGTCTACTCCGACTTCGAAAACAAGGTGCTTAGCGCTGCTGGCTCCCAGGGCCAGGTCACATGGGGCCCAGAGCCAGACTGCCCGTTCGGGCGAATTCTCAGGCCAACGGCCAACGAGGTCTCGGCTTGCATCTATCGGGTTGAGGACGGTCCAGAAAGCTGTCGCACGATCAGAAGGCCCGACCCGTTCGACTTCTGACTAGCGCCCCGGTCTGACTTGGAGCCGCTACAACGTGGTGGTGACCTCAGTCCCGATCATCGACCTGGCAACATTCCGGGCCCAGTCTGAAAACCAGGGGCGAACCGCAGTCAACCAGGTTGCGGCGGCCGCCACAGATCCCGGTTTCTTCCAGATCGTTAACCACGGGATCGACCCAGAGCTGATTGAAGACGTGTGGCAGCAGACCCAGCGATTCTTCAATATGGACCGGCAGGCCAAGCTGGCGATTCTGCGCACCAAGGACAACAGCCGCGGCTACTACGACCGTGAACTGACCAAGAACGCCCGAGACCTAAAGGAAGTATTCGACTTCGCCCACGTGCCCTACCCCGAGCTGCCTCACGACCACCCTCGCAACTTCGCTCCGGTGGATGGCTGCAACCAGTGGCCAGCCGGTCTGCCGGGTTTCCGCGAAACAATGACTGCCTACTTGTCTGCTCTTGAGACCGTAGCCCTGCGCCTGCTGCAAGCCTTCGCCCTTGGCTTGGGCCAGCCCGCCGACTCACTAAATCAGCACTTCGACCGCCACCACACAAGTTTCATCAGGCTGAACCACTACCCCCTGGACGAACTTCTCAGCGACGACGAAGCCGCAACTGTTGCCGCCTTGGGCGACATGGCCCTGCACGAACACAGCGACTCGGGTGCCCTCACGCTGCTGCTCCAAGACAACGTCGGTGGTTTGCAGGTGCACCATATTGACCAGTGGATTGACGTTGAGCCAATTGAGGGGGCGTTGGTTGTGAACACCGGCGACATGGCCCAGGTTTGGTCAAATGATCGGTATCAGGCGGCGCTGCATCGGGTATTGCCTGCGGGATCACGCGAGCGCTACTCACTCCCCTATTTCTTCAACCCCTCCTACGCCACCAACTACGCTCCCCTGCCTGGGGTAGACGGGCCTCCCCGGTACCGCTCAATCAACTGGGGCGACTTTCGCCAGGCAAGGGCCGACGGCGACTTCGCCGACTACGGCACAGAAGTGCAGATCTCTCACTACCGGATCTGATCCAGAATCAGCCGCGGTCTTGCCAGGTGCACACGCACGCCTCGTTTCCTTCGGGGTCGGCCAGCACCCAGAAGGCCCGGGCCCTTTTGTCAGAAACCAGCGTGCCGCCAGCCGCCAAAGCCGCTTTGACTCTGGCCTCGGCAACGTCGTTTGGGGCCGTAATGTCAAGGTGGATCCGGTTGCGCTGCGGCCGCGGTGCGTCCATCTGTTGAAACCAGACGCCGGGGCCAATCCTCAGCGGGTCGACCAGGGTGTCTACCTGGCCGCCTTCGGTATCTGGGGGTTCGCCCACATAGCCAAGCACTGCTTGCCAGAACGGGCGGACGGCGTCTATGTCGAGTGCGTCGATTCCAATCTCAACGAGCTGGGTGCCCAGAGGCTTCGATGCAAAGCCTGCTGAAGATGCGATCTCTGAAATTGTTGCCGCCAAGCTGGCATCTGCCTCGGTCAGCCCCCCGCTGGAGTGAGTTGTGAGCACAACATGAACAACATCTGGATAACGAACGTTGATGTCGGGATGGTGTTTGGCCGACTCAGCAGCCTTGGCAACCTGCTTAGCGAAGCCAGCGGCCTGCTCGAAGGAGCCCGCCAGGAACATGGCTTCGATTCGCCCAAGCAGGACCCTCCAATCGGGCAGGTTGTCTCGCTGGTTGAACTGGGCGGCGGTCAAGCTGGGGGCCATCCCGCTCACACTACTGTCGATCTCTTTCGGCTTCGCCGGTTTCAATCTCGCCGGTTTGCAACAGGCGAACAAAGGCTGCCTCGTCGATCATCGGCACCTCAAGATCTTCGGCCTTGCCCAGCTTTGACGCGCCAGGGTTCTCCCCGATAACAACCGCTGCGGTTTTCTTCGAAACCGAGCCCGGATTCTTGCCGCCCCGACTCTTTATTGCTTCAGCAGCCGAGTCTCGGCTGAAGCCCTCGAGGGTGCCGGTAACCACGATTGCCAAGCCCGCCAGAACCTGCGGCACGTCGGCCTTTTTGGGTCCTTGCAGGTTAAGTTCGCCCTTCTTGAACTTCTTGACCAAGTCTTGGGCCGAGCCAGAAGCGAAGTAGTCGGCAACGCTCTGGGCGATAACGGGCCCTACCCCGTCGATGGCGGCAATCTCGTCGGCCGAAGCCGCTGCGATCGCGTCGAGGTTGCCGAAGTGCGAGGCAAGCAGCTCGGCACCGGAGGGCCCAAAATGGCGGATTCCGAGGCCAATGAGCAGGCTGGCGAGGGGCCTCTGCCGGGACGCATCAACCGCGGCCCGCAAATTCTGAACCGTTGTTTCGCCAAAGCGATCCAGCTGGCCAACCTTGTCCCAGTCGATCGAGTAAATGTCTCCGACGTCTGTAATCAACTCTTCCTGGATGAACCTGGCAACCACCATCTCGCCCATTCCCTCGATGTCCATGGCCCCTCGGCCCGCGAAATACTCGATCTGAGACTGTTGCCGAGACGGGCAAACTGGGTTCACGCAAAAGGTGTGCGCCTCATCTGGTGGCCGCTCAAGAGGCTGGGAGCAACTGGGGCAATGGGTTGGGAACTCCCACGGGGCAAGCCCCTCGGGCCGTTCTGCCAGCACCGGGCCGAGAACCTCGGGAATCACATCGCCCGCCTTGCGGACAATCACGGTGTCGCCGGGGCGGACATCTTTGATTCTGACCTGGTCGTCGTTGTGCAGGGTTGCGATCTGAACCGTCGAGCCACCAACAAAGATTGGTTCCAGAACCGCGAACGGGGTGGCCTTCCCGGTGCGGCCGATCGACACGTGAATGTCGAGCAACTTTGTGGTTCGTTCTTCTGGCGGCAGTTTGTATGCCATGGCCCAGCGAGGCGCCCGCGAGGTTGAGCCGAGCTGACGCTGCTGAGCCAGCGAGTCGACTTTGATGACGGCGCCGTCGATCTCGTAGTCGAGGTCGTGGCGCCGTTCGTGCCACTGCGTGGTGAAATCAATCATTTCCGGGATGCTCTGAACGCGACGCCTTTCAGGGTTGACCGGCAGGCCCAACCTTTCAAGCCAGTTGAGCGCTTCCTCGTGGGTGTTCAGTTTGGGCCCTCCGGTTACCTGGCCAAGCTGGTAGGCCCAAAACGCCAGCCCACGGCTAGCTGTGATTGTGGGATCCTTTTGGCGCAAGCTGCCGGCTGCGGTGTTGCGAGGGTTGGCGTAGCGAGGCAGCCCCGCCGCTTCCTGAGCTTCGTTGAGGGCGTTGAACTTGGCAACGGGAAGGTAGACCTCGCCTCTTACCTCAACCACCTCGGGCGCGCCAGCAGGCAGTTGCTGCGGGATCACCGAAACTGTTCGGATGTTGGCGGTGATGTCTTCCCCAACCCGACCATTTCCTCTGGTGGCGCCCTGAACAAGGCGACCGTTTTCATAACGCAAAGAGAGTGCAATCCCGTCGATTTTCAGCTCGCACATGTAGCCAATGGCCGTACCTTCGTCTACTTCAAGACCCCTAGCAACCCGGCCCGTCCAGGCAGTCAGCTCGTCGTTGTCAAACGAGTTGTCGAGGCTCTGCATCGGTACAGAGTGCTGAACTGGTGCAAACGTTGCCGATGGTGGCGCCCCAACCTGGCCGGTTGGCGAATCCGGCACTGCCAGCTCGGGATGCGCTTCCTCCAGAGCCGTGAGTTCACGAACCAAAAGGTCGTATTCGGCATCAGGGATTTCCGGCTTGTCCTGCTGGTGGTAGGCCAGGTTGTGATGGGCGATCTGGCCCCGCAGTTCTGCAATGCGTGTTATTGGATCGGTGGCTTCCTTGGTCACACAGGCGAGGTTACCGACGCGGTATGACTGCTCGCTCGAAACGGCCCCGGCATGGTGGCGAACTGCGGCACAATGGACAGCAAATGTGGCTTCTGGATCGCATTCCCTTTTATTCGATTGGTCTCTGGCCGCTACGGGCGCTGTGGTTTGCTCTGCCACTGATTGCCGGGTTGGGCTTTGCCGACACCCTCGCGGCTGCCGAAGGGGCAGTGTCAATTACAGCCGAGGCCGGGTTGTGGGCGGGTTGGTTCGTTGGGCTGGTTGCGCTGCTTGCACCTTCGACGGTCAGCCTCACTGTGGTGCGCCTGCTTGCACCCTCTGCGCTGGCAGCCTCTATATGGGCATCCATTTGGGCCGGGGTGTTCACCGCGGCCGCAGCTGGCGCAATTGCCGCCACTCTGGTTGTGCTTCTTTTGGTGATGCATCCGCTGACAGGTGACCCAATGGTCAACGGGTCCTCATACGGGCCAGAGCGGCGGATGGCCCTAAGACCACCTGCCGCGTTGCTGCTTGGGCCAATCCAATTGGCGTGGTTCCTCATGTTCTTCGGCCTGGCTGGTGGGGCAATTCTGGTGGCCGGGGGCAACTACCTCATTGGCCTCCCGATGTTGGCAGTCGGACTGCTGGTTCTGTGGCGGGGAGGGCTGTCTCTTCACCAGCTGGCTCGCCGGTGGATCGTGTTCGTTCCTGCCGGTTTCGTGATCCACGACTACTGGTCTCTGGCCGAGTCGTTCCTGGTCCGTCGGTCAGAACTCACCGCCCTCGGCCCTGCCCCGCTTGACAAGGGCGAGATCCTGGACTTGACCGGTGGGGCGCAGGGCTTGGCGTTGCTGGTTGAGCTGAAAGACAAGACTCCCTTGGCGCTGCGGGCCAGAAAAACCGTTCAGACCTTTCCAACCAGCCGCATCATGTTCACCCCAACCCTGCCAGGGCGCCTGCTCCACGAAGCCAGGATCCGCGGCATCAAGATCGGTTGACGCAGCTGCTTGCCGGTTAGGCAAACACCACGCTGGTGTCTGGCACAAGATCCCTTGCCAGCCACTGAAAAACGCGCCACCCAACCTCGTGGTTAGCCATGGTTGAGGCGGCCACCTTCGCCGCCTCGTCCGAGATGGCGATGCCGTTCGGGGCCTTCACGTGAACCTCAGCCACCCGCTCTGCCATCACGAACCAGCCAACACATTCCTCCACGCTCTGACCAACGGTGATCAAGCCGTGGTTCCTGAGAATACAGAGTTTGTTGGCACCGACGGTTGCCGCAATCCGACGCCCCCCGGCAACAGTGAGCACCTCAATCTCTTCGTCGTCGAAGAGAGCCTGGTCGAACACGAACGCTGTCGATTCCTGACTGAGCGCCCGAAACGGCTGCACGTTGGCCGACCACGGAGTGCCGAAGCCAGTGTGGGTGTGGGCGGCACTAACCACGTCGGGCCTGGCCTGATGGACCGGGAAGTGGATGTTGTAACCAGCGGTGTTCACCATTCCCCCAGGGGACCCGGCCTTGCCTTCGGCCACCGTTCCGTCTGGGGCAACCAGCACCAGGTTGTTAACGGTTGCCTCCTTGAACGGAACGCCCCATTCGAGAAGCCAGAAGTGATCGGGGAATTCTGGGTCGCGGGCGCTTATGTGGCCATCGCCGAACTGACCCCATCGCAGCGCGCCGAATATCCTGTAGCCGATTGCGCACATCTTTTTGCGATGGGCCCGCTCGGCATCGGGCGACCGCTCGAAGCCAAAAGGCTCGACGTCTCCCATCGGCGGATAGGCACTCTCGGGTTCGGGACTTCTGGGTTCAGCACTCTTTGTCTCAGCAGAGCTCATGGCTTGAAGCGTAGATCTGACTGTGGCTGGCTGCTAGTCGTGCTGGCCTTCGTGAGCCGGTCCATCACTGCGTCAAGCAGATCGCCCCGTTCCGGAGGAACCACCAGGATTAGCTGGGCCCCGGAGGCATCGGCTGCCCGGAAGGCGCGGTACAGCCCCTCGGCGTAACCGGTGGCGTCCTCGGGCAACCACCAACTGAGGCTGTGCTGAACCGAAACGGGGCCAACGACGGCAACGTCTGGCCGAAGCCTTCCGGGATCAACCGACGAGACAATCTCAACCTCAGCCCGGGGCGCGTAGTGCGAAGGCAGCATTCCCGCCGCTCTTGATTCGGTTGAGCTGCCGTCGACCACCGGGGCCCCAAGGACCGCCTCGATCTCTGAGGTCGAGACACCGCCCGGGCGAAGCAAAGTTGGGTCGCCACCTGCCAGTTCAAGAATCGTGGACTCGATCCCAAGTGTGGTTGACCCGCCATCTACCACTGCGTCTATCCGGCCGTCCAGATCGGCCAGAACGTGCTCGGCGGTAGTTGGGCTCACATGGCCGAAACGGTTCGCAGAAGGGGCGGCCAAACCACCTCCGAACGCCTCCAATATCGCTGAAGCTACAGGGTGCGAGGGCACGCGAATCCCAACGGTTGCCCTTCCGCCAACCGCCAGGCTGGTGACCCGGTCTGTTCGGGGGAGGATCAGGGTTAGCGGCCCCGGCCAGAAAGCCTCGGCCAGATCCTGAACCCGCGGATCAGTAGGCGTCGCCCACAGGGTCAGCTGGTCGGCGCTTGCCAAGTGCACTATCAGTGGATGGCCCGGTGGGCGTCCTTTCGCCTCGAACACCTTGCGCACAGCAGCATCACTTGCAGCATCGGCGCCGAGGCCATAGACCGTCTCGGTTGGGATGGCAACGGTTCCCCCTCCGAGGAGGATTTGGGCCGCCTGACTCACCTGGTCCGCGCCCAGTCGAAGCGTTCTGGTTGGCACCGCTGATCAGGCCGCGGTGGCGCCGCCTGCCACCTCGTCGCCCAGGTAGAACACAACCGACTGACCTGGAGCAATGCGGCGGCTCGGCTGGTGCCACTGCACCGTGGTGCCGCTCAGGCTGGCCGGGTTGGCCGGGCCATGGGCGGACGTCTGAACGTGCAGCTGATCGGCTACGGGTTGCGACACCCACCGAAGGCCCTTTATTTCAAGCGTCTCAGTCAGGGTGTCAACATGTGAGCCAACGGTGATCACGTTGTTTGCTCTATCTATGTCGGTAACGAAGCGGCGCTGGTCGTTGCCACCAAGGCCAAGGCCTTTGCGCTGGCCAATGGTTACCAATTGCACGGCCTCGGTCGATCCGACCTGGCGGCCGGTGCCATCCACGATTGCTGCCGGGTTCAGGGGGATCCTGTCGCCAAGAAACTGTTTGCGGCCACCAACGGAGTGAATGAAACAAACATCCTGGCTGTCGGGCTTGGCCGCGGTTCGCAGCCCCAATTCGGTCGCCAACTCTCGAACCTGGCCCTTGGTGAAGTTGCCGACGGGCAGCATTAGGCGTCGGAGCTGAGCCTGGTCAAGCATGTGAAGCACATAAGACTGGTCTTTCGCCATGTCTTCCCCCCTTGCGATACGGAAGGTCTTGTCTGGGTGTTCAACAACTCGGGCGTGATGCCCGGTTGCGAGCATGTCGAACCCAAGCACGTCTGCTCTTCGCAACAGCTTGTCGAATTTGATGTGGCGGTTGCACTCTATGCAAGGGTTTGGGGTTTCTCCCTGGTCATATGCCGCAACGTAGGGCTCAACGACGTGACGATCGAAATCTTCACCGAAGTTGAAGACGTGATGATCGATCCCAAGTTGTTGCGCAACCCGCCTGGCGTCATCAACATCTGAAACCGAGCAGCAGCCAGAGTCTGAATCTCCGCCCCACAGCTTCAGGGTTACCCCAACGACGTTGTGGCCTTGGTCTTTCAGCAGGGCAGCGGTAACCGAAGAGTCAACCCCACCAGACATTGCAACCAGAACCTCACTCATCGGCCAAACCCGGAGTGGCGCTCAGCGGATCTGAGTCGCTTAACCGCGGCGGGAACCGCAGCCAGTGCGGCGTCTATATCAGCCTCTATGGTTTGATGCCCAAGCGACAACCGAAGCGAGCCGCCTGCCAGTTCGCGAGACATACCCATGGCAGCCAACACATGGCTTGGATCTTGTGCTCCACTGGAGCAGGAAGAGGCGGCCGAGGCGAAGATGTCGTCCCTCTCCAGAAGGAACAACAGGGCTTCGCTTTCCACATCCTCAAAAGCGAGATGGCAGATATTTGGGATCTTGCCAGACCGCTCGTTGCCCGAAATGCCAGACTCGTGCACACCGGGAAGGGCATCGCGAATGCCGTCGGCCAGCCGATCACGAAGGGCGCCCACGCGGGCCACCTCTGCTGATCGAACCGCAACGGTAACAGCTGCGGCCGCGGCCATGGCTGCTATGCCAGCAACGTTCTGAGTGCCGTTGCGCCTGCCCCGCTCCTGACCTCCGCCAAGTGCCATTGCCGCCAGCTTCACGTCGCCCCGAACCACCAGCGCGCCAACCCCTTTCGGGCCGCCAAACTTGTGGCCGCTGACCGAAATCAGATCGGCGCACGCGGCGTGAGCGGCGACGTCAATCCAACAAAGAGCCTGCACGGCATCGGTGTGAAACACCGCGGTTGGCGCCAGCTCTGCCACCACTTCTGCCACCGGTTCGAGCGGCTGGATCACGCCAGTTTCGTTGTTGACAGTCATCACAGAAACCAACGAGACGGGCTCTGGCGCCTCAGTTAGCAACTGGGCAAGAGCATCCAAGTCGATGAGGCCTTGAGGGTTGACCGGGGTCACCAGGCCGCCAAGATGAAGCACAGGATCCAACACCGCATTGTGCTCAACTGCTGAACACACCGCAGTTCCGCCAGTAGAACCGATGGTGCCCTGAACGGCAATGTTGTCTGCCTCGGTTCCCCCGCTGGTGAATACGATCTCGCCCGGTTTGGCGCCAAGCAATTCGGCCATCACTTCGCGGGCCTCGTCGAGCACTTGGGTTGCGGCTCTAGCCATGCGGTGAGCACCCGACGGGTTGCCGTACTGCGTTGTGAGCAACGGCATCATGGCCTCAACCGCGCAAGCATGCATTGGCGTGCCTGCTGCATTGTCGAGGTAGTGGGCCATGGCCCAAAAGACTAGCGAGCTTGGCCCGAAGAATGGTTTGCCGGGACGGCCTTTGGCCCTTGTCGAAAACGCTCGGCGGGTGTTTGGCCGGGAGTTGCAGAGGCGAAAGCCTTCGAGTGCGTTGACGTTGCCAGGGGGGCAGTTGGGCCAAAACGGTGTTGGTAGGCAAAGATGGAGGCAACGACGTAGCCCTCGACTGCCACCGAAACGGGCCGCTCAACACCAGTGGCGCGCTGAACACCGGCGGCTAGTTGGGCTGCCACTTTGTGCCGGGCGTTGCGGTCGAGCTGGTCGGCCCGCAGCAGGAACTCGCGAAGTAGCGCGTACTGGGCGGGGGCCAGGCGGCTGGCGTCGAAGCGCTGACTGAATTCTTCGGCGTTACGGGCTGGGGCAAAAAATGTGGGGTTTGCATTTGCGGTATCAATCCGAATCACAACGGTGCCAGCAGCAAGATCGCCGATCCGCTGACTTCGGCGAGTCAACAAAGCAGCCGTCAGCGCAGTAATACCTCCGGGAGGAATGAACGCTTCGGGGACCCACACAAGGGATCTAATGGCGGCGTGTCTGAACTTGACAGGTCCCCCTTCCAGGGTGATCACCCTGAGCCCCAGGACCTTTTTGCCAACCGTCGCCCCATCCCACACCGCCTCGATCATGGGATACCCGAACTGAATAGCGAACACGCCGACAACAAGCAGCACCAACGCAACGGTGGAGGCGAAGGACACGAGCAGCATTAGCAGGAAAACCACAAACAGCATCACCAGCTGGACGCCAAGATCAATCACCTTGGCCAGCAAGCGCGAGGCCACGCCTGCTGCCCGAAATTCCAACAGCACGGCTTCTGGGGTTACCACCGCGGTTGTGTGCAGGGATCTAGCGACATCGGGGTTTCCGATAGTTGGACCGCGACTGTCTGGACCCTCGATCGGCTCATGAACCAGGGGAACGTCGGCAACCGACAGCGGGGCAATTGCGGCTGAGCCGGCGGGCGCCGCTGTCATTGGCTCACCACGATCGTCCAGCACGCCAACTACCGTACAGAGATACATGGACTTAGATCGGTACATCGTCTACAACCGACCGCACTGGAGCCGGCTGGCCTTGCTGACCAGGTTGGTGCGTGACAAACCGAAAGAGTTGGGGCCCGCCCAAGTCGATGAGTTCCTCTCGCTCTATCGCCGCGTGTCGAGCCAGCTCAGCTTTGTGAGAAGCCACTACCAAGACCCAACACTCACCGCCGAACTCAACCACACAATTGGCATGGCAAACGCCGCTCTGTACCAGCGCACAGCCAGCCCGGTTGCCGGCCTCCGGCGTTTCTTCGCCGTTAGCTTTCCCGGTGCGGTTTGGCATATGAGGAGAGCTCTGGGTGTTGCCGCGCTGCTGCTCTTGCTGCCTGCCATTGTTATGGCGCTGTGGTTGAGTTCATCTGACAGAGCCTTAGATCTGGCAGCCTCCGAGGCTCAGCGAGCGGCATACGTTGACGAAGCATTCGAGGACTACTACAGCTCTGCCCCTGCGGCTGAGTTCGCTACGTCGGTGCTGATAAACAACATCCAGGTCTCTTTCTTGGCTTTCGCTCTTGGTGTGTCCTTTGGTATCGGCACCGCCGCGGTTCTGGTGTTCAACGGCGTGAATTTGGGAATGGCGTGGGCGGTCTTCATAGTTGCTGGCGAACAGTCCAAGTTCTTCGGCTTGATCGCCCCGCACGGTTTGCTGGAGATGTCTGCCATTGTGGTGGCTGGCGCGGCCGGCTTGAGCATGGGGTGGGCGCTGATCGCTCCCGGAGATCGGACCAGAGGTGCCGCGTTCACCGAAGAGGCCAGGCGGTCAATCGTTGTGATCCTTGGCTTGATGATCGCCTTCGTGATTGCTGGGATCATTGAGGCCTACGTAACGCCCGGACTTTCCACAGTGCCCCGAGTGGCGATTGGCGTGGTGGTTGAGGCAGTTGCAGTGGCCTACATAGTGGCGTTTGGACGCCGAGCAGAAGCATTGGGCTTCAGCGGCCAGATCAACGAGTTCCACGCCGGCCGCGGCCTCAGGGCGGCTCAATCTCTGTAGTCGGTCGAAAGGGAAACCCTTTCGACCGAGGATATTGGAGCGCCACGGAACTCGGAGAGTTCCACGGCGCCGGCCCGTTTCAGTCAGGACCGGCAAAGCCGGACCTGACTGCCCAGGGGGCTCCGGCGAAGGGAAGCCTCTGCCCCCTGGAACCCCCGCCTCGTAAGGGGGCTCCGCCCCCTTAGACCCCCGTTTTGCGTGGTCGCCGTCGGCGACCAGCGGGTAACTCCTGACCCGGATGGGCGAAGCCGGACCTGCGCCAGCAGGTCCCAGTGTTACAACCGGCCGGTGGCTTTGGCTCCTAGGTAGGCATCGCCGAGGGCGGCGGCGAAGGTTTCTGGTGGGTGGTCAAGCACGATTGCGCCTTTGGCCTTCAGTTTGGCTGCGGTGCGTTGCCTGGCTTTGATTTCGGAAATGGCGGCAGCTCGCAGAAAGGCACCCTCCTCGCCTTCGGATGGCTCGACAGCCCACCGATCAAGCTCTGGGTCTCGCACCGCGGCGATCACGAGGAGGTGGGTTCTAACTAACAGCGGGATCGAAGGCAGGAGGAACTGGTCTACTTCTTCGTCCCCCAGTTCGGTCAGCAAAATCAGGAGGCTTCGCCGCCGATACCTCCCAAGCACGTGCTGCATCACCGCCCGGTAGTCGGCTTCGGCCAACGCAGGCTGAATGTCGAACAGCGCTTCGGTTACCCTTGACCGCTGAGACCGGCTGTTTGATGGCTCAAGTGTTGTGTGCACGGTCCGGTCAAAGGCCAGCAGTCCCATCTTGTCACCGAGGCCGGTTGCCAGTTCGGCCAGCAACATTGCGCCATCCATGGCGTGTTCAACTCTTGGCACATCTTCCACCCGCCCTGCCGTCACTCGGCCGGTGTCAAGCAATACAAGCACTGTCTGGTTTCGCTCGGCTCGAAACGTGCGCACGATCGTTCGGCCGGAGCGGGCGGTCGCCGCCCAATCGATCCGCCGGGTCTCGTCGTCTGGGGTGAGTTCTCTGAGGCTGTCGAACTCGGTGCCGCCGCCGCGCCCCTTCGCCGACCGTAGGCCAACCTCGAGGATTCGGGCCTTACGTAGAACCAGTTCCGCTGTTTTGGCCGATCGAAAGGCAGGCAAGATTCTCAGCCTGGTTGGAACAAACCGTCGGCGCTGTCTGTATGCCAACTGGAGCGGGCCCGCGGTGCGAAGCACCACCTCGCTTGGTTGGAAACGGCCTCGCCGTTTGGGCCGCATCCTGGTGCGGGCGGTGGCGACGCCCCTGGCCGGAACCCTCAGCTTCACTCGGCGGGTGTCTGCTGCCAGAGACGGGGCCAGGTCGTCGACCAGCCAAACCGGGCCCGGTCGGCCCCGCTGTTGGCCGACCTCCCATGTCAGGTTGGCCTCATGGCCAATCGTGACCGAAGAAGGATGGATGCGCTGCACGTCCAGCTTGGCTGGCGAGGCAGCCAGCAACAGATCAAGCCCGACCAGGAAAATCAATGCCGCGTTCACAACTAGGAACGCGCCACTGACTTGAAAGAGGCCAACCGACACTCGCCAACCAGGCGGCAACAGAAGAATCGCAAGGGCAGAAAGCGCCGCCAGCACGGCTAGGCGCCAGGTGGGCACGGGCCAGGTGCGGTATCGGAAACCGCGCTGGTTCACGGGGCAGGCACCTGGGCAAGCAAGCCTTCCAACACGTGGTCTGCGTCGGTGCCCTCTATCTCAAGCTCTGGCCGAACCATCACCCGATGACGAAGCGTGGGCCTTGCCATTGCCTTCACTTCATCTGGGGTGACGTAGGCGCGCCCGGCCAGCCAGGCCCACGCCTTGGCCGCCTTTAGCAGCGCGGCGGCTCCTCGGGGCGAAACGCCAAGCATCAGGCTGGGAGACTGCCTCGTCTCACGCACCAAGCGCACCACGTACTCCAACACCGGTTCTTCAACCACCACATTCGCCACTTCGCTTCTGGCCGCGGCCAGAAGGGCAGGGTTGGCAACGGCCCTGATTCCTGCCGCTATTGGATCGTGAGGGTCCATGCCTTTGTGGTGCCGGCGAACCACCTCGACCTCTTCATCTTGGCTGGGGTAGCCAACCACCAGCTTGAAGAGGAACCGATCCAGCTGAGCTTCGGGAAGGGGGTAAGTGCCCTCGTACTCAATGGGGTTCTGGGTTGCGACCACCATGAACGGATTCGGTAGCGGCATTGGAACACCGTCGTTTGACACATGGTGTTCTTCCATCGCCTCCAACAAAGCGGCCTGGGTTTTTGGAGGGGTCCGGTTGATCTCGTCTGCCAGCAGCAGGTTGGTGAAGATTGGGCCCTGCCGAAACCGGAACTCGCCCTTGTCGAAAATCACTTGGCCAAGAACGTCCGACGGCATTAAGTCTGGCGTGAACTGCACTCGGGATGCCTTCACGTCAAGCGACGCGGCTGTTGCCTTGACCAGAAGGGTTTTGGCCACGCCGGGCACCCCCTCCAGCAACACGTGGCCTTCAGCCAGCAGAGCGCATAACAGGCCAGACAGCACGCCGTCTTGGCCAACAACAACTTTGGCCACCTCTGTGCGAATTGCCATGAACTCATCACGAACAGACGGGGGTTGAGGTTCCGGAGACGGCCCAGTTGCTGGAGGCGGCCCAGCAGCTGGGGGCTGTGCAGTAGTTGGTGGCGGGGTTGCCGGTGTAGGCATCCCCGGTGGGGGCTGATCAGTCATCTGGTTCTGCTTTCTGGCGAAGAAGACACAAGGTCAGCCGGCCGCTTGGCTTTGGGATTGGCATTTGGGTGTCGGCCTGGTAGATCGGCGCTGGCGATGCCACGGTTGGAACCAACCAGGCCAGCACCCATGATTCGGTCGGTGCCAGCAGCCAGCGCAACGAGCCCCTCTTCAGACTGTGGCGCGGGCTCTGCCAGGACGAAGGAAAGCTCAGCTTCGGTAAGCTCGGTTTTGGCAGCAACAGTTGCAATCAGATCGGGAATGGGTCGCTCGTCGTGAACCCGATACTGAGATCGCAGGCGGCTTTCCAGGTCTTCCCGAATCAGCGATATAGCTGGGCCGTAACCAAGGGATCGGCGGCGCAACTCTCCAGATGCCTGTACCAGCAGGGAGCCAGGCATTTCAACCGGAATTGGCTCAGATACCACCCGACCGAAGCGGCGCCCCAGCCACAGCATGGCCAGCCCAAGCGCAACCAGCAGCTGTATACCGAACCACCGCACCCGCGTTGGAACCAGGTCGCTGAGCGTCTCGTCGCCAACAGGCACAACACTCGAATCAAAGACCACGGCAACCGAGGACTCCTGGGAGGGCATCAGAAGCCGCACGGCCAGCACTGCGTTGTCGTCGTCGCCAAGGCGCTCATTGGTTAAGAAATCTGGACCTCCAATGTGCACCAGCTCGCCCTCACCAAAGGGTTCGCTAACCACAAATGCGATGGTCTCGGAGCCAAAACAACCACGCTCGCCGCTGCCCTTGGCGAAGGCGACGGTTTTGGCGCTTACCCGCTGGACGTCGCTGAGAACAGGGATGTCGCATACTATCTGGGGGTATGAGATGACAAAGTCTTCCCTCAAGGCCTCGGCGATGTCGGGGCTCAACCAGGAATTGGCGTCGACGATCACAGCCGTGCCGCCGTTGCTGACGAAGCTCTCGATTGCCTGCTGATCTTCCACAAAGCCGCGGTCAACCAGGACCAGCACCACATTGTCCTGACTGGTTGGAAGCCTCTGGTTCACATCCGCTCCCAGCTCTTCCAGCAGTTCGACAAGGGCCATGGTGCCGGTGGCGCTCGTTGAGGACGGATCCAAGGGTGGTCCGAAGGATCGGCCAGGGCCCAAGAACACAGCCAGCAGAAACACCAGAGCGATCAAGGCCAACCAGATGCCGCCGCCCTTCAGCGTCATTTCGATCCCCGCTGTGAGCCAGTAACTACCGTTTCGTCCAGGGACTTCATCTTCCCGGAGTCGGTGACGGTTGCATCGTGGCCACCGAACCATACGTCTTCGAACCTGACCGAGGCTTCGGCGAAAGACGGGCCGCGAGGCGCTGGCTCATCGAAGGCCGTATTGTATTCACCACTGGTTGCACCGTTGTCTGTTGGCAGCTCATCCCTGTCCAGCAGCCCGGCAACAATGGCTCGATACCTGGCCTGGACCGATTGGCGAAACAGGCCATCGTTCTCGGCTTGCTCAGCCCGCTTCAGCCATTCGTCTCTGCTGGTTCGAGGTGCAACCGTGGTTTCCACAAGCACGTCTTTGTCTATCCGACGTGGCAGTTTCCTGGGCATCACCTTTACCAGCATCCAAACCACCAGAACCGCAATGATGATCAACACGATGTAGCCAAGGACGAAGCCACCGCCAGAGGAACCAGAGCCGCCGCCACCATCAATAGTTGGGCCATCCAAGGACCGGTCTGTCAGCCAATTCCAGAAACGCCTGACCAGCCCCGGTTCAGCTTCCTGGTACAACTCGTTCTCCAGAATTCGATCAGCGGTCTGACGGATCGATTCGGCATCTGGGGAGTCTTGGCTACGCACTTGTGACCTCATCTGGGAAAAGGTCGTTCGCTCGAAGCTGAAGGTCCAGCCCTTCAGTCCGGAAACGCAGATCCAGGTACACCAAGGTCATGGCAGCAGTGGTGAACGGCACAAGCACAATTGAGGTGACTGCGCGGGCCACCGAGATCAGCGGCCACGCCCGCTCTGGCCCAAGCACGAATGCGCCAATTGATGGCAGCGTGCCCAGCGTGAGGCTAATGCCAATGGAAACCAAGGCCAGCAGGACCATTAGGCCAAGGACCTTTGAAAAGCTGCGCCTAACGAGCCGAGACGATCGCTGCATGGCCTTCACTGGGCCCAATTCCTCCAAGGCCATGACTGGGGACGTTAAGGAAAACAGGACAATTGCGGCCACGCCGGGAAAGATCATCAGCATGAAGCCAATGGCTTCAACGATGTGGATCAGAACGAACGCCACTGCGATCACCCACCAACGCTTCGCGGTGAAACGCAGGGCGGCTGCGGCTGTTACGTCGGTGCCAAGAAGCCACCCGCCAACCACCCTGGCAATCGGAACACCAGCAACAGCCACCAATACCCAGTCCGCCAGATAGGTGAGGGCAGCGCCATCTCCAAATGGGGAGAGCGATCCGCTTAGCTGGACGCTCAACGGGTCGGCAAAATACTCCTCGGCCGAGCCGCTTCCCGAGCCGCTGCGAGACGCCCATCCTTGCAGCAGAGAGCCAGGAACAACCAATGCCATCATTATCGAAACCATCGTGCGCGGCCTTTGTCGAAGCGCCGCAAACGCTCCGTCGAGCAGGTCGACTACGCCTAAGGGGCGGTCGCTGATCGGCGCCGGCGGTTGCAAACTCACCAAACCATTGTTACCCAAGTCCGGCGCGAAACGTTCGACTCCCTGTGCTAGCAATCGAGTTGTGCAGTCCACCAGCGGTTCCAGTTATGGAGAGAGCTTCGCCGATGTCTATGACCGGTGGTACGGCGAAATCAGTGATGCCACCGCAACCGCGGCCTTCTTGGCCAAACGTTGCGGGGCAGGCCCGGTGCTGGAGTTGGGGGTTGGAACCGGGAGGTTGGTGCCTGCGTTGCTGGCGCAAGGTTGCGCGGTTATAGGAATCGATGCAAGCGAGGCGATGCTTACGCGTTGCCGTGCCAATCAGGCAAATCGGAACGCTCACCTGGTTCAGGCCGACCTGGCGGCCCTGCCGCTTCGACCGGGCGTTGGCGTTGGAGCTGCGGTGTGCGCCTTCAACACTCTGTTCAACCTGCCAACCAAGGAAGCTCAGGCCAACCTTTTCCAGGCTGTCGGTCAGGCCCTTGAGCCAGCCGGAGCGTTGGTCGTTGAGGCAATCACAGGTGCGGACCTGGTTGACGGGCCCCGCTCATCGGTTGGTGTTTCGCGAATGGATCGAACCGAGCTTGTGCTTTCGGCAACGCTGCTGGACGCCGAGGACCAGACAATCCAGGGTCAGCACGTGCAGATCACCGAGGCTGGCATCCGCATGCGGCCCTGGCTGCTGCGATGGACCACCCCACCCCAACTTGACGAGATGGCCGAAGCGGCCGGGCTGGTGCTGACCGAGCGTTACGCCGACTGGGATGGCGCGGTGTTCGACGAGGAATCCACCAGCCACGTTTCGGTCTACCAACTGGCAAAAAGTTAGAAAATCGGGCTTAGCGCCAGGCTGGCGCCCAAAACGCCAAGCCCGGCAAATAGCACTATGGCCGCCACAGCACCAGACATCGCCTGAGGCTGGGTTAGTCCGAGGCGTTTGGGCCCAAAGAGGAGCACGCCTGCTACCAGCGCTCCGCCAAGCATCCCGCCCAGGTGACCCCAAAAGGAAATGTTCACAAAGATCGGCAGGGCAAGGTTTATCAAGAAAATCCCAGCCAGCGATGTTTGGGTGATCTTGATTCCTCTGGCCAGCAACGCGACCGCCAAACCACCGGCCAGGCCAAGGACTGCCCCCGAAGCTCCAAGCGTTGGTGTGTCGAAGTTGAACAGCAACACGGCGGCCGAGCCACCGAACAGCCCACCAACGTACACCAACGCCGTTTTGGCCATACCAATTTCGCGCTGAAGGGCCGGACCGAAGATGTACAAGGCGTACATGTTGAAAGCGAGGTGGAGCAGGCCAGCGTGCAGGAACCCACCGGTAACGATTCGCCAGTATTCACCGTGATTGACCAGCGGACCGAACAGAATTCCCCGCTCGGTTACCTCACCAACACGCCAGTTTCCGCTGCCCGAGGCCGTCTGAGCCAGGTAGGTAACAGCCAAAGCAGCCATCATCCCGTAAACCAGCTTGAGGTTCGGGCCTAGGTCAGCGGCTCGCAGGACTTTCTGGCCGCCACTCTGCAGACACTCCGGGCAATGAAAACCAACTGACGCTGAATGCATGCAAGAAGAACAAATCGGCCGATCACAACGTTGGCAGCCAACCGAAGCCAAATTCTCAGAGTGGCGATAGCAGGTTGTTTCATCCGTGAGCACAGCCCGACCCTAGCGATTGCCAGCGAAAGCGCTGGTAAGAACCACTTTGTCCTGCCTGGTTTCACCCGATGATCCCCGCAGCGGGCGACATCGGGCATTACGGTCGATGCGCAACCAACACGGGTATGCCGCCCGTCGAAAGGGGATCTACCAATGATTCAAGAGTTCAAGGATTTCATAAACAAGGGAGGGGTGTTCGAAGCAGCCGTGGGTTTGATCATGGCGCTTGCGTTCATACCTGTCGTTGAGTCCCTGATCGAGCACATCCTGATGCCGATCATTGCCGCCATCTTCGGCCAGCCAGACTTTAGCGCCCTGTCATTTGCCCTCGGTGACGCCACAATCTCATACGGCTTGTTCATCAATGCCATTATTTCGTTCATAGCCGTTGCGTTGGTGGTCTTCCTTTTGGTAAAGGCCTACAACAACGCCACCAACAAAGAAGACGAAGAAGACGCTCCAAGCGAGGTGGACCTCCTCACCGAAATCCGGGACAACCTGGCCAAGTAGCGCTACCGGAATTGATATACGGCTTATAGATCCCCGGTAGGCAGCCGGTCACTCGGTAACGAGCTGATTGGCTGCTTGCCATGGGTCGAGGGTGCCGCTCTCGACCTGGCGTTGGAGGTCGACGAAACCAGCTGACGCCTTCATCGCATTGACCTTCTCGGCCAATCGTTCCCTCACGATCCGCTCGAGTTCCTCGCCAGCCCGCATGGCCCGACGCTTCGCCAGCTCGCCGTTCTCGTCAATAAACCGGCGATGCTCGCCGAGGCTGGCCCATAACTGGCCAACACCCTGAGGTTCGGTGGCAACGGTGCAGTGAATGGGCGGTCGCCACTCGCCGTCGTGGCCAAGCCCGGACAGGTCAAGCATGTAGTCCAGGTCTCGCCTGGTGGCATCGACGCCGTCCCGATCCGCCTTGTTGATCACAAAGATGTCTGCGATCTCCATCAGGCCTGCCTTGTTGGCCTGAATTGCGTCTCCCCACCCGGGGTTCACCACAACAATCGTGGTGTCGGCGGCGCCAACAATCTCAACCTCAACTTGGCCAACGCCAACTGTTTCAAGCAGAACCCACGCCCGGCCGGTTGCCTCGAGAAGGCGGACCGCAGCCGGGGCGGCCAAGGCCAGGCCCCCAAGGTGCCCCCTAGTTGCCATGGATCTGATGAACACATCGGGATCCAGCGCGTGAGTCTGCATTCTTACCCGATCACCAAGAATGGCTCCGCCAGTGAACGGAGAAGACGGATCGATGGCCAGAACACCAAGCGAGTGGCCCTCTGGCCTCATTTCGGAAACTAGAGCTGAAGTAAGAGTGGACTTGCCAGAACCCGGGGCCCCGGTAATACCAACGGTGTAGCCAGCCCCAGCCATTGGAAAGGCCAGCCGACCAATTGTTTCTGCCGCCCCGCCACCCCGTTCGATAACAGAAAGCAGCCTGGCCAAAGCCAACCTCTCCCCTTCACAGGCAGCCTTGAACAGCTGGGGAATCTGTGCCGGATCAGTGCGCAAGCGGCGAGACCTTCTTGCCGTCAAGAACAGTGCTACCGCCGATGATCACGGCTGTTCCAAGCTCGCTGTCGCCAACCAACTCGGCGCCAACGTGCTCAACACTGGTGACCCCCTCAACCCTGGCAGTCAAGATTCGCTGGATGCCATCTTTCAACGTTGCGGTTGACACTGGGCACGTAACACACGCACCGGTGAGCTCAACCGAAACCACACCCGTGCCCTCATCAACTCCACGCAAGAAGATGTCTCCCTCATCGGCCTGAATGGCCGGACGGATCACCTCGATCACAGCGGCCACCTTGCGTTCCATCAATGATTGCTCAGACATCAGAACCTTTGCACGGTAGCTTCGTTTGGGTTAACTCTCCGGGGTGAACAACGTGGGAAGGAGGCTAGCGCCCTACCCTTTCCGGAATGTCGTTCTCTGGTCTGGTTCAAGCGTTCAGCGGGCCAGATTTGTTCCCGATTTTCGCTCATCAGGGCGAATGGGACGAAATCCTGCTCGTTCTGGCCCCGCTTGGCGCCTTAGGCGCTCTTCTGTTTTTGGCCAATCGCAGGCTGGCGGCCAAACTGAGAGGCAAACAAGAATCGTCTCACTCGGCCGCTGATTCGTGACCGTCATTGAACTAGATCTGGTTGTCGACCCAGAAACGGCGGCCAAACTTCAGGCACCGCGGGCCGACCTTCTGCAAGAGCGGTTGCACGAAGACGGCGCCTATCGTCAAGAACGCGGCCCTTTCACGTCCTACGAGCGGGTCATCTCACTTGAGCCCTTGGCCGCGGGCTCGGTGCGAGTGCGCGAACGCACCGACTTCCGCCTCGGCGTTCCACTTTGGAGGCCGTTGATCAACCCGCTAATGAAGCGGGCCATAGCCGAGACAGACCGTGAACCGAAGCGCCGCTGGTGGTGGCCCCAACAGGTGCTTGTCGTAAGGAGCGTCAGGTTGCTCTCTGCGGTAAGCGTTCTCAGCATCATGGCGGGCTATATGGGCGTTCTCATCGGCCAGACAATCACGTTTGCGGCCCTTGAGTTTGGCAACAACGACGTTGCCCAAACCCGAACGCTTGCCGCCATCCGCGTCGGGATCATCCTGTCGGTTGTTGCCATACGGAGGGCAGACAGGATTGGCCGCCGCCCACTTGTAATCGGGTTTGCCGCCGCCTCTTTGATCTTTACCGTGCTTGGCGCAACCGCAGGCAGCCTGGTAACACTTGGAGCGTTCCAGGCCATTAGCCGAGGGTTCACCACCGGGCTGATCACGCTGCTCACCTTGGCCGTTACCGAAGAGGTACCGGCCGAGGTGCGGGCCCTGGGAATCAGCCTGATGGCAATGTGCGCCGGCCTTGGCGCAGGAATGGTGCTGTGGATTCTGCCAATTGCAGATTCCAGCCTCGGGGCGTGGCGCTGGGTTTATGTTGCCCCTGTTCTGTTCATACCCGGCTTGGTGTGGGCCCACCGAACACTTCCCGAAACCAGACGGTACGACAAGGCGGTTGAATACCACGCCCCCGGCCTGATCGATCGGCGGCGCTTCCTCCTCATTGGCGGCTCGGCCTTTATTGCCGCTCTCTTCCTATCTCCAGCCTCGCAGCTGATGAACGAGTACCTGCGAGACGACCTCGCCTGGTCGGCCGGCCAAATCAGCCTTTTCCGCCTGCTCACTGGCACACCGGCAGGGCTGGTGATTCTTGGGGCGGGCCTGCTTGCCGACAGGGTTGGTCGTAAACCTGTTGGCGGCACAGGTTTGTTGATCGGCGCAACAGCAAGCGCGCTCGTCTTTTTCGTAAGCGGGGGCGCCCTTTGGATCTTGGGAACCATCGGCTTTTGGCTGCTAGCCGGGGCGTTCCCCGCACTGCGCGGCTATCAGACAGAACTGTTCGCCACCAGGGCCAGGGCCAAAGTTGGCGGCTGGATTGATCTGATAAGCGTTTCGGGCAGTGCAGTGGGCCTTCTAGCGGTTGGGATTCTGTCTGAACGTTGGGGCTCTCTTGGCCTGGCAATGGCCCCATTTCTGGCAGGCCCCATAATCGTGGCGCTGCTGGTGTTCTTCGTCTACCCTGAAACGGCGGGGGAAGAGTTAGAGGTGTTCAACCCAGCCGACCCCGAACTAGCAGGCCCCGAACCCTGAGGCCAGGGGGCCGCTAAGCCAGCTAGAGACACCGGCAACTAGGGTGACGTCGGTTCGTTCCACGGGGTCATGGCCGGTTCGTTCCAGCCACACCTGGGTTACTGGGCCTGGGATGGCTGGCAGGTGTTTGGCAAACTCCGCCTCTTTGCCAAGCGGATCACTTGAGCCCTGCACCAGCAGGATCGGGCAGCCGAGGTCGGGGAAGTGGGAAGTTCGCAGCTTGTCTGGCTTGCGGGCGGGGTGAAGCGGGTAGCTGAGTAGAAGCAACCCGGCCACAGCCAAACCTTCTGCCACTGCCATTGAACAGGCGCGGCCACCAAGTGAGCGGCCACCGATTACCAACTGGTCAGGCGTTTTGCCCCAGCGGTCGGCCGCCTCTTCCACCTGCGACAGTACAGACTGGACCAGAACGGGCATCCGATCTGGGGGCCGCCTACCGGGGCCTCTCTGGCGGAAGGGAAAGTTGCAGCGAGCAACGGGCACGCCCATAGATTCCAGTTCGGCCTCAAGCCGGAGAAAGATTCTGTGATCACGATCTCCGCCTGCCCCGTGAAACAGAACCAGCCCTGCTGTTTCGACCATCACACGGCCAGCAGGATGCGCCTGGCCTCGGTGAGTTCAGCGATGCGTTTGGCCGCCTCACCGGAGCCTCCGCCGTGATCTGGATGGGCGTCACGAACCAGGGACCGGAAGCGCCTCTGGATCAATCTCTTGTTTGGCGCGTCATCGGTCGAGCCTTCCATCTCAAGAACCTCAAGGGCCCAGGCCACCGGATCGTTCCAACTCTTGAGGTCTCCAATGGACGCCATGCCGCCACCCATCACGGCGGCCACAAATCCGGCATCAACCGGCTTGGTCCACACCAGCCCGGAGCGGACTATTTCAAATACCGGGCCGCGCTCTTCAACCGGTAAAGAGCCGGCGGCATAAATGGCGCCAAGCGCCTGCTGAACGGGCACGCCGTACTCATCTTCGAACGCAAAGCTCAGTTCCTTGCCGTTTCCCTTCAGCCTGGCCGTGCTGCGAAGCAGGCCAACCCTGTCTGTCTGGAAGCGGTGCCGCACGCGGGGCTGGGTGAGGCGTCTGCCCCGATCAAGATCTTCAATGAGGGTTACAAGTGATTCTCGGAGCTCGGGCTCAACCCGGGAGGCATTGTTGGCAACGATGCCTGCCAGCAACAAACCGCCTGCCCCCGGGGCCGGATCCACCGGCAGATTTCGCATACCGAGCGCGATCCGCCTGGTGGGAGCAATAGGGCGCGAATGATAAATCTCAAGCTCGGCCAGAATCACTGGCCCAACCTAGCGGCGCCAGCCACAGGCGCACTTGGGTGATCGGAGCTGGCTGATGGGAGCGGATCACCCTCGAAAACGTGGCACTATCTGCGGCAATGACTTTTGACATAGACAAGCTTCGGGTGAAGCCAGGCTCGAAAGTGAACCTGGCCAAGATTGATGCCGACGGAACGCCACAGTGGCAGGACAAAGGCGGCGTCACCAACAAAGAAGATGGCAAGCAGCGTGTGGTTGAGCTGAACGATCGGCTGGAAGCCCTGCAAGAGCTGCTGTATGCCGAGGGCAAGCACCGGGTGCTTGTGGTGCTTCAAGCAATGGATGCGGGCGGCAAAGACGGAACCATCCGTCACGTATTCGACGGGGTAAATCCTTCGGGGGTTCGGGCTCCCGCGTTCAAGAAGCCAACGACGCGCGAGCTGTCTCGTGACTACCTGTGGCGGGTTCACCAACAGGTTCCCGGAGATGGCGAGCTGGTGATCTTCAACCGAAGCCACTATGAGGATGTTCTTGTGGTTCGGGTGCTTGATCTGGTTGACAAGAAACGGTGGGCCAAGCGCTACCAGCACATCGTGAACTTCGAGCAGATGCTGGTTGACGAGGGCACAACGATTGTGAAGATCTATCTCCACATATCCAAGGAAGAGCAGAAGGAGCGGCTGCAAGCACGCCTAGACGAGCCAACCAAGAACTGGAAATTCGAGCCCGGCGATCTGGACATGCGGGAGCGGTGGGAAGACTTCATGGAGGCCTTCGAGGGTGCTCTTGAAGGAACCAGCACCAAAGACGCTCCATGGTTCGTCGTGCCAGCCAACCGTAAGTGGTACCGCAACGTGGCGGTTCTTGAAATCATGGTGCAAACCCTTGAGGAGCTGAACATGAAGTTCCCAGCTGCCCACCCCGACATTGCCTCCATCATCATTCCAGACTGAACTCAAAGGGCCAATGAGCCCATTAGCCAGCGACCGTGCGTACCGTCACACCAAAGTCAAGCGCTGAGGCCATAAGAGGCCCATTGGCATCAACGGCGGCAAGACAGATTTCGGCTTCGAGGCCCTGGGCTGCCGCGAGTGCCTCCAATGACAGCAGATTGAGGTGAGCGCCTCGGTGGAGGAGTTCAGCCATTGGCCAGCCGAGCGAGCGAAGCGTTAGCAGGTCAATTTCGTCGGGAAGCTCGATCACTGCTCTGATCACCGCTCCGGCGACGGTTTCGTCCACACCACCCAGACGACGCGAAATGGACCCGACGACGGTCTGGTTAGACAGGGCTCGACACAGCCGGTGGTACCAGAGGCCGGTGGTAGCGATCACGGCCCCGTCTGGGCGCAAATCTGAAGGTTCGTCGTTTAGGAGCACCCGGAGCAACAAGTGATCGTCGATGACCAGATGGGGGGTCACCCCAGTTCAGGGTCGCTGGCGGCCACGCCGCTGGCGAGGACCGCGTATCCACCAGCTTCTTCGATGGCATCTCGAAGAAGCGACCGAAGCCCGCCTCGTCCCGCCGGCACTATTAGGAGCGCCGGCCCAAGGTCGGCCACCTCGACCGCGCCTCCTTGGTCCAACTTCCAGCGGCGACGTGTGTCGGCAGGAAGCGCCATTTGACCGCGATCGGACACGCGGTAGTTGCTGACTGTCATGCCCCACATTCTACAAGGCACACGAGCAACATTACAAAGGGGCCTTGTTAGCTCGCGTGGCCTGACCGGCTAGGCCAGTTTGCGCATCTTTTCAAGCGAGTGGTTGGCCTCGATCATGCGCACCGTTCCTGACCGGCTTCGCATCACCAGTGACTGGGTGTAAACCCGATCCCGGCGGTAGGTGACTCCACGGAGGAGGTCCCCGGTACTAATTCCGGTGGCGGCAAAGAAGCAGTCGTCAGAGTCGACCATGTCGTTCATGGTGAGGATCTTGTCGAAGTCAAAACCGTCGGCTTCGGCTGCGGCCTTCTCTTCATCGTCTCTGGCGTACAGGCGGCCCTGGAAGTCTCCGCCCATTGCCTTTAGGGCAGCGGCTGTGATCACCCCTTCTGGCGTGCCGCCAATTCCAAAGAGAATGTCAACCCCGCTTTCGGGCCAGGCAGTTGCGATGCCACCGGCAACGTCGCCGTCTCGGATCAGCCGGATTCGGGCGCCGGTGCCACGAATCTCATCTATCAGGCCGGCATGGCGGGGCCGGTCAAGCACGATGGTTGTGAGGTCGCGAACCTCAACCCCTTTTGCCTTGGCCAACGCTTGGAGGTTTCGGTCTACTGGCAGCCTGATGTCTACAATTCCGGCGCCTTCTGGCCCTACTGCCAGTTTGTCCATGTAAACCACGTTGCCGGGGTTGTACATGGTGCCCCGGGGGGCAACGGCAATTACCGCAATTGCGCCGCCTTGGCCGTTGGCGGTGAGGGTTGTGCCATCAACTGGGTCAACGGCTATGTCGGTGGCTGAGCCTTTGCCGTTGCCAACCTTTTCGCCGTTGTACAGCATGGGGGCTTCATCTTTTTCCCCTTCGCCAATAACAACGATGCCGTCCATCTCGACGCTGTCCATCACAGCGCGCATGCCGTCTACCGCGGCCTGATCGGCCCCGATCTTGTCTCCCCGACCAAGCCAGCGGGCCGCGGCTAGGGCCGCGGCCTCGGTGGTTCGCACCAGCTCGAGGGCTAGGTTCCTGTCGGGGCGAAGGCTTTCAGGGCTCATGCTGGCTGGTCTCCGCCGGCCCGCAGCCGGGCTTGGGCTCTGGCTTCAGCGGCCATGGCCGCGGTGTCTTGATCGTCGGCCTTCCTGGCCTCAATTGCTTTGTCCAGAGCAGCGCGTGCCCGCTCGACGTCGATGTCTTCAGCCAGCTCAGCTATGTCGCTGAGGATGGTTACATGGCTGCCAGATGCCTCGATGAAGCCACTGTGAACCGCAATGTGTTGAACGCCGCCACCGGTTAGAGCCATTCGCACGACCGATGGAACCAGGCTGCCGACAAAGGGAATGTGGCCTTCCTGGAAACCGATTTCGCCGGTAACCGTTCTGGCAATTATCAGCTCGGCCTCGCCTTCATAAACAACGCGCTCCGGCGAGACAAGCTCTACCTGCATAGGCATCAGCTACCTCCGCTCATCAAGCGCTGGCTTTCAGCTCGGCGGCTTTGCGTTCAACGTCTTCGGCGCCGCCGACCATGTAGAAGGCTTGCTCTGGAAGATGATCGAGATCTCCGCCAACCAGTGCTTCGAACGATGAGACGGTTTCTTCGATGCTGGTGAAGATGCCTGCCTGGCCGGTGAACACCTCGGCCACAAACATGGGCTGAGACAGGAAGCGCTGCACCTTGCGGGCCCGGTCTACCGTGACGCGGTCTTCCTCTGAAAGCTCGTCAAGGCCAAGAATGGCAATGATGTCTTGCAGTTCCTTGTAGCGCTGAAGCACTTCCTGCACCCGGCGGGCTACCGCATAGTGGCGATCTCCAACAACTTCTGGGGTAAGGATGGTTGAAGTTGAGGCCAGCGGGTCAACTGCGGGGTAGATCCCGAGAGAAGCAATGTCTCTGCTCAGTTCGGTTGTACCGTCGAAGTGGGTGAACGATGTGAACGGCGCCGGGTCGGTGTAGTCATCCGCGGGCACATACACAGCCTGAAGCGAGGTGATTGACTTGCCTCGGGTTGAGGTGATCCGTTCTTGAAGCTCGCCCATTTCGTCGGCCAGGGTTGGCTGATAGCCCACCGCTGATGGCATGCGGCCAAGCAGGGTTGAAACTTCAGAACCGGCCTGAACGAAGCGGAAGATGTTGTCTATGAACAGCAGAACGTCCTGATTTTGAACGTCTCGGAAGTACTCGGCCATTGTGACTCCGGCTAGCGCAACGCGCAAGCGCACCCCTGGCGGCTCGTCCATTTGGCCAAACACCAGCGCTGCCTTGTCGAGTACGCCAGACTCTTCCATCTCGAGGAAAAGGTCGGTGCCTTCGCGGGTGCGTTCACCAACACCAGCGAATACCGAAACACCGCCGTGCTGGGTGGCCACTCGGTTAATCATCTCGGTGATCAGCACCGTTTTGCCAACGCCAGCGCCGCCGAACAAGCCGATCTTGCCGCCCTCTTTGTATGGGGTGAGAAGGTCGATCACCTTGATGCCCGTTTCGAACATCTTCGACGACGGTTCAAGTGAGTCAAAGCTTGGGGGCGGGCGATGGATTACCCAGCGCTCACCGATTTCGAGGGTGTCGGCAGGCACGTCTAGCGGCTCACCGATCACGTTCCACACATGGCCAAGGGTTACATCGCCAACCGGCACCTGAATGCCTTTGCCGGTGTTGCGAACTACAGTGCCCCGGGTTAGGCCCTCGGTTGGCTTCAGGGCAACGGCTCGAACCCGATTGTCGCCGATTTGTTGGGCCACCTCGGCCATCACGGTGATTGTTTCGCCATCGATCTCAATGTCGAAAGACAGCGCCTTGTTGATCTCTGGGAGAGATTCGGGCGGGAATTCCACGTCAAGCACAGGCCCGGCGATCGAAACGACCCGACCATCTTTCAGCTCAGTTGTGTCGTCGATGACGGTCATGGCTTGTTTGCTCCTGAGAGGGTGAAACGTGGTTGCATCAGTTTTTGGGGTGGGTGTTGGCCAGCTTGAAACCCGCGGCCTCGGCGCTTTCGGCGGTGTCGAACCAGACTTCGGCCCCCGTTACGCCATAGCTGCGGCTGTCTGGCCGGTGATACAGCATCGAGTCGGCGTTGCCCTTAATGGGAAAGCCCTTTGGTTGGGCATCGCCCGGCAGCGGGGCGTGGGACCCCTGGCCGAACGGGCCTGGGTTGGAGCCAGCCTGAGCTCCACCAGCTGGGGCAGCACCAGCAGCACCACCTGGTGTTGACGCGGCCGAGCCGGAAGGCTGGGCATCTGCGGGAACGCCAACTCCGGCGGCCACCAGTTCCCTTGCCACGTCTGGCTCGTCGTCGATACCATCCTCGCTGCCGTCGCCAAGGGCTTCGGCTCCGCTGACGATCTCCATGATCTCAGTGGTAATTGCATCTTGGCGGGCCCGGTTCAGGGCACGGCTGAGCTTGGTGATCAGCTCTTCTGCATTGTCGGTTGCTGCTTTCATTGCCCGCTGACGGTTGGCGTGCTCTGATGCTGATGCATCCAACAGGGCCGAGAACAACCGGGATTCCACATAGCGGGGCAGCAGAGACGCCAGCACACCCTCTGCCGATGGTTCAAACTCATACAACGCCTTGGCCATGGCGTCCGCCTCGCTTTGCTCGGCAACGGTTTGCATGGATTCGAGGGGCAGGAATCGGCGAATAACCACTCGTTGGGTGCCCATCGAGATGAACTCTTGATAGGTAAGCACCACTTCGTCGACCGAACCGTCGGTGAACATCGTCCGCACCAAGGCGGCCACTTTGCGGGCGTCTTCATACACCGGCGAGTCGGTCATTCCCTCAAATGAGGCCTCGATCTCGTAATTCCTGAACTTGAAGTAGTCGTTAGCCTTCTTGCCAATGAGGATGAGGCGATACTTCTTGCCTTCAACCTGGGAAGCCATTACCTCGCGTTCGGTGGCCCTGATCACAGCCGAGTTGTAGGGCCCGGCCAGGCCACGATCGGAGGTGAGCACCACATAGGCGGTGGCCGCCGGTTTCTCAACCGTTCTGAGCAGCGGGTGATCGATGCCGGCGCCGCCTGCGGCAAGATCTTGGATCACGGTTGTCATCTTGGCCGCATAGGGCCGCGCTGCGTTGGCCCGCTGCATTGCCTTCACAACCCGGGTGGCAGCAATCAGTTCCATGGCGCGGGTGATCTTCTTCGTGGACTGGACCGAGGTGATCCTCCGTCGGAGCGCTCGTTCCTGACCTCCAGGCATCTACGAATCGTCTCCGTCTTCACCACGGGCGATGTCTCGCTCTGGCAGTGTGATGTCTGAATCAACAACGGCGGTTTCGGCGTCGGCCTGTTCTTCTGGGTCTACGTTGATTCCGGTTGGCCCGCCACTGCCAACAAAGTTGTCGGCGAAGGCGCCGATGGCGGCGTCTAGAGACTCTTGGTCTACTTCGCCACTGGATGCGATTTCTGAAAGCATCCCGCTGCGCTGGGAGCGCACCGTGTCCAAGAGCTCAGACTCGAACCGACCAACGTCTGCAACGTCGATCTTGTCTAGGTAGCCCTGGGTTCCGGCGAACAGTGAAACAACTTGCTCCTCAACCGGCATTGGCGAGTTAATGCCTTGTTTTAGAAGCTCGGTTAGGCGGTAGCCGCGGTCTAGCTGGTTCTGAGAAACAGGATCGAGATCGGAGCCAAAGGCAGCGAAGGCCTCAAGCTCTCGGAACTGCTGAAGGTCTGACTTGAGGGTGCCGACGGCTGCTTTCATTGCCTTGATTTGGGCAGCAGAGCCAACACGGGAGACCGAAATTCCAACGTCTACCGCAGGGCGCACGCCGGATTTGAACAGGTCGTCCTGAAGGAAGATTTGACCGTCGGTGATTGAGATCACATTGGTTGGGATGTAAGCCGAAACGTCGCCTGCCTTGGTTTCAATGATGGGCAAAGCGGTGAGGCTGCCTGCTCCAAGCTCATCGCTGAGCTTCGCGGCCCGTTCTAGCAAGCGGCTGTGCAGGTAGAACACGTCACCGGGGTAGGCCTCACGCCCTGGCGGGCGTCGCAGCAACAGCGCTATCTGACGGTATGCCTCGGCTTGTTTGGACAAATCGTCGTATACAACAAGGGCGTGGCCGCTGTTGTCCATCCAATGCTGGCCCATGGCACAACCGGCATATGGGGCCAAGTACTTGAACGGGGCAGGGTCTGAGGCGGGGGCAACAACCACAACGGTGTATTCCATTGCCCCGTATTGGGCCAAGGTGGCAACTGTTTGGGCAACCGTTGACGCTTTCTGGCCGATTGCCACATAGATGCAGTTAACGCCAAGGCCCTTTTGATTGATGATCGTGTCGATCCCGATGGTTGTTTTGCCGGTTTTGCGGTCTCCAATGATCAGCTCTCGCTGGCCTCGACCAACCGGGATTAACGAATCGATGGCTTTGATGCCGGTTTGCATTGGCTCGTGCACAGGCTGGCGACCAATGATTCCTGGCGCCTGCACTTCCATTCGCCGATTTTCAGCTCCTACCAGCGGGCCTTTGCCGTCGATTGGCTCACCGAGCGCGTTTACCACCCGGCCTAGGAGCGCGTCGCCAACAGGCACCGAAAGGATGTCTCCGGTTGAGCGAACCGCCTGGCCTTCTTCGATACTTGTGATCTGGCCAAGCACAACGGTGCCAATGGTGTCTTCGTCGAGGTTCAGGGCCAGGCCAACAATGCCACCCTCGAACTCAAGCATCTCGTTTACCGCGGCGTTAGGCAGGCCCGAAACCCGGGCGATCCCGTCGCCAACCGCAACCACGCGGCCCACCTGGCCCGCGGTTACCACCGGCTCAAAACCTTCTAGGTTGTCCCGAATGGCCGAGGCAATCTGCTTGGTGTCGATGGTTAGCTCTGCCATTAGAACGCCTCTCGTAGTTGCTTCAGCCGGGTACGAACGGTGCCATCGATGACCTCGTCATCGATCTGAACCAGAAGGCCGCCCATAAGCGTTTCGTCTATCACCACTTTAATTTCAACGTCCTTACCGGTTGCAGATTTCAGGGCGGTTGCCAGCCTGGTTTGTTGATCTGGGCTGAGGTCAATTACAGAGCGAACCTCGGCCACAGCCTTCGCTCGCCTGGATGCGCTGAGTTCAACCACTTTGTCGGCTATCCGGCCCAGGTCGGCGCTGCGGCCTGCCGCCACCACCATTGACACCAGGCCAACGGTGGCCCGCGTTGCCTGGGGGCCAAGCAGGTCTTCAACGATCTGTTGGCGGCGGGCCGCCGGAATCGTTGGTTCGCTGAGAGTCATTCGGAGATCGTCTGAGCCCTCGACGGCGCGAGCGAATCGGAACATTTCGTCTTCAACTTCACCGCCATTTGCTTCAGCAGCGGCCACCGAGAGCACAGCCTCGGCGTAGCTTGTTATCCGATCATCAGACATCGGGTGCCTCGTTCATTCTGGTTACTTTGAACCGACCTGGTTGATGTAGTTCTCGATTAGCTGCACCTGAGCATCTCGGTCGAGGTTGGCCTCAACCACCCGCTCGGCGGCGCCAACAACGATGTCTGACACCTCGGTTTGCAGGTCGGCCATGGCTCGGCCGCGAGCTACTTCAACGTCGGCTGCGGCGTTAACCCGAAGCTCGGCGATGTCGGCCTCGGCCTTCGCTTGAAGATCTGCCCGCACCGTCTCAGCTTGTTGGCGGGCCTCTTCGATGATGCGATTGCCCTCGGCCTTGGCGTCGGCCACTTCAGCTTCATAACCGGCTTTCACCGCCAGGGCTTCGACTTTGGCGGTGTCGGCTGCATCAAGGTCGGCAGCAATCTTGTTTTCCCGATCGTTCATTGCTTTCTTGACCGCGGGGAAACCCTTCCAGACCATCAGACCAAGCAGGATGGCAAATGCAGCACCACCCCAGATGATCTCTTCGACGTCTGGAATGATGGGGCTTGGGGACTCGAGGCAGCGCTCAAGCTCTTTCTCGAGCGCCAATATCTCCCCTTCTGCCTCTTCTGAGGCCCCACTGGCCAAGCCTGCGGCAAGAACAGCTTCGACGTTTTGCACACCATCTTTGTCGATCAGTTTGGCCATACAGGCGCCAACGGTGGGTAGAGCGCCGGCAACTGATGGGGCGCCAATGGTGAAGAACAGGGCCCCGGCCAGGCCGACCAGGATCTTTTTTGCTCGCATGTTTGTTGACTCCTAGGGCAGCAGCAGAATGAAGACGACGAACCCGATGAGGGCCAGCGCCTCGGTGAAGGCAATACCAAGGAACATGGTGGTTCTGGCCACGCCGGCAGATTCGGGCTGGCGGGTCATTGCTTCGATGGCGCTTCCGACCACCAAACCAATACCAATGCCGGGGCCGATGGCCGCGAGGCCATAGCCGAGCCCGGCCCCGATGGCCTTGAGGCCCTCGAGGAATTCGCCGGGCGCCGTCTGACCGAAGACGGTGAGGGTTGCAAGCAGGCTGAGCACTGAATCTCCTAGTGTTCGGGGTGGATCGCACCGGCCATGTATACGGCGGTGAGAATGGTGAAGATGAAGGCTTGAAGGAACGAGACCAAGATCTCAAAAGCGATCATCAAGATCAGGGTTGCGAATGGCACGATGGCGGTGAAGAACAACGTGGTTTCCCACAGCGTTGCCGAAAGAACGGCGAAGGTAACAAGCAGAAGGTGGCCTGCAACCATGTTGGCCCACAGCCGGATAGCAAGCGATAGGGGCCGAATAATGAAGACTGTGAAGAACTCGATTGGGGTGACGAGGATGTACAGAAACTTTGGGACTCCGGGAGGGAAGAGACTGCTTTTCAGGTAGCCAAAGAAGCCCTGGTGCTTGATGCCGAGGTAGTTGTAGATGAACCACACCATCACCGCCAGCAGTGCAGGCACAGCCATGCGGGAGTTGCCCGGGAACTGGATGCCAGGGATTACCTCAAAGATGTTCGAGAAGAAGATGAAGAAAAACAATGTGGTAAGAAACGGCACGAACTTCTTGCCCGATTCCCCCAT
>QIKW01000170.1 GCA_003231975.1 Acidimicrobiia bacterium
CGTGTTTCGCGTTGCCGACGGCGTCGGCACGCAGTTCGCTGGTGACTCGGATGGGCGGAGCCGGACCTGCGGGACCAGGTCCCAATGTGACTGTGTTTTGCGTGGGTCGCCGTCGGCGACCAGCTTTGAGCTGTTTAGTCGGATGGGCGGAGCCGGACCTGCGGGAGCAGGTCCCAATGTGACTGTGTTTTGCGTGGGTCGCCGTCGGCGACCAGCTTTGAGCCGTTTAGTCGGATGGGCGGAGCCGGACCTGCGGGAGCAGGTCCCAATCAAAAGAGCAGCCCGTTTAGCGCTGCGAGGTCTGGCAGGCGGGCGTGGCTGTAGTGGGTGTGGTGATCGAACGGGTCAAGTTGGACCGACTGCATTCCGGCATTGGTGGCGCCAACAATGTCGGCATGCGCGGTGTCTCCCACATAAAGAACAAGTTCGGGAGGCAAGCCAATTGCAGTGAGTGCGGGCGCCATGATTGCCGGGTCTGGTTTGGCCACGCCAACAAGGGCGCTGTCGACGATCGCTTTCACAACGGGAAGCCCGGCGTCGGGGCGAACCCAACAAACTCCGTAGTCGCGCATCTGCTGAGGCGCGGTGCCGTCGTTGTTTGACACAATTGCCAGGGGGATTCCGGTTGCGGCCAGCAGATGGAATTCGGCGATGTTTTGGTGGTGAAGCCAGCCCCAGGTGCCTCGAATGGATTGGCTGAAGCGGTCAAGTAGTTCAGCGGGCACGCCAAGCGTTACGCCGTAGGCGTGGTCATAGATGGTCCAGAAGTCTTGGCGGTGTTCCTCAGTTGGCCGTTCGGCTGCCGAGAGTGCAGCCACCCCGGCATGATGGGCTCGACGGAATTCTTCCGGGTCAGACACTGGCGGTAGGTCCATTTGGGCCAGCATCGAAGATGGGCGCTCCCAGTCGGGATACGTGAACACGCCCCCGATGTCAAAGACCACAGCTTCGACTGTTTGTGGATCAAAGCGGGGCGATGCCAATGCCATCATCTGAAGGTACCCGGAACGCGGCAGACTGAGGGTCGTCATGCAGATTCCTCTCGTTGGAGTTCTGGCGCAGTCGACCAGAGGGAACCTGGTTGATCTCGACGTATCGCCAGCGTGGTGGGTCGGGCTGGTGGTAGCCATTGCCGTGATGCTTGCTGCTGATCTTTATCGGCATCGAGATGATCACGAGCCAACCCCTCGGGAGGCGGCGCTTGAGACTGCTGGGTGGGTCTCGATTGGGCTTGGGTTCTCGGTGGTGGTTTTTCTGGGATTTGGCAACGACGGGGGCGCTGCCTTCGGCGAGTACCTCTCGGGTTACCTCATCGAGAAATCATTGAGCATCGACAACGTCTTTGTGTGGGCGATCCTGTTTTCAACCATGAAGATCCCGCTCAAATACCAGCACCGAGTGCTGTTTTGGGGGATTTTTGGAGCTCTTCTGCTCCGCCTGCTCTTCATCCTTGTTGGAAGTGCTTTGATCAGCCGGTTCTCGTGGCTCTTGATTGTGTTCGGAGCGTTCCTGGTGTTCACAGGCATCAGAATCGTTCGTCATCGCGAGGGCGAGTCGGGGCCCTCTTCGTCCACTGGGTTGGGCCTGTTGAGGCGGCTGATGCCGGTGAGTCAAGACTTTGACGGTCACAATTTCTTCACCCGGATCAACGGCAAGCGGGCGGCCACCCCCTTGTTGGCCGCCCTTGTGGTTATTGAGTTCACTGATGTGATCTTCGCCCTTGACTCGGTGCCTGCGGTTCTGGCCGTGTCGAACGAGCCGTTCATTGTCTTCGCATCGAACGCCTTTGCCATCCTTGGCCTCAGAGCCATGTACTTTCTGCTGGCCAATGCCCGTCAACGCTTTCACTACTTGTCGCAGGCGCTTGGGGGAATCCTCGTTTTTGTTGGCATCAAAATGGCGACGAGCGAATGGGTTCACATCAACACGTTCCTTAGCCTCGGTGTGATCGTGTTGATGTTGGCGGTGGCAGTAGTGCTGAGCGAATTGAAGTCCCGTAGAATTGGCCGTTTCCAGTAGGGATCAGGGCGCGTTGGCGGCTAGCCGCACAGCCGGATCTAAACGGCAGCGCGAAAATCATGGAATTCCGGCGTTGGCCTATGGCCCGAATCGGCTTAGTCTTAGCACTCGTCCATTGAGAGTGCTAACGCCCGGAGAGCCACTGCATGAACCTGAAACCACTAGAGGATCGGATCGTCATCCGTCCCAAAGACGCCGAGGCCACCACGGCCAGCGGCCTCGTAATTCCCGATACCGCCAAGGAGAAGCCCCAGCAGGGCGAAGTCCTTGCCATTGGAGCAGGCCGTCGTTCAGACACCGGCGACCTGATCCCAATGGATGTGGCAGTTGGCGACCTTGTCGTCTACTCCAAGTACGGGGGTACCGAAATCGCCAGTGATGGCGAAGACCTGCTCATCCTCAACGCTCGCGACGTTCTCGCGATTGTGAACTAGGAGTCCACCATGGCAAAGATTCTGAAGTTCGACGAAGACGCACGGCGCGCCCTCGAGTCTGGTGTGAACCAGTTGGCCGACGCGGTAAAGGTCACTCTTGGTCCTAAGGGACGCAACGTGGTGCTCGACAAGAAGTTCGGTGCTCCAACCATTACCAACGACGGTGTGTCAATTGCTCGCGAGATCGAGCTTGACGATGCGTTCGAGAACATGGGCGCCCAGCTGGTCAAGGAAGTAGCTACCAAAACCAACGACGTGGCAGGCGACGGCACAACCACCGCAACTGTGTTGGCCCAGGCGTTGATCAAGGAAGGCCTTCGCAACGTAGCTGCTGGTGCCAACCCAATGAGCCTTAAGCGAGGCATCGAGGCCGCCGTTGAGGCGGGTGTCGAAGCAATCGCTGGTCTTTCCATAGAGATCGAGGACAAGGAGCAAATTGCTCAGGTTGCCTCAATCTCTGCTGCCGACGAAAGTGTTGGCAAGGTGCTTGCCGATGCAATCGACAAGGTTGGCAAAGATGGTGTTGTAACCATCGAAGAGTCCAACACCTTCGGGATCGACCTGGAGTTCACCGAGGGAATGCAGTTCGACAAGGGCTACATCAGCCCATACTTCGTAACTGACCCAGAGCGCCAGGAAGCGGTTCTTGAGAACCCCTACATCCTGTTCAACCAGGGCAAGATCACCGCGGTGCAAGATCTTCTTCCTGTTCTGGAAAAGGTCATGCAGTCCGGCAAGTCTCTTGTGATCATCTCCGAAGACGTTGAGGGCGAAGCCCTTGCCACTTTGGTTGTCAACAAGATTCGGGGCACGTTCGCCTCTGTTTCGGTGAAGGCCCCAGGTTTCGGCGAGCGCCGCAAGGCAATGCTCCAAGACATGGCCATTCTCACCGGCGGCCAGGTCATTGCCGAAGAGGTCGGCCTGAAGCTCGACGGTGTCACGCTTGACATGATGGGTACAGCCAGGAAGGTAACCATCACCAAAGACACCACAACGATCATCGAAGGCGGAGGCGACAAAGCCGACGTCGAGGGTCGGGTCAGCCAAATCAAGGCCGAGATCGAGAACACCGATTCCGATTGGGACCGTGAGAAGCTGCAGGAACGTCTGGCCAAGCTGGCCGGTGGAGTTGCTGTGGTCACAGTCGGTGCTGCCACCGAGGTGGAACTGAAAGAGAAGAAGCATCGCATCGAAGACGCTCTTTCTGCCACGCGGGCTGCTCTCGAAGAGGGTGTTGTTGCCGGCGGCGGTACCGCTTTGATTCGTGCCAGAGCCGCTGTTGACAAGGCTGTCGAGGCGCTCTCGGGCGACGAAGCCACCGGTGCCCGCTCTGTGTCACGAGCGCTTGCTGCGCCGGCTCGTCTGATTGCCGACAACGCCGGCCTTGAGGGCGCTATCTGGGTTACCAGGATTGAAGAAGCCAAGGGCAACAAGGGCTTGAACGCTATTACCGGTGAGATCGAAGATCTTGTCAAGGCTGGGATTACCGACCCGGCCAAGGTAACCCGAGCCGCACTTCAGAATGCCGCTTCAATCGCTGCTCTGGTACTGACCACCGAGTCGCTCATTGCCGATGCTCCCGAAGAGGCAGGCGCCGGTGGTGGCGCCATGCCAGACATGGGAGGCATGGGCGGTATGGGTGGCATGATGTAAGTCGGTTGACTCCTGGTCAACCGAACCCAAAAGAGCCGAACTGAAAGAACCGGGGCCTTTGGCCCCGGTTCCTTCGCGTGTACCCCTCAGTGAGCGCGAGCCCGGCGCTCTTGTGAGATCCGGCCCAGAACCCCAATTGCGATCAGGCCGGCTGCGCCCGCCCCAAGCGCAGCGGCTGTTGCGTAGCCCAGGGCGCCAAGACCGTCTTCGGCCCTAAACGCCAGCACACCGAACAGTGCTGCGCTGAGGCTGGTGAAGCTGACCTGCACAAGCGAGGCAACCCAGCGAAGCGTGCGGACCGAGCGCATGTGGGTGAACCAGCCAACGGCGGCGAAGAGCCAGGCTGGCACGATCAGGACCCCAACCCCCTGCCACTCAGTCGGGTCAACCAACCACAGTTCTGTTGCCGCGAACACTTCTGTGGCCATCAGTCCACCAAGGGCAGCTACTGCGGCCAGGCGGCTTGGCGACGGCAGAATCTTCAGGGTAAAGAACGAGGCAACACCTAAGCCGCCGGCCGAAGCGAGGTATGCGAACGCACCAATCCGGGCCGTGCCGGATCCGGTGAAAGCCAGCGTTAGGAAACAGAGAGCCAGCAAGGCGCCAACGGCAACGTCGAGCTTCTTGCGGAGTGGTGTGGGCGATGCAGCAGCCTGATCCATGATTGGGAAGCCTGCCACGAAATGGGGCGCTAGAACGTGCGGATCAACACCTTGTGTTTACCGCCTTTGGTTAGTTCCAGTGGTTGGTCGGTCACGATGTCGATTTTGATCTCATTGCCAATGAATGACCGCACAGTGTCTTCGATCAGCGCCTGATGCTGCTGATCGAATCCTGGTCGGGTGCTCACCCTGATGATCAAATGGTTGACCGATGGCTGAACCATCTGCCACTGGCGGACGTAGTCGGCAATGTCGTTGAACACGGTGAAGAAGGTAACGGGCATGAATTCGCGCCCATCGGCCAGCAGCACGGCGTCGCCGGTTCGGCCGCTAACCCTGGCGATAGTGCGGCCCGGCCTGCCGCAATCGCATTGCTCGGGGCCCAGCGCACCAACATCACCTAATCGGTAGCGCAGGAACGGCAGGTGTTTGGCGGTGAAGTTCGTGATTACGATGTCGCCGTCGACGCCCTGCGAGCAGGGCGCGTTGGTGGGGTCCAGTACCTCAACTATCGACTGATTGTCTGCCAGATGAAAGTTGCCAAGAGGGCACCGGTGAGAAATCACCCCTCCGTCGTTGGCGCCATATTCCTCGACCACGTTTGAGCCGGGAAATGCCGCTTCGATTGCCATTTTCCATGAAGGCCACAGAGGCTCGGCCATTGTGACGATTAGCCGTGGGCCCTTGAGCGTCATCCCCTCGGCCAAAAGCGCCTCGGCCATGGCAGCGATGGTGCCCGCGTACCCATACCACAGCGCGGCGTTCTTCTTGACGGCCCGATGGGCTCGGTCGAGGCTGGTGACAGGATCGATTTCGAAGCTGCAAAGCTCGGTGTCTGTTCGCTCAACCAGCAGCCTCACCCGCTTGCTGAACGAAACATGCCCCAGCCCAAGCGAGGTTGGAAAACCAAGGGTCACTCTGTTCTCGCCGTACCTCACTCCCATTTCTTCGAATCGAAGAAGCTGGATTCCGTAGGCGTCAGCCCATGCCACGCGATCCATCGGATAGTTCCAGGGATCTCCGGTTGAGCCACCAGTGTGTTTCTGAATCACGGGCAGGGTTGGGGCCTCGTCGCTAAAGTAGCTGTCTCCGGCGGCGATGATTATCTGCTTGTCAACTACTGGCAGATCGGTCAGATCCACAATCCCGTTGGAGGGCAACTGATGGTAGGCGGGGACGTGTTTGGCCAGGTAAGCAATCAGGTTCGTGAGCTTTGCCTGTCGCCACTCTTCGCGACGCTCGGTTGGCCACGCTTCGAAAGTTCTGGTGAACTGGCCCGCCTCGAGGTATCGGGCCTTGATTGCGGGCTGGATAGCGACGCGGGCCAGAGCGTATAGAACCGGCGGATACCAGCGGTTTGGCGAAATCGCGGCGCCGAGGCCGTCTCTCAAGGCCCGAAGGCCTCGGCCATCAACGCGGTCATGTGGGGGGACGGTTCAACTCCCAGCTCGCGGTGGAGGCGATCCCTGTAGCGTCGGTGAACCTGAAGCGCCTCACTGAGATTGCCATCGGAGAGGTGGGCTGAGATCAGCACTCTGTGGGCAGATTCCCGAAGGGGCTCGATTGATACTGCAACCCCAACCGCTTCAATGGCTAATGCCGATGAATTCCGCTGGATCAGTTGAGAGCCAAGGCTCTCAAGGGCGTGAAGACGCAGCTGTCGCCACCGTTCCCGATGGTCCAACGCCCAGTCGTCGTACCAGTCCGTAAGCAGATCGGTCGAGAGCGTTGCCACTATCGACGGCACTTCCTCGGCAGGCGGCACCCAGGTCTGAAGGTCGGCAGGAGCGGTGAGCAGTCGGGCCAGCCGCTGGGCTTCGTTGAGGTCTGAGCCCCAGTTAGGCGCTAGCTCAAGGCTGCTTGTGTTGCCGTCTATCAGTCGCGGGCTCGCTGAGTTTATTCGCCACAATGTGGTGCGAAGGTTCGCTGATGCTCTCTTGTCTGATGTGCCCGGCCACAACGTTGAGGCGGCCATGCCGCGCGAAAGCCGACCGTGCTCTAACACCAGGAGCGCGAGGAGCCGTGAGCCCGTGCTGCCAATTGCGCTCCCACCAATCAAATCGAAGGTTGGCATCAAACAGATCTTGCTCTGAGTGTCTGCCCAACCCTCTGCTGATGGATCGGCCCAATCGGGCGACCCCAAGGTGGAAAACGCTTCTTCTACTAGCCCTCGCTGAGACACAAGGCACCCTCCGTGCCGTTCATAAACCGGAATCTGTGACTACCCAACAGCCGCCAACGAGGCAGCTACCCAAACAATTCCGTCTAACTGCCCCCAACTTCGGAGGCGATTCAGGCCAACGTAGTTCACAATCTAATCCCGATGCAAAAAACAGACGGCAGTGTGACGCGTTTGAGACGTCTGAGCGTGTTCTTTCGCACACTTTTGGTGATAGTGATGCGATGAGAACGTGCCGCTGACAGGGTGTAATCGAGACGAATCGTGGTCGACCTGGAGACTCCTTTCGTTGTACAACCACGGGGTAAGGATTTCTTAACCGAGTGGCGTCGTATGGGATGCACTTCGGAGCTCTGAGGGAGGGCATAAACATATGGCGCGAATTGCGGTCGTTGGCTGCGGTTATTGGGGTGTCAATCATGTCCGGGTCTACCGGAATCTGCTCGGCGCGGGCGCCGTTGTAGCGGTTGACCCCGATCAACAAGGACTCAACCGAATAAGGGATCTTTTCCCTGAGGTTGAAGTCTCAACCGATTATGCAAGCATCCTGGACAAGGTGGACGCGGTGGTGCTGGCCACCCCACCCAAAACTCATGCCAGCTTGGCCGAGGCGGCGCTTCGAGCTGGGTGCCACGTGCTGGTCGAGAAGCCGCTGGCTTGCAGCACCGTCGAAGCCGAGGGCTTGATTGTGGCTGCCCACCGAGCGGGCGTGATCTTGATGACCGGCCACACCTTTGAATACAACCCAGCGGTTTGGAAGCTGCGTGACATCGTCCGGTCGGGGGAGCTTGGCCAGGTCTGTCACATAGATGCGGCCCGCCTCAACCTTGGGCGTTACCAAAGCGACGTGAACGTGTTCTGGGATCTCGCCCCCCACGACATCTCCATAATGAACTACTTGCTCGATGCCGCTCCAACCTCGGTAATGGCGTGGGGCAGGCACAACGAGCCCGTGCCGTTGGAAGACATCGGCTGCCTCCGACTGGAGTATGGCGACATCGGGGTCAGTGGCCAGGTGCATGTAAGTTGGCTCGACCCCAGAAAGGTTCGGCGGGTAACGGTCGTTGGCACCAAGAAGATGGCTGTGTATGACGACCTTGATGTTGATGAGCGAATCAAAATTTATGACAAAAGCATCGAGTTCGGAAACGACGAACCATGGTTTGGTGGCTCGGTTGACTATCACTATGGCGGCACCGAGGCTCCTTACATAGACTTTGACGAACCGCTGAAGTTGGAAGGCCAAGCTTTCCTGGCCGCAATCGCCACTGGCACGCCACCGCAATCTGACGGTTGGAACGGGCTCAATATTGTGCGGGTCCTTGAAGCAGCCGACGAGTCACTGCGCCTCAAACGTCCGGTTGAGATAGCTGCTACCAGACCCTCGGTGGTGGTATGAGCCCTCGAACAGCAGCCGCCTCGGCTCCGGTCACAACTTCCAATGTGCCATTTTACGATCTGGCACCCGCCCATGCTCCGCTACTTGATCAATTCGAGCGCACGTTCCGCGAGATCATAAAGAGCAGCGCTTTTATTGGCGGCCAGGCCGTTGAGGATTTCGAGGTCAGTTGGGCGGCGTATTGCGGGGTCAAACACGCGGTTGGGGTGGCCAATGGCACCGACAGTATTGAGCTGATTCTTCGGGGCCTTGGAATCGGGCCGGGCGACGAGGTAATTGTTCCTGCCAACACCTTTGTGGCAACCGCCGAGGCCGTCCTTGCTGCCGGAGCGGTTCCCCGCTTTGTCGGGGTTGATCCCGGAACGCTGCTGCTTACCGCAGACGAGGTCCGCACCGGGCTGCGAGCCAACACCGCTGCGATTATCGCGGTGCATTTGTACGGCCAGCCCGCCCCGATGGACGAACTTCACGCGGTCAGTACCGCGGCCGGGGTCGCCTTGATTGAAGATGCGGCCCAGGCCCACGGCGCAACCTGGGAAGGCAAGCCGGTTGGCGGCCTGGGAACCGCCGGGAGTTTCAGCTTTTACCCAGGCAAGAACCTTGGCGCATTGGGCGATGCGGGCATCGTGGTCACCAACGATGCGGCCCTGGCCAGCCGAGTGAGGATTCTGGCCAATCACGGAAGAGCCGCAGGCCATCACGACCACGCGGTGTGTGGCAGAAACAGCAGACTTGATGGCCTTCAGGCGGCCCTTCTCTCCTGCAAGCTGCCTCACCTTGACAGTTGGAATAGCGACCGTCGCCGTCTAGCGAAGCTTTACGAGCAGAGCCTGACAACTTCCGGAATCAGAATGGTCAAGCAAGACCCCCGAGCGGCTTCTGCATACCATCTGCTGGTTGGCCTTGTCGATGATCGAGACAACGTTCGTAAGAGCCTCGACCGGCGGGGCATCGGCACATCGATTCACTACCCGCTGCCGTGCCACCGCCAGCCCGCGTTTGGCGAGTTCTACGACGGCTACCTGCCAATCGTGGAGCGGGCCGCGGCTCGCATTGTTTCGCTCCCGATCTATCCGGGAATGGCTGATAACGACGTAGGGCGCGTGTGCCAGGCCCTTCACGAGGTGATCGAGGGCGAAATCGAGGTGCAGCCATGAAGCTTGCGGTTTATGGCCTTGGGTATGTGGGGTCCGTCACTGCCGCCTGCCTCGCGTCTGGTGGTCACAACGTCTACGGGATCGACCTGGATCCCACAAAGGTTGCCGGGATCCTGGCAGGCAAGAGCCCTGTCCTAGAACCGGGGCTTGACCAAATAATTGCCGCTTGCGTCGCTGATGGTTCGCTGAGCGCGTCCGACTCGGCGACAGACGTTCCCGTCGATACCGACCTGCACATGGTGTGCGTTGGCACTCCCAGCAATCCAAACGGGTCTCTCAACATCGACCAGGTGATGGCAGTAGCAGCCGAGATTGGCTCTCGGTTGGGAGACCACCCCTTCCCGGTGGTGGTGCTGAGGTCAACCATGCTGCCTGGTTCTGCCGAGGCCGAGATCGGCCCAATTGTGGAAGCCGCTTCCGGCCGGGTCATCGGTAAGAACCTCGGCTTGGCGTCCTGCCCCGAGTTTCTTCGGGAAACCTCCGCCATTGACGACTTCTTCACCCCGCCGTTCACCGTCGCCGGGGTAACCGATGACCAAACCCTCGGTCGGCTGAAAGAGTTGTTCTCCTTCACCGACGCTCCTTTTCACGCAACGGATCTGCGCACGGCTGAGCTGATCAAGTACGCCTGCAACGCATTCCACGCCGTCAAGGTCGGCTTTGCCAACGAGATTGGCCGTTTCGCCAGGGCGGCTGGAGCCGACGGTCGCCAGGTCATGGAGATCTTCTGCGAAGACACCCAACTGAACATTTCACCTGCCTATCTCACCCCCGGGTTCGCCTTTGGCGGCTCTTGCCTTCCAAAGGACGTTCGCGCCCTCGTCCATCGCAGCCGAAGTCTTGACCTCGATCTTCCTCTGCTTGGCAGCGTGCTCGCCAGCAACGAACAGCATCTTTCCGGCGCGGTAGATCAGGTGCTTAGCACCGGCGCAGGCACGGTTGCCCTCCTCGGGCTGGCTTTCAAAACCGGCACGGATGACCTAAGAGAGAGCCCGTACGTACGCCTCGCCGAGCAGCTGATTGGCAAGGGAATCGACCTCCGGGTGTGGGATCCTGATCTCAGGCGCGAGAGGCTGATTGGGCAGAACCTCAGCTTCGTCGATGAGACGCTGCCTCACTTGGCTCGGCTGTTGAAACCAGCTCCGGCCGATGCCATCGCCGGCGCCGAACTGGTTGTGGTAGGCACGAAACATCCAGACGCCAGAGCGGCTGTGATTGAGGCCGACGTTCCGGTAATCGATCTGCGAGGAGATCTGGGGCTCTCTGATGATTGTGTTGACGGCGGATACGAAGGGGTGGCCTGGTGACCAGGTCAAACAGTCAACCGCACGTTGTGATCCTGTTGGAGAACCTCCCGGTTTCTCGAGACCGCCGAGTATGGCGCGAGGCCGAGGCCTTGAGAGACGCAGGCTTCTTGGTCACAACCATCTGCCCTGCTGACGGCAACCGCCGGTCGGTAGAAGTTGTTGACGGCATCGAAGTGCGGTCTTTCAAACCGGCTCCAGAACCATCCACTGCTGCTGGGTTTGTTCGAGAGTACGGCACTGCTTTTGTTCGGATGAGCGCCGAGCTTCTGCAAGTGATGAGGGCGGGCCCAATCCATGCCGTCCAGGCGTGCAATCCGCCCGACATCTTCTTTCCGCTTGCGGCCCTTCTGAAGCTCCGCGGGATTCCCTTCGTATTCGATCAGCACGATCTGACCCCAGAGCTATACGAAACCAGGTTTGGGCGCAAAGGCCTCACCTACTGGGTGCTTCAGAAGTGCGAACGATTGACCTATCTATTCTCGGCCAGGGTTGTATCAACCAACGCCTCGTATCGGTCGGTTGCCATCTCTCGGGGTTCCTTGAAACCCGAAAATGTTGTAGTTGTTCGAAACGGCCCAGAGCCTGTTTCGATGCAGGCGGGCCCCGCCAATGCTGCCCTGAAAGGCAAGTTCGCACATCTGGTGGTGTGGATGGGAAACATGGGCCCTCAGGACGGTGTCGATCAGGCACTCGAGGCTGTGCGCTATCTGGTGCACGACCTGGGTCGAACCGATTGTCGTTTTGTGTTTATTGGCAAGGGCGACGTGCTTGATGACCTGCGGTCAATGAGCTTCGGGCTCGGGATTGACGAATGGGTGCACTTCACAGGTTGGATCCCCGATGCCGAGGCGTTCTTGTACTTGTCAACAGCAACGCTTGGGCTAAGTGCTGACCCCCCTGGGCCCCTTAACGACAAGTCCACGATGAACAAGACTCTCGAATACATGTCTTTCGGGCTGGCAGTGGTTGCCCACGACCTAACCGAAACCAGGGCTTCGGCCGGCGATAGCGCCCTCTATGCCGACACAGGCGATCCGGCCGGCTTGGCCCGAGCAGTTTACCAACTGCTTGACGAGCCAGAGCGGCGGGAAGCGATGGGTCGCATCGGAAGGCAGCGAATTGTTGAAAGGCTCAGCTGGCCCCATCAACGGCAGGGGTATGTGGCCATGTATAAACGTCTGCTGGCCTTCAAGGGATCGGATCGGATACAGGCGGGTGCCGAAACAGAATCGACCAATCGGCCTAGCCAGGAAAGGCAGCCGGAGTTGACATGAGTAAACGCGGAAGACCGAGTGAGCGATCCAAGAAAAAGTCCGGAACTGCACTGAGAGAGGCGACCTTGACCGAGAATGTGGTAAGCGAGCGTAGGGCCAAACGAGCAAATGTTTCAGCGGCTGACGACAACGACGATGTTGTGGATTTGACCGATTCAAACGGGTCAGCCGCCGCAAAGTCCCAGAACGTCGACCGTAAGCAGCCAGCAGCGGACGGTACTCAAAATCCGGGAACCGCCAAGAAGACGACCACCCCAAAGGGGCCAGCCCCGAAGCTGGCCAACAGTAAGGCTCCCGCCAAGAAGGGGCCAGCGGAGAAGTCGCCGCCTAGAACCAAGGCCGATAGCCGCTCAGCTTCGAAACCACCTGTCACTAACCCGGAACGGCCAGCTTCGGCAAAGCGCTCGCCGTCCACCCAGGAATCGTCTACCGATAGGCGGCCGTCGGCCAACTCCTTGAACGGCTCAGCCGAACCAGTCAAAACCAAGGCTGGGTCACCCAAGGCAGACACATCTGGGTCGAGCAGTGAGAAATCATCCGGGGCCGCCCCCAAGGCCCTCCCCGCGGTCAGACGACAGCGAACCGATCCCTCCCCAACGATGTCTCCCCAGGCCCGGCGGGCCCGGCTCAAGCGGGATTCTCAAACCGCGTCGTGGGCCGATGCCGATTCGGTTGTCGAAGAGGCTCTTGTCTCGACCAAACCAACAAAGCGGCGTCCCATTCCTGCTCGGCTGGAGTCTGCCGTTGGCCGAACCGAGGTCGACACTCGAACTGATCTTGAGGCCGAGGAGACGACCGACACAGATGATCTGGCTTTGAAAGCTCGGTCGAGGGAAGACCTCGAGACCCTCCCAGACGACGACACTCAAGCGGTCGAGGCTGTTCAGCCAACTACGCCCGCGCTGCTCGACCAGAAGGCGCTCGATTCGTGGCCTTACCGCGGTGTTTCCCAGACCCCCAAGCCCAGGTCGATGAAACAGGTGATCGCTGCCATGGCCTTCGCTGGATTGCTAGGCATCATCGGCGGGCTTGCTGGCTACTTCTACGCAGAGTCACAGCCCGACATGTACGGAGCCGAAGCTGAGGTAGTGCTCGAAACAGCGCGATCCCAGATCGACAGGTTCCTGCAAACCCAGATTGCTGTGGCAGAAAGCCGGGCCGTTGCGGAAGAAACCTCGGCCGCAACGGGTATCCCAATTGAAGACCTCATCGAGGAGATGTCTGTCGACACAATCGCGGGAAGCCAGGTGATGTTGTTCAGGATTTCTGACGTTGATCGCACCGTCGCGATCGACGCTGTCAACGCGTGGGTCGACGCCTACTTGTCTCGACTCACAATTGACAACTCGCCTGTGATTCGCCGAGTCTACGACAATAGGATTTCCCAGCTTCGTGAGGCCAGGGCTCTGATAGAGGATGATCTCACCGTCTATGAACTGGCGAACGCCAGGGCAGACGTTCTCAGCCAAGTTCCTCCCTTTCCCAGCGAAGAGCGGCGCCTAAGCCTTGAATCTGCCGACCTTCAGAATCAGATTTCTGGGCTGGAGGCCCAAATCATCAATCTCGACGTCGCAACTCTGAACGAAGCTGAAGCGAAGATCCTGTCTCCCGGCTACAGCCTGCCAGACCGGGTGGCTCCTGCGCCTATGCCAATGACCGCCCTCGGCATCCTGGCCGGGCTGGCAATCGCGGCGCTCGCCATATTTGGCCTTGGGCTTGTTCGCTCCAGCAGGGAGGCCGGATAAACCGATGGCGGCCACTGTTGGGGTTGGCCAATCTGAAGTAGTTGTCCCTTCGGCTGATCGCGCCCGAAGGGCTCTTGAGATTCTCATCGTCCTTGGGGCCGTAGTTGGTGCGGTTGGGGCTGGGTTTGCCGTGGTTCTGGTGCCGTTGGTAGCCCCCCTGCTTGTGGCGCTGGTTATCTTTGCCGCCGTTGTTGCCGAACCGGTTCGGGCCGCCTACCTGTTTGTTGCTCTCACTCCTGTGGTCGTCGGCTTTGACCGCGGCTCGTTAGTGCCGATTGTGCGCCCAAGCGAAGGTCTTTTGGCGCTTCTTTTGTTGGCCGTGTTCACCAGGATGCTGATTGAGGGTTTGGCTGGTAACGCCCCGTCGTATCGCTTGACCCGCCTTGACATCTCAATCCTGATCATGGCAGTTTTCGGTTCCATTGTGCCGCTGCTGTGGCGGATGGCCCGAGGTTTCACGCTCGAACTTGACGACATCCTCTACGCCACGATTCTGTGGAAGTACTTCCTGGTCTTTGCCCTCTTCCGCCTAGTGGTTCACAAAGAGCGAGACGTAAATCGGTGCCTGTGGATGATGTTGAGCGTTGGCGTCATTGTGGCTGTTGTTGCCATTCTCCAGTCGATGCGGATTGCGGGTGTGCCAGAACTGCTCGGCGCGGTCTACAACCAGGAACTACGAGTGGTTACCGCCAACCGCGGCACATCCACAATCGGGAACTCTCATGCCGTCGCCGACGTGATGGCAATGAACCTGGCAATAAGCGTTGGCTTTCTATACAAGGGTCACCCCAAACGACGCACCCTCATTGCCCTTTCCTGGCTCTTCGCGCTTGGCTGCCTGGCCTCGGGGCAGTTCTCGGCGTTCTTCGCCATTATCACAGTTGTGATTCTTCTTGGTTGGCTGACAGGGCGCACGAAGTCCACCCTTGCCACCGCCATTCCCGGTTTCGCCGTTTCCCTCGTGCTTCTTCGGCCCGTTCTCGATGCCAGGTTTGCATCAACTGCTGCCAGCGGTGTTCCATCCAGCTGGGAAGCCCGGCTGATGAATCTGCAAAACTACTTTTGGCCAGAGTTGCGCCGCAGCCAGAACTGGATCCTCGGGGTTCGCCCGGCAGCTCGGCTGCCGTCGTTCGAACCGTGGCGGGAATGGGTTGTTATCGAAAGCGGCCAGACCTGGTTGTTGTGGACCGGTGGCATCCCATTCCTCTTGGCATACCTATGGTTCTCGTGGATGGCATGGACAACCACCCGGCCGCTGGCCAACAGCGACGGGGTAATGGGGGTTCTTGGGATAGGCGCCGCATCGGCCTTCGCTGTGATCTTTGTGCTTATGAGCTTCGATGTGCACCTCACACTGCGCGGCGCAGCTGACGCGCTCTTTCCGCTATTGGCCATGGCTACGATTCCGGTAGTTACCGGAAGGCTCTCTAGATGACTTTTTCACGTCGAGTTGCAGCAGGAACGGTTCTCGCGGGGGTGATCGGGCTGTTCGCAGCCTTTTGGTGGTATCCCTCGGATGCTCCCGACTCCGCATCAGCTACGCCGGCTTCCCGGGGCGAGCGCACCTCCACCAGCTCAACGACTCCACTGCCAACAACCGAACGCCCGTCACCACCGGTCACCGTTGGCCAGGCAGACGGGCAAGACCCGTTGGCCGCCCCGGTTCATCCAATTGCCGCGCAAGGGCCATTCGCGGAAGCTGAAAGGTACGTGCTGGTTACGTGGGACTATTCTGCCCTCGACGCCACTGCCTATGAGATCGAGCGAGACGGCGAAATCGTCGGAACAGTGGAGATAGATGACCAGCCGTGGGACGACATGGCGTGGCGAGATGACTCGGCAGCTCCGGGGAGTCGCGAGTATCGCGTTAGAGCCGTTTCTGGTTCTGACAGCGGGCCCTGGTCAGCAACGGCCTCGCTGATTGTTCGATCTGAAAGCGACGTCGGCCAGACCTACCTGGTCGACAGCTACACCGGCACCGACCTGCAACGGGCGGAGGCTGCGGTTGAGGCGGCGTCGACCGCGGGCGGAGGCATTGTGGCCTTCGGTGCCCGTACCTATGTGTTCAACAACCCGCTTCAGGTTTGGGGCAGCAACGTGGTGCTCCAGGGCGCCGGAAGAGACCAAACCATTCTGGCCATAGGTTTCGAAAACGGCACAGAGTCTTGTGGCGCCGTGGCACCCTTGATTCAGTTTAGAGGAGAGCTGGAGCCTGTGGCCGGGGCCCTTCTGATGGCTCCTGTACTTGCGGGCCAGCGAACCGCGCTGATCTCGAATGCGAGCCTGCTGGCCGTCGGCGACGTAATTGCGCTTGACGCCGTTATCGGTCAGAGGCCAACGGGCTTCTTTGAACAAGAAGGGATCGTGCAGGACCCCGGGGCGGGGATTGACCAGCGAAACCCCTGGGACGCCAACGAGGTTGTGTCAATCTCAGGAGACGAGGTCACCTTCGCATCAATGTTTGTCCGGGAGATCCCCCAAGAAGCAGAGATCTGGCGTTACCAAAACGGTCGAGGCAACGGGATAGAGCTTCTGACTGTCCAAGGAATCGGACCAGATGACCTCAGCTACCACCGGCTGGTCGACGTGATCGACCAGGTCGAGTGGCGCCTGGCTGACGTCACCGCTCGGTGGGCCAACCGAACCTTCATCGATGCCAGCGGTTACGACATCCGGTTGGTTGGGTTCACCGGAATTGAGGGAGGGGCCAACGGCTATCAACTTGAGGCCTGCAAGTACAAGTTGGGTTTCGCCACCGCCGCTGACGTTTATGTGCTCGATGCCCAGTTGGGCTCGATGGAAAACGATCTGATCATGAGCTTGCTCACCGTTCAGTTGACGAATCGGATGGTCGTGCGGAATTCAACCTTCGGCGGCAGCCGTACTTACGGTTTCAACGAGCACGGTGGGGGCAGCATTGGCTTGGTCGTTGAGAACAATTTCTTCTCCACCGGGCCGAATGGTTGGGCCGGAATCCTTCTCGGCAACGACACTTGGGGATTCGGTGGCGACACCGCCATTCGCAACAATAGGTTCGATGGCAATGTGAACGATGTCCTAATGCTTGAGAATCCGTTCAACGTCTCAATCGTCAACAATCAAAGCAATGGCTGCCTTGAGGCCTGCATAGTTTGGTCCGGCTGGGGAGGATTTTGGAGCGGTTACACGCCGATTGAAGACCCAACTTTGTGGGGGTCGGCTCGCCTGCTTCTCCAGGGCAACGTGTTCACCCAGGCGGCACGGGGCCTGGATCTGGGGAACGAAGAGAGCTCTGGCTACCCCTACACCGGCATCCGCGATGTTGTGATTCTTGACAACATCGTTCAGAGCGGGGGCGACGCCTTGAAGATTTATGGCGACGAGGCAACCACCAGCCGGGTAGTTGTAAACGGAAACGAATTCGGCGGCGCCGTCGACTGGCCATCTGACGCCCCCGAGTTTGTGTGGGCGCAGAATCCCTCAGATCCGAGACCGGAAATCCCAGGCTGGGCGTCGCCGTATCAGGACTGGGAACGCCCGTGACAGAAGCGTTCTCTTCCTCGGTGGGTCCAGCATCAATAGCCTCTGTCACCCGGCAGAAGGGCATCGCCTTGCTGGTTAAGCGGGTCTTCGACGTTGTCGGGGCCAGCATTGCTTTGGTTGTTCTGTTCCCGTTGCTAGTCCTAGCAGCAATTGCGGTCAAGGTTGACAGCCCCGGTCCCGTGCTCTTTCATCAGCGCCGGGTTGGGCGAAACGGGCGCCATTTTACGATTCACAAGTTTCGGTCCATGGTGGCCGACGCCGATCCGGCCGTTCACCAGGAATACCTCAAAGCTCAAGCCGCCGGGTCTCAAGAGCACTACAAGGTTGAAGACGACGATCGCATCACTCGGATCGGAGATCTCTTCCGGCGGCTCAGCATCGATGAGCTGCCCCAGCTGTGGAACGTGATCGTTGGCCAGATGAGCTTGGTCGGGCCCCGCCCCGACGTGCCCTACTCGCTTGAGCAGTACGAGGCGCACCATCATCGTCGCTTCGACGTTTTGCCCGGGCTCACCGGGCTGTGGCAGGTAAGTGGACGAAGCGAGCTTTCGCTTCAGGAAATGCTCGAGCTTGACATCAGGTATGTGGATGAATGGTCCTTTGCCATGGATCTTCGACTTCTGATGCGCACGATTCCGGAACTGTTGCGGCCGGAGCGTGCCGGTTAGAGCAGATCTTGGAAGGCCGTTTATTGACTGGAGGGGTTCATGAAGTTGGAAAACAAGAGGGTCATCGTGACCGGAGGGGCTGGCTTCATCGGCAGCCACGTTGTTGATGTGCTGGTCGAACAAGAAAATCAGGTTGTCGTAATTGATGACTTCAGCGTTGGCTCGATCGGCAACCTGTCACGCCACGAAGGCAGTGACGCGGTGATCGTACACACCGCTGATATCTGCGACCGAGACGCAATGGATGAGTTGGTAACAGACGCAGATCTAGTCCTCCACATGGCGGTTGCCTGCCTGCGGACCTCGTTGAACGAGCCTGTGGCGGTTCACGAGGTGAACGCAACCGGCACCCTCAACGTCTGTCTGGCCGCGGCCAGAAACGACGTTGGTCGCCTGGTGTATGTGTCTTCGTCCGAAGCTTACGGTTCAGCTCAGTTTGTGCCAATGGACGAGAATCACCCCCAGGACCCAACCACTGTTTATGGCGCAACCAAACTGGTCGGTGAGGGTTACGCCCTGGCAATGATGCACACCTACGGCCTCGAAACAACGGTCATTCGGCCGTTCAACAGTTACGGCCCGCGGGAGCACCACACCGGAAAGAGGGCAGAGGTGATCCCAAAGTTTGTGCTCAGAACCATGGCTGGTGGGCGTCCAGTCATCTTTGGAGATGGTTCGCAAACTAGAGACTTCACCTGGGTGCCAGACACCGCGCGCGGAATCGTTGCTGTGTGTGAGTCTGACAAGCTGGTTGGCGAGCGGGTGAACGTGGCCAGGGGCCAAGAGGTGTCAATCGCCCGAATCGCCAGGCTGGTTCTCGACGCGCTTGGCCTGCCAGACGATCAGCCCGAATTCAGCGACCCCCGCCCCGGAGACGTAGACCGGCACTATGCCGACACCACCAAAGTTGAGGGTTCAACCGGCTGGAGTTCATTGGTCTCAATCGAGGACGGGCTGCGGCGCTATATCGAGTGGGTGAAGTGCCAGGAGATCGATCCGGCTGCCTGGTTAGAAGCAGAACAGCTTCGCAATTGGTGAAAAGCACTATGGCTTACGAGCGGGAGACGGGTATGGATCTGGAAGGTCGAGTGATTGCGGTCACCGGCGCGGCCGGGTTCATTGGTTCCCACGTGGTTGCCTGCTTGGCTCAGCGAGGGGCAACGGTGGTGGCGGTAGATCCCGGCCCCGGCTGGCGAACCCACTTTCATCAGACCCTTAGTCGTGCAAACGTAACCCTCGTCCCAACCGACCAACCGTGGCCAAGCGCCAGCTTTCATTCGGCTATCAGTGACGAAATAGACAGCGTGGTCCACCTCGCCTACGCCGAGCCCCGGTCCAGCAACGATCTGCAGGTGGCTCATGATGAGTATCTGCACAACGTTCTTGGCACTATCGCGTTGTTGGAATCCTTGCCCTCCTCTGTGCACACCATGGTGTTTGCCAGTTCGGCTCTGGTGTACGGCGCGGGTGGAGGGTCCGCCTTCTTTGAGTCCGGACCAACTGCCCCGGTGAACGATTATTCAATGGGGAAGCTGGCGATCGAGCGAGTGCTGACCGACTGGGTTGACCGTTCGCGAACAGCTGTGGCCCTTCGCCTCTCAACCGTTTATGGACCAGGCGAAACAGTGGCCCGTGCCATCCCGAACTTCATCAGGAGGTCGCTGGCTGGCCAGGCCTGCCAGGTTGGAATTGGGGGAGACATGCGAGACTACGTTGCCGTTCAAGACGTCGCGGCGGCCGTTGCCTGCGCGGTGGGGAACCGAAACCCATCCGCCCCTTTCCTCGTCGCCAACGTCGGCACCGGCATCGGCACCCGCACCGACGATTTGGCTGAACTAACCAAGGCTGCTGTCGGCAGCACGGTTCCAGTTGAGGTTGGGACTGGCGGGCGGGATCCGATCGAGATCGTCTGCAATCCAGATCGGGCTGCAGCCGAGCTTGGCTTTCGGGCAGAGATTTCCCTTTCGGCAGGGATTCAGGACGAGATCAACTGGTTCCGCCAGCACCCCGAACTGTGGCAGAAGGAGTCGGCTGCCTCATGAGTAACCAGATGCGAGACATCCCGCCTCGCCCCTCGATCATTCGAACCAGGCGCTCGATGAAGGAGAACACGCTCTGGAGCATGTCAGGAGAAGGGGTACGAATGATCTCGGGGCTGGGGGTGTTCGTAATTCTCAGTCGTCTTTACGAGCCGGCACAGTTCGGAGCCCTGGTGGCGGTAACGGCTCTGTTTGAGTTCTTGCTTCCCCAATCCAGCCTTGGTTCTGGATGGCTGTTGCTCAAGCGGGTCTCGGGCGATGGTTGGGACCCAGAGAGGGCCATGGCCCGAGCGACGGGCTCGGTGCTTGCCGGTGGATCGATTGTGTTCGTTGTGATGCTTCTGCTCCATCCGTATGTGTTGCCTCAGGTTTCCCTTGGGCTGTTCGCCGCGGTTGGTCTGATCGAACTGTTCCTCGTTGGTATTACCGAAGCCGCCTTGTTCTCGGCCCAGGCCATGGAGAACCTGAAGGTGAAGGCCGTTGTGTGGAGTGCTCACGGGATTGGGCGCCTCACTGCCGCAATTGGGCTGTTGTTGTTCACCGAGGAACCGTCGATGGAGCTTTGGGTTCTGATGCTCGGCATCGTTGCATTTGGGGTTGCAGTTCTGGCCAACGTCTCAGCGTTCGGTCGCCTGGTCGTGCCGGTGCCCCCGAAGTGGTCTGACTTTCGGCTGGGCCTCCCCTTTTCCATCGGTTTTGGGGCTGACCGTCTGCGTGAAACGGCCGACAACGTGATGTTGGTCAATGCCGACAAGGGCCTCGATGCCGGTTTGTACGCAGCCGGACGGCGCCTGATCAACGTGTTCAGCGTGCCAATTGTTGCCCTCACCCACGCGATGAACGGGCGGTTCTTCGAGCTTGGGGCCAAATCTCGGCGAGCCACCGCCCGGCTAGCTGTGAAGGTCTGTGCCCTTGCAAGCGCCTACGGCTTGGTTGCTGCGCTGCTGTTGTGGTCTCTCTCAGACCAGATTTCATTGGTGCTGCCCGGAAGCTACCGAGAAACCAGTTCGGTTATAGCTCTGGCGGCGCTGCTGCCGTTGCTCTATGCACTCGAAGTGTTCCCGGCTACTGCCCTTACCGCCTCTGGCCTCCACCCGGTCCGCATCGTTCTCAACTTCGCAACTACGGGCCTGAACGTCTTTCTCAACATCTTATGGATCCCGACCTACGGGTGGGAGGGGGCCATCGGAGCCACGTTCGTCAGCGGCGGCCTGTATGCCGTTGCCCTCTGGACGGCGTTGGGAATAGCGGCGAGGCGAGAGCAGTCGGGCGATCCCGAAACGGGGCTGTCTCAGGCCGAAGGCAAGCCGACCCTGGAAGAGGTGGTGCCGTCATGAGAACTGATGCTGTTAGCAACGAAGAGTGGGACGAGTTTGTGGGCTCCCAACCCGACGGCGATGTGGTTCAAACATCGGGCTGGGCTCAGGTTAAGTCTTCGGCAATGGCAAGTGAGGTTGTTACCCTCCGCCGTGGCGGCAAGATTGTGGCAGGTGGCCAGGTCGCAGCCAGGAAGTTTGGGCCGCTGGCCGGGTTCGCCTACGTGCCATACGGCCCTCTCGGGTCTGTTCCCGCCGACCGGATAAACCTGATTGGGGATCTGGAGAAAGCGGCGAGGCGAATGGGCGCCCATGCACTGTTGGTGCAACCAGGCAGGCAGGACAACGAGCTTCCGGCTGCCCTTGCCGCCCGCGGTTATCGCGTTTCCAGAATGGATGTTGCAACCCCGGCTTCGGTGGTGATCGATCTAACGCTCTCCAGCGACGTGCTACGGGGCAATCTGAACCGCAGTCGGAAGAAGAACCTCAAGAAGGCAACGAAGGCGGGGGTTAAGGTTCGGCGGGGCGACCGGGACGATCTGACAGTCTTTGCCGAACTTCACGAGCAATCAGCCAAGCGAAACGGGTTTGTGCCGATGTCGCTTGACTACCTTCACCGCCAGTGGGATGCACTTGAACCCAGCGGCAACCTGTTTGTTCTCTTTGCTGAGTTCGAAGGTGTGCCTGAAGCCGCTGGCCTTTTCATCGGGCTTGGGCCCAGGGTCGAGTTCAAACTGACGGGCTGGCGAGCCAACCAGGCCAGCTCGCGTCGCTGCCCGAACGACGCGCTTCAGTGGGATGCGCTGCTTAGAGCCAAGGAAGACGGCTACCTCGAATTCGACATGGGGGGTATGCCCCGCAATCACGCCGAGGCGGTACTTGCAGCAGGAGGCCAAGTGCCGACTGAGTTGGCCGAGACCGGCACAACATTCAAGCTTGGATACGGGGGCGAGGTCCGAGTGTTTCCTCACTGCTACGAACGAATTCTAACCCCGCTTGGCCAACTGACCTACCGACTGCCGTCGCGCTTGCTCAGCGACGACGGAATCGGCGGCAAGGTCATCAACCTGCTTCGGAGATCCTGACGTGTGCGCAACCGAGCCCACCTTGAAGCTGCTGCAAGACCACAGCCCTGAAGCTGGCCCGCAGCCTGAGTTGGTGAACCCAACCAATGATCCTCGGTGGCACGATCTGGTCGAGAGTGGCGGTGGATTCTATTCCTCACCTCCCTGGCTGTCTGCCCTTGCCGACGGCTACAGGCTCCGGCCGCAGGGCCTGTTGCTGTCTGAGGCCGGTTCGCCCGCGGCCGGTGTGGCGTTCTGCTCGATCAAGGACGGCAAGGGCAGGCGAACATCTGCTTTGCCGTTCAGCGACGCTGGCGATCCCCTGGGCCTGGCGACTCCCGAGCGTGCCGCCGAACTTCTTGGCCCGCTCCTTGAGCCAGGCGTCCCCTTCTCGATCAGGGTGGCCGATTCGCTGGTGCCTTCGGTTGCCAACGCGGGGCTGGGTCTCCTGGAACAGGGAAGGTTGGCATGGCATCGCGCCGAGCTGCCAGAAACCGGAGAGGAACTGTGGAGCCAGATAGCTTCGGGGGCTAGGCAAAACATCCGGAAGGCCCGAAAGGCCGATCTTGAGATCGAGGTTGGCAACGATGTCGCCACCTTGCTGGCGTTTAGGGATCTCCACGTTTCGCTACGGAAACGCAAGTATTCGATGTTGGCCCAGCCGACTGGGTTCTTCGAGGCGATCGGAAAGCACTTCGGCACAGAGGGCCTGCGTGTCGTGCTGGCCCGGCTTGACGGCGTGCCGGTTGCCGGTGTTGTGCTGCTCCGGTTCGCCGGCATCGCTACATACAAATTCAATGCATCAACCGAGCAGGCGAACCGAATTCGGGCCAACGATCTGGTGATGTGGCACAGCCTTGTCGAGGCTGTTGGGTGGGGTTGCCAAACATTTGACTTCGGCGTCAGCGATCTTGATCAGCCCGGCCTGATTCGCTACAAGCGAAAGTACGCGACCGATGAGGCGGCCATAGTTTCGTTAAGCAACGGGGTTACGCTTGACACACGGCGGGCCCGCAGTTTTGACGCCGTGCTTCCCAAACTCACCAAGGCCCTCACCTCGGAGCGATGCCCAACGGCTTTGACCTCTCGGGGTGGCGATCTCCTCTACCGATATTTCTGCTAGCCCGCTCAGCTGACCAGCTGACCGCTGATCACAACGGAAGCCTTGTGCCGTGAGGGGTTTGTCTCTCGCTATTGGTCCGCTGCTCAAAGGCGGCGGCTCCGGCAACCACATCGGTGTTCGAACAGCCCCCGTCGGCCACTGTCTGGTAGGAAACGATCAGCGCGCTCGGCTGCACTTGCTTACCACCCGCCGTGATTGCCGCCAGGTTGGACCATCTGACACCAACTAACGGTTGGTCGCAATCGGCGAACACCTCAGACCAGACAATGGGCGTTGTGAGTCGGTCGGCGTCGACATAGAGATCTCTCACGACAGTTTCAACCAAAGTGCTGAGGTTGATGATCGACCCCCGCCAATGGCCGGTTCCGGCCTGGGCGATCCTCAGCCGATACTTTGTGTTTGAGACCCAAGAATAGTTGAAGGTGTTGGCATTGCCAAGGGCCGAGATGAGCGGCGACCCAGAGCCGTTTAGCTCTCCGCCGCCGTCTGCTGGAGCGTTGTAGCCACCCCAGTTGGCTGCACCGTTCCCGGGGTAAGAGGGATGGTGCTGCAAGCCCAGGTGGCCCGCCCCCTTTGGCCTGGAGCCCTTCACGAATCCCGCTTGGAGGGCCCAGAAGTAGAGCTTTGGAACCCGAGGGGGCTTTGAAATTTCCAGGTCGGCGCTAACGACGACGAACTCAACGCTTGGCATCTCCCAGCGCAGATGAAACGAAGAGGCGCCGTTGCTTGAAGTTGGTTGGCCGGTGTTGCGGACTGGCTGTGCCATGGCTCAATCGTGACACGTCTTGGCCGGTAGCCTCGCGCCATGGACAAACCGCCAACCGACCCGTCAAAACTGCTTGGCTTCTGGATGGAATGGGAGCGAGGCGACACAAGCCCTGGAACGGTGCTCAAGAACCTGAAGAATGGTGGGATGAAGGATCTCCTGGAGGCAGCGGCGAGTGCTGCTGGCACGGTCTCCTGAACTTTCAACCCCCTCCTGGCAGGGGCGGACCCCAGCCAATACCCCGGCCCCGCCGGGCCTCGCTTGGTTCGCAGGCTCCCTGGGCCAACCGGCCAGATGTACTGCATCCCACTACCGACGAGTTGTTGGGTTTGCTTGATCCCGTAGGGTCATCCGAGGCTTCCAGTTCTGTCGCAGGCAAACCCCCCTCAGCCGTTCTGGCCTTGCTGTACGACGAGGGCGCAGGCCCAACCCTTGTCTTCACCCGCAGGTCTTGGAATCTGAGAAACCATGCGGGAGAGATCTGCTTTCCAGGAGGTCGACGGGATTCTGCCGATCCAGATCTTCTCGAGACGGCCCTCAGGGAGGCCGAGGAAGAGGTGGCTCTGCAGCGTGACCAAGTCCGTATTGTTGGAGAGTTGCCGCACCTCACCACGGTTTCCAGCCCGGCCCCGATCGTGCCCTTTGTCGGGTTGGTCGAGCAGAAGCCTCTGCTGGTCCCCTCGGCCGACGAGGTGGATGCCATCCTGCACGTTCGCGTTGGTGAGTTGCTGCGCCCCAGCATCTATCGTGAAGAGTTGTGGCCCATTGATGGCGAGGTAAGACCCCTTGTCTTCTTTGAATTGGCCAACGACACACTGTGGGGTGCTACCGCGAGGATTCTGAGTAGCTGGCTAGAGAGGTTGGTTGTCAGCCGGGTCCAATCAGAGTAATGCCGTCAGCGATTATCGAGCCGGTTGGGTTGCCCCAGTCCATCTGACCCCAAACCGATGGCCAGTTCTCGAGGGCAACCATCACTACCGAAGAAGGCATGGTCAAGCGATCCACTGCTTCGGGGTCACTGGTTCCGAGATCAATCATGAGATCCAGCCAGCCCCTTTCCACCACCAACGTGATGGGGTTGCCTGCCCAAACAACGATCAGCACCCCGATGTGGCGGTATGGAGACAGCAGGGCTCGAACCATTTCTGGGAGCCTGCCGAAAGCCTCGATGTAGCGCGGTTCGTGGAGATCAACCCGCACGGTCTGTTTGATCAGAGGGGCTTTGTTTTGGAGGTCATTCCATCCTCCACCTGATGTCCCCATGGACCACCATTGTGGCCCATGGAATGTGATTCGCACCAATCCAGAGGGAAATGTCTTCCACTGTGATGAAACCGGCCCTGTTGGGCGCGTCGTGATTCGGCTAACTGGCCTCAAGGGGAAAGAACCGCACCACCGAAACTTACGCCGAATCTGACACACCAAACGTCAACAGTGTCATAGATTGACAAATCAATGTCTGACGACAACTCGTAGTTCTGATCGCCGATGTTGCCTTTCAGATCACCAAGGTCGATGTAGTCATCGGGATTCGCAGAAGACCGAAGCCAGACGTTGAGATCTGGTCCGTTGTCTGTTTCGAAATTCTCGAATCGGAGAAAGCGCGTCTGGGACCCGTCTGTGATCACCGTTGCCACACCGCTGGTTGGGTGGTCGGCGTCGAAGAAGTCGCCCATTGCGAGCGTTGTGAGCGCTGGGGAATCGACAGGCTCAGCCGGGCTGCTGTCAGAGCCCGTGTCGGCAGGCGCGGCATCGGCCTCGGCGTCGGTTGCTGGCGCCGCAGGAGGCTCTTCGGATAGCTCTTCGACTGTGGTTGCGGCTTGGCTTGTCGGTTCCGAGGTTTCGGCGAAAGGGTTGGCTTCGTCAACCTCGTCATCGATGAACAGGGTTTGCACCCCGAAAACGGCGACTGCGAGGTACAGGATCACGCCAACCGCAGCTAGGCCGCCGCCAATCACGAGAGTCTTTTTGTTGGTCATGGCCTCATCAACGTAGATCGCTCGGTTCGGTTTCCCCGCGCCTGTGGCGTTTCCGGCTTGTTCACGATTTCGTGGCCCGCCAAGTGGAGCCTACGCGATGTCGCGCTGCTGGAACACAAGTGCCGAGAGAACAAGCGCGCCCAGTACCCAGGCTAAGAGAATTAGGCCGGCCGCGGCGGGGCCGTGGCTGACGATCGTTTCTGCGTTACCCGTGAATACGCTCCCGCTGAGCCGTTCAACGCTGCTTCCGTTGGCGAAGGCTGTGGCGTTGGTGATTGGCGAAAACACCGAGAGCCGCGGGAGAAACACGCCGATGAGGCTGTCGATAATGAACCAATAGATGATGAAACCAACGATCGAGGCCAGCGAGTTGTTGGTCAGCACAGTAACTCCCATGCCGAAGGCGCCAAAGAGGCCGCCCGCAACGGCTAGGCGCAAAACGGCCCCAGCCACGTTGGTCCAGAACTCGGCGTTTGTGCCGTCGGTTGTGCCAACCAACGTGGCCAGAACGAAGGTTAAAATCACATACAGCACCGCTAGAAGCGCTACCAGGAAAGCCACACCGACAAAAGCAGAAACCAATCGGGCGGCCAAAAGCCGCGCCCGGCGGGGCTCCCAGGTGAGAATCTGTTCGATGGTGCCGGTTTTGACATCTGCTCCGAAATACGAAGCTCCGATCACAAAAGCCATAAGCGGGAGCAGCGCTGCTATTGGCAGGAAGTAGCTGTCGAGCCCCGTTCCACCGGCGATGTCTTGCACCAGATCGGGTGTGTCGTTGGCATCGGCGCTGATCACGAAGTAAGCGATAGCAATGCCGCCAACCATTAGTGCAGCAAGCCCAGCTGGGAAAGCTAGCGTCATGCGGCGCAACATGAGGCGCTTGAATTCGGTGAGGGTGAGCAGCATCATTGCTGGCCCCCAACTTCAGTCTGGTTGCCACTAGGAGGCGGGTTTGGGGGCCCTGGAGGCGCTATTGGCCCGTCGGGCGGTGGTGGCGCACCAGTAAGGTTAAGAAAAGCTGCTTCCAAGGTGGGACGCTCTGAGCGCAGCCCGCTTAGGTAGAGGCCCTTCGCGGCCAGAACCTCGGTAACCTCGCTGGTTCGTTCGGCGGCCACATCAACGAGGAGTTCGCCTGGTTTAGGGCGCCTGTGGGCAACAATTCGGGCCTGTTCCAACGCGACCAAAGCTGCTTCAGTGTCTGCGATTGTCAACACCACGTTGTCTCCTCCGGCGAAACTTCGGATGTGGTCGAGAGTGCCGCTTTCGATGAGCCTCCCATTGCTGATGATCGTGACGTCGTCGCAAACTATTTCGATCTCAGCCAGTTGATGGCTTGAGACCAGCACGGCTTTTCCCTGATCCGCGATGTTTCGGATTAGCACCCGCATTTCGGCGATGCCAGCCGGATCAAGCCCGTTTCCCGGTTCATCGAGTATCAGAAGATCAGGGTTCTTCAACAACGCGGCGGCTATGGCCAGCCGCTGTTTCATCCCGAGCGAGTAGGAACCAAAGTTGTCCTTGGCGCGGTCAGTGAGGCCAACAACGCCGAGCACCCGGTCGACCTCGTTAGTTGGGATCCCACTGATTCCCGCTAGCAGGCTGAGATTTCGTTTGCCCGAAAAGTTCGGGAACATCTTGGGGTTCTCAACGATGGCCCCCACCCGACCGGCAACCTCGTGGTATCGAGACGAGTCGACCCCGAATACTGTTGTGGTCCCCGAAGTCGGGCGGATGAGGCCGAGAAGGCAGCGGATGGTGGTGGTTTTGCCAGAGCCGTTGGGTCCCAAGTAGCCGTGCACGGCTCCTGGCCGCCCTAGAGCCAGATCAAAACCTTCAACAGCAACCACGTCATCGCCACGGCGCTTTGAGTAGACCTTCCGAAGGCCATTGAGTTCAATGATTGCTGACACAGCAACAACCTAGCGGAGTCCTGATCGGGCAGAATGTTGGCGATGAGGCATCTTTCTTCTTCTCAGGCAAGGCGGTTCGCCCTTGGAGCCCAAGGCTTCGCCCGTTCAAGGCCAAACGGCAGGGTTGACGCCCGTCACTTCCGACGAGCCCTGACCGACATGACCATTCTTCAGCTCGATTCGGTAAATGTTCTCTGCCGTTCGCACTTCCTGCCAGTCTTTGCCCGCCTCGGCTCCTACGACCGGGATCAGTTGGATCGATGGATCTGGAACTCGGGAGAGAACCATGAGTACCTGGCCCACGAGGCTTCGATCACCTCCATGGGCCACCAGATTCTGTTGCGACCCCGAATGGCAACGCGGCGGTGGAAGGCAGGCGTCGAGTTGGAGCGCCGCAAGCCGGACTACGTGGCCGAAGTTCTACGCGAGGTAGAAGAGACGGGCCCGTTGTCGGTGAAGGACCTCTCGGATCCTGGCGGTCGAACCGGGCCGTGGTGGGGCTTGTCAAAGGGCAAGCTCTGTCTTGAACATCTCTATGTCAGCGGCAGGCTGTCCATCCAGGAAAGGACCAAGACATTCCTGACTCTTTATGATCTGCCGTCTCGTGTGGTTCCCTCAGATGTGCTGGCCCTGGCCGATCTTGACGATCACGAAGTTGAGCGCCGAATGCTGCTGCTTGGCGCCAAAAGTCACGGCGTTGGCACCGCAGCCGACCTGGCCGACTACTTCCGGCTGCGTATGCCCGCGGCTCGGCCTCGGCTGGCCGAACTGGTTGAGCGGGGCCACCTGGAAGAGGTGGTGGTTGAGGGGTGGGACGAAGCGGCCTACCTTCATCCAGAGGCAAAGTTGCCTCGGCAGGTCAAGGCCAGGGCCCTCTTAAGCCCCTTTGATCCGGTGGTGTGGTTTCGGCCTCGGGCCGAGCGGCTGTTCGGGTTCAGGTATCGGATCGAGATATATGTGCCAGAACCCAAGCGGGTGCACGGCTACTACGTGTTGCCGTTTCTGCTTGGCGACAAGCTGGTCGCCAGGGTTGACCTGAAAGCCGACCGCAAATCCGGTCGGTTGCTGGCGAAAGGGGCGTTTCTGGAAGCGGGAGCAGACGCCGACGAGGTTGCCCCCGCTATGGCTGAATCGCTGCGCGAGATGGCCGGCTGGCTTGGTCTGAGCGAAGTTAGTGTTGGCAGGCGGGGCAACCTGGCCAAGGCGCTGGCTGAGGCACAATGACGGTGGACCAGTAATGAGGGGGCGCAAGGCCCTGGCGTTCGCTGCGTTGGCCGGATGCGTGGCGGTGCCCTTCTTCCCGTGGATCCGAACGGGTGAGGCAACCCGAAACAGCTACGAAGCCCTTCGGTCGGCCCAGCGTCTGGGGCTAGACCAGCTAACACCGTTCCGAGTGGTCTGGTTTCTGGTGCCAGTTGTTGCCGTGGCTGCCGCCATGGCAGTAGCGGCAAAGCTGACACGCACCGGTGGGGTCCTCACCCTCGTCGTTGGAACCGTGGTTGCCGCCGCTGGGACATCGGTTCTACTGGTTGATGTAAGCGCCGCACTTGGTTTGTACTTGGCAATTGCGGTAGGTCTTTTGGCTGCGGCCCTGGGGCTACTTCTTGTCTTCGGTACTCAAGAAGACGTTGAGATCTGACGATCCAATGGATTCACCAGTCTGCCGCTAGCGAGAGACCGAGTTCAAATGACCTTCCCGAACCCCCCAAGTGATCCGCGCCGGGGATCTCAAGACCCAGCGCCCCATGACTCGGAGCTGTTTGGCGGCCACGCTCCAGCAGGCCCCCCGCCTGCTGGCCCTCCAGCCGTCGCTGAAATTGGGAACCCCACCCTGGCTGCTGGGGTTGGTCAGCCCGCCCTGCTTGACGACGTGAATGCCCTAAGCACAACGTTCGAGGCAAAGAAGGCGCCGTCTCTGTTTGGCCGGATGGGCCTTGTCGGAGCTGCGGTTGTGCTGGCCGGTGGGGCCGCGTTTGCCGTTACCCAAGCCCTGGAAGAGCCGACAGGTCCGGCGACGCCTGATGACGCTGTTGCTCAGTGGTTCGAAGCGCTCGACCAGGAAGACTTTCTTGGCATGACCGAAGTGTTGCTGCCAAGTGAGCGTGAAAGCCTCGTCGAGCCAACCTTGGAGTTGCTGACCGAGTTGCAGCGGCTTGAGGTGCTTGACTCGGAGATGGACCTTGGCCAGTTGAGCGGAGTTGATTTCAGCGTCAGCGGGATTCAGACCGTCAGTAGTGAGATTGGTCAAGGAGTGGCCGAGGTTCGGGTAGTTAACGGAACGCTTTCGAGTGCGGTGGATCTGGCCGAATTGCCCATTGGAGATCTGGTCCTGGATCGGTTCGACGACAATGGGATTTCCTGGGAAACAGTTCTTGGGGATGAGGAAGTAGTTGACTTCAGCGAAGACGAGTTCTCGTTGGTGGTGGTTGAGGAGGACGGTTCTTGGTATGTGAGTATCTGGTACGGGGCGGCAGAGATGCTTCGTGAATGGGCTGATGCCCCGGTTCCTGATTTTGGCAACGGGGTGGTTCCCGTTGGCGCCGCCAGCCCTGAGGCAGTGATTGAAGAGATTTTGAACGACATGCTTAGCCTTGATCCTGAAGGGGTCATCGCGCTGCTGGATCCCGAGGAGTTCCGGGCGATCTATGACTACGCGCCGCTCTTTCTCCCCGATCTCAAGGTGGGCGCTGACGAGTTGCTTGAAGAGCAGAATCAGGCAGGCAATTCCTGGTCCATCGATCGCCTTGATCTGCGAACAGTTGAAAGTGATGGCCGCACGACGGTTGTGATTGATGGCGTGGCCGCAAGCGCCACGTTGTACGGAGACACCGTCTCGGTTGAGGTAGTTGGCGACTGCACGTCGGTCACCGTCAATGGTGATCTTGAGGAATGGTGCGGGGCGGAAGGTGCGGAAGCCCTTAGCGAACCAGATTTGTTGCCGCTACTCGCCATGCAGGAGAGCCTGGCGGATCTAGATCTGGCCATGGTCGTCATTGAACGCGATGGGCGCTGGTACTTGAGCTTCATGCCAACCGTGCTGAACGGCTACACCGAAATGCTCCGCCAGTTCGAGAGGTCAGACATAGACGAAACTATCGACGGACTCACCGGCCTTCTTACCGGCGACATGTTCTTTGGCGGATCGGAGTCCAGTGAATTCGCACCGATCGGCGAGTCAATAGATGGCCCGGTCGTCGAAGAAGAAGCCTCAAGTGAGGTAGAGGTTCCGAGCGACGAGTTCACACCTGACGCTGATGATGAGTCGATCACCGACGACTACGGGATCGGCGTCCTTGATGAGAGGCAAGCTGCGCTCGTTCCTAGCGGATTGCTAGCAGTGACGTCGGACCCGACGTATTTGGCCATTGACGGAATTGGAATCCCAGAATCGTTCATCCAGATTCTGGATGACGAGGCTGTGATCAACCTAGTTGAGTACAGCGAGGGCAGCGGCCCAGCCGTGTTGGACTCGCTCGCCTCCGATCCCGAGCTAGAACCCTTTGACTTGCCTGGGCTACCACCTGGGGCGGCTGCCTACAGCTTCGCAAGCTTTGAGTACACCGTTGTTTATCAGGACTTCCTGGTGATTGGATACGCATTCGAGGGCGACGGCCTTGATCCCGAAACTTCGGCCCTGATGCTTCGTCAAGTGGAACATCTGGCCGGTCTGTAGTTGGCCTAAACTTGGGGAATGGCTTCGCTTTCCTTTGACGGACAAACCCATGACGAGATTGTTCAGAAGGTGCGGCGCTGGCTTGCCTCGGTTGATGGTGAAGCCGTAGATCAGATGGGTGTGGCAGACGTTGTGAATCAGTCTGCTGAGCTAACAAAGGACGCACTGCGGGTGGTTGCCCAGTCTGCACCTGGCAGTGTGGCCGAGAGCGATCTGATGAAGGCGCTCACAACCATGGGATACAAGGCAACCGACCAAACCAGAGAAGCCGCGCTTGGAGCCTTAGACGCCATTGAAACCGCAACCGGCGGCTCGGTTGTGCGCAAGGTTGCAGAAGTCGGCACCAAAGGCGTGTTCCAAATGAACTCGGCCCTTGCCAAGCAGTTCCTGAAGGCTGTGGTAAAGGACTGAGCATTCCCGCTCTTGGTCATTTGGCGGTACTAGCCTGTTCTCTTCCCAAGGGAGCAGCACCGTGGCAGAGATCAACATTGGGCTTGGCAAAACGGCGAGACCGGCCTACACCCTTGATCAGCTTGCCCTGCTGCCTTCCAAACGAACCAGGGAACCCGAGCTGGTTGATCTTGGCTGGCAGCTAGATGCCTACAGCCTCGACTTTCCAGTGCTCAGCTCGGCAATGGACAGCGTCACCAGCCCAGCAACTGCAATTCAGTTGGACCGCCTGGGCGGCCTTGGTGTGCTTGACCTTGAAGGGGTTTGGACTCGTCACGCCGACCCTGGGCCCGCCCTTGCCGAGCTTGCCGGGCTGGATGCCACCGAAGTTCTTGCCAGCCTGCGTCAATTGTATCTGGCCCCGGTAGACCCCGACCTTGTTTCTCAGCGCATCGCCGAACTACACGCCGCAGGGGGATATGCCGCAGGCGCAGTGTCGCCCCGTCGGGTTGCCTCGCTGGCCGCCACCTTGCTGAAGGCCGAGCTTGATTTGTTGGTCATCCAGGGAACGGTGATCTCAGCCGAGCACGTATCAACAGTTGAGGCTCCGTTGAACCTCAAACAGTTCGTTCGAGAGCTGGAAACTCCTGTCGTTGTTGGCGGCTGCGCCAGCTATCAGGCGGCCCTGCATCTGATGCGAACCGGGGCGGCGGCCGTGCTCGTTGGTGTTGACGGTGGCCGCACATCGACAACAGGTTCGGTTACCGGAATCGGCTCCGGGTTGGCAACAGCTGTGGCCGACGTTCGCGCCGCCAGGATGCGCCACCTCGACGAAACGGGTGTGTACGTTCACGTCATTGCCGACGGCGGAATCCGAACCGGGGGAGACATCGCAAAGGCGGTTGCCTGCGGGGCCGACGCGGTGATGCTGGGGTCTGCTCTGGCCAGAGCAACCGAAGCACCAGGCCAGGGCTGGCACTGGGGTCGGTCTGTTGCCCACCCTGAGCTGCCACAGGGAGAAGTGGTGCAACTAGACCAGGCTGGCTCCCTCGAAGAGATCCTTTTGGGGCCCGCCACCTCCGCCGATGGGCGCACCAACATCATCGGGGCCCTCCGCCAGTCAATGGCAACGCTTGGTTATGAAAAGCTGAAAGACCTCCAGAAGGCCGATCTGTTGGTAAGCCAATGACAAACGCCGACAACACGGGCGCCGCGGCGCCAGACCAGGTTGTTCTAGTTGTTGACTTCGGGGCTCAATACGCCCAACTGATTGCTCGCCGGGTCCGAGAGCTGAGGGTGTATTCAGAAATTGTTCCTCACAGCATCAGCGCAGACGAGGTTGCCAGTAGAAAGCCCGCCGCAGTGATCCTTTCTGGCGGGCCTGCCAGTGTTCACGTAGAGGGCGCCCCCCGGCTGGACCCTGAGATCTACGATCTTGGCATTCCCATTCTGGGAATTTGTTATGGGGCCCAACTGATCCCGCACCAGCTTGGCGGCGAGGTAGGCCGCAATGAGCGGGGCGAGTACGGGCGAACGGTGCTGAACCGCATTGCTGGATCCTCGTCTTCTCTCCTCCACGACGGGATTCCCTCCGAGCAGGTTGTTTGGATGAGTCACTTTGATGCCATAACCGAAGTGCCGGAAGGTTTCGAGGCAACGGCCTCAACCCCTAACGCCCCGGTGGCCGCTTTCGAGTCCAGGGAGCGGAAGATCTACGGAGTTCAGTATCACCCCGAGGTTGCCCACACTCCCCATGGCATGGCCGCCATGGAACAGTTCCTACTGCGGGAATCCTTGTGTCGCCCTGACTGGACGATGGGCTCCGTGATCGACTCTTCGGTTCAGGCCATCCGCGCTCAGATCGGATCGGAGAAAGTCATTTGTGCCCTAAGCGGCGGGGTCGACTCGGCAGTAGCGGCGGCAATGGTGCACAAGGCGGTTGGCGACCAACTCACGTGCATCTATGTCGACACGGGCTTAATGCGGCTGAACGAGTCAGACCAGGTGGTCGAGACGTTTCAGAAACATCAGGGAATCGAACTCATTCACGTCGACGCTGGTGAGCGTTACTTTGAGCGCCTGGCCGGAGTGACCGAGCCCGAGACGAAACGCAAGATCATTGGCGAGTTGTTCATCCGGATTTTCGAAGACTTTGCCAGGGGTCTGGACGATGCCAAATTCCTGGTGCAAGGGACTCTGTATCCAGATGTAATTGAGTCTGGAACCAAAGACGCCGCCAAGATCAAGAGCCATCACAATGTTGGTGGCCTGCCAGATGATCTGAAGTTCGAACTGGTCGAGCCGCTTCGGAATCTGTTCAAAGACGAGGTGCGCAAAGTTGGGTCCGAGCTTGGCCTGCCAGACGACATCGTGCTGCGCCAACCGTTCCCGGGCCCCGGTCTGGGGGTGCGGATCATCGGCGAAGTCACTCCAGACAAGGTGGCGATTCTCCAGCACGCTGACGCCATTGTTCGAGAAGAGATTGCAGCCGCCGGGCTAGAACGTGATCTCTGGCAGTCGTTTGCCGTGTTGGCCGACATTCGCACCGTCGGGGTGATGGGCGACGAGCGCACGTACGCCCACCCAATAATCATCCGTGCCGTCACCTCTGATGATGCAATGACCGCCGACTGGGCCCGCTTGCCGTATGAACTGCTAGAGCGGATGAGCAACCGGGTGATCAACGAGGTTGATGGCGTGAACCGGGTGGCATACGACATCACGTCGAAGCCCCCGGGCACCATCGAGTGGGAGTAGGTCTGAAAAACGTGACGGGCCGGGGCGTAATGCCCCGGCCCATCTCGTAGTCGTTTGACGGTTCTAGTTGCTGTAGTTCCGGGTGATGGTGACCGTCGCCACCGGGCCCTTCCAGTCAAACTCTGGACCGAGATCGCCAACTCCACGAATGGTGCGATGACGACGAATGACGCCGTTCTCGGCCAGCTCGGGGTTCGTTTCCCCGGTGCCAACTCCATCTCCGCCACAGAACGGAGCTGGTACCAAGTCGGTGTACCGCTCGGTGTTGATTTCGGTGCCAGCGTCGTAGGCCCGAACTCTGAAGCTCCGGGTCTGGCCTTCCTTCAGGTTAAACCTCTTGCTGTCAATGCCAGCAAACCCGTCATTGGTGCAGATCAGCATCGAAACCATGCTCAGCCTGTTTCCGTCTGCTGTCAGCTGGAACGTTGCGGATTCGCCAGGTGCAATCGGTCCGTCACCCCCAACCGTGCTGGCCCCAAGCCCGGCATCGTCGATGGCTGCTTTCAGGGCACCGGCCAAAACAGGAACGCCACCGTTCTCAGCAACTGCCTGAACCGCAGGGCTAGCGGCGCTGCCTCGTGAGAACACATCAACGCTGCGCTCATGAATAGCCACATTCGGCGGAGTCAAATACTGGCCTCCTGTCATGTTTTCAACAGTGATGGTGTAGGTGGGGGCTGGATCGTTGCGGGTAACAACGATTTCTGCTACTCGGCCTTTCCAGTCGAACTCTGGGCCAAGGTCTCCAACTCCACGGATGGTGCGGTGGATGCGGATTCTGCCGTTCTCTGCCAGCTCGGGGTCGGACTCGCCGCTGCCTTCGCCTTCGCCGCAGAATGGAGCAGGAACCAGATCAGCCCGAAGTTCGGTGTTGATCTCGGTGCCTGCGTCGTAGGCACGAAGGCGGGTGCGCTTGGTCTGGTCGTCTTTCAGCGGAAGCTGCCAAGTGTTCAGGCCAGCGAAGCCGTCGTTTGTGCAGATCAGCATCGAAACAATGCTTAGCCGTGGCTCGTCGGTTGTGAATTCAAAAGTTACTTCACCGCCGGGAGGTATCGGTGCGTCGGCTCCGACTCCGGTCAGGCCAAGCCCTTGATCATCGACGGCTGCCTGAAGCTCGGCGACAAGAGCGGGTACGTTGCCGTTCTCGGCTACGGCCTGGACACCAGGGCTAGCCGAGCGGTTTCGGCGGAACACCGAAACGTCTCTGTCGTGGGCAACAAAGACCGGAGGCGTCTGGTACTGACCCTCAGTCAAGTTTCTGTATGTAACGGTATACGTCGGGGCGCTTTCGGTTGGGGCCGTACCATTCTCGGCCGAATCACTTTCCGCGCCGGCGGCTGGTGCCGCTAACGCTGGAATCAATAGCGCTGCGGCTACTGCCGCCGCTAGTCGAGTCCGCTTCATTCCTACCTCCTGTTTGCCCGGTCCAATGCCGGGGTCTGTTCACCCGGTCAGATGCCGGATGCCTCAATCGAATCGGGAACTGGGCCAAGGCATGCCATTGGTCACAGCAGTTACGTGGATGTTCAGACTGGTGAACATCCACATTAGTTCGGCTATTGCCTCACGCCTTCGGCCGATCTGGGTTGTCAGCTCACCGCTTGTCGGCTCTGCCGACCAAGCGAGACTGCTGTTTCATTGGTTCGGCTGTC
>QIKW01000132.1 GCA_003231975.1 Acidimicrobiia bacterium
ACCAAGGTTCTCGGTGAGGGGATTTGTTCCCTAATGGTTGCAGTCGGCTCTGAGCCAGTGTAGAGGAAAAGGTCCTATACCCCTACCCCCTATCCCGGTTCGATCACTGAGCCAACCCCACATCGACAAAGGGGAGGAGCAACAGAAGATAGAGGCCTCCCAAGCGGCCAAACAGCGGGCCAACCAGTACCCCAATCGTTGCGTAGGTAAGCGCAACCAGGATGTTCGCGACAATGAACACAGGCCAGTTCACAGCGGTGAAGCTGACCGCAGTCACAGCTATCGACACCGCGGTGGCCAACAGCGCCGCCACTGCAATCACGATCATCCGCACGGTAAGAATCTCGCCCGACCGAAAACGGGTCAGCGACAGCCGTCGATCCGCCTCGGCGGAGTCCAGAATCACGAACAACCCGGCGAGGGAAGCAAGGAAGCCGATCGTGATGGGAACCATCACCGCACCGTGCACATCCGCCATTGACAGAATGGTCAGCCCCCGTTTGCCACCCTCAACCAACTCAACTGGTGTGGGGTCAGATGGGGTGATCGCTATTGACGCGCTGATGAAGAGCACCGGTAGGCCAACAATGAGAACCCACATCACCGGCATTCGCCGCAGCTGCCTGCTTGCCGCCAGCAGCGCAACCGACAACCGTCGAAACCTCGGGGCCGCCTGACGACTGGCCCGCTGAAACGGCCGGGTGGTGGCGTTCAGAGCAAACGCAGCCACTGCAATCGTGCCGCCTGCCCACAACAGTGAGATGCCAATACTACCCAACGCACCACCATGCCCCGATGCAACGTCGGTCAGAACCAAGGTGGGAAAGTGCAGCGGGAAGAGGCGAATGAAGCCGGCAGTGCCACCCATTGCGGGGCCAAAGAAGACATCGAAGATCCAGGCGAACACGACAATCAGGGAGCCGTTCATCTCAGATCGAACGGCGGCACCCACTAGAATGCCGATCCCGGCGTAAATGAAGGCGGAAGCGAGCGTGGCCCCGATCACCCGGGGCGAGCCGGCAAGATCGGTCCGAATCAGAAGCGCAAGCAGGGCCCCAACCGAGGCCAGGCCAGCCAGGGCCAGAGTTGAAACGAGCCGCGACACCACCAAGCGGATAGCTCCAGCTCCCGCAGCAGCCAGACGCCGATCTGCATCTCGAGAAGTGGAAACGTGAAAGAAGCCGGAGACCCCAGCCAGAACCGCAGCGGCCCAACCAGCAGTAGCAGCCTCTACTTGGCCAAGGTCGTTCGCTCCCCCGAGGATGTTGGCGAAGTCAGCAAGAGCGGATCCCGTTAGGGTCACGAACACAACCGGCACAGCTACCAGCAACACCAAATTCAGTGGCCTGCGAGCGTACTCAACCAGCCATCGTGCAGACAGTGCCCCCATCATCGCGGCACCGTCTTGCCATCAACTAGGTCATAGATCCGGTCGAACCGCTCTTCGTCGGCGATGAAGTGGCTGATGATCAGGAGGCTGGCACCGCTCCCGCGGCGATCGCGGGTGAGATCCCAGAAGCGCTGGTAGGTATCCCAATCAAATCCGGCATAGGGCTCGTCCAGGCAGAGCAGGGCAGGGTCATGCAACATGGCCAGCGCCAGGTTGAGCTTTGATCGGGTACCGCCAGACAACTCTTCGACCCGGGTTGGGGCAAATCGAGCAAAGTCCAGCTCCTCATACAAGCGTTGCCGAGACTGCGCCAGCTGTCCAGGGCCCAGGCCATAAGCAGCGGCGAACAACTCGAGATGTTCGTCGCAGGTCAACCGTTCGTACAAGACGGGCACCTGGGGGCAATAGCCAAAGCTCTCGGTCCTGTCGATTGCCCCCGAGTCCGCCCCCAGATCGCCAACCAGCACTTTCATCAACGTGCTCTTGCCAGATCCGTTCTCTCCAACCAAACCAACTACCTCACCTGGCATTAGCTCCAGGCTTGCTCCCAGCAGAACAGGCAATTCCTGGCGTTTGGGCCACCACCCCTTTCGGTAGGCCTTCCATACTTCGGTTGCTGTCAAAACAGCCTTCTCCGGTGCCTCCACAGGCGCCACCATCTCTACCCCGGTTCTCATCAGCACTCCCTGCAACTATGAGTTATACCTACCGGGGGTATACAGTTCAGAGGTGCCGGAGACCAGAGGCCAAGGTCACAGGCGACGAGAGTAGGCCCCAGCCGTAGATACCCAATAGGGGTAAGGACCTTGTGCCCTATTGGCGGTGCCCGGTGGAACGCATTCTTGAGGGGTTGCAGGAAGGTTCGGCCAAACCTTTCGGTTGCTATATACCCCTTACCCCTATATGGTAAGGACCTACCCAGGAGGTAGCCATGACTGTTACAGAGTTCGTAGTGATCGCCGCCAGCATTGTGTTGGCGGGTTTCTTATGGTGGTTCTTCTTCGGACCCAAGAAGGCCAGACAGGCCGATGTGGTCGCCGGGAAGCAGCAGGTGAAGGTCACCGTGAAGGGCGGGTACTCACCCGATGTGATTCGAGTGAAGCAGGGCGTGCCGCTTCGCATCGAGTTCGACCGTCAAGAGTCAGGAGATTGCACATCGAGAGTTGTGTTCTCCGATTTCGGTGTGTCGGCAACACTGCCCGCCTTCGGGACCGCCAGTGTCGAGTTCACTCCAGACAAGGTCGGCGAGTTCAGCTTTGCCTGCGGCATGAACATGATTCACGGCACGCTTGTTGTCGAGCCCGCTTCCGTTGACTCAAGTGCCCCAGTGAACGGATCTGTTCCACTCAACGTAATGGCCGGCCTCGAGCAGGCCGTCAACACAGAATCAGAGCAAGTCGAGTTCCGGGTTTCGGGCATGTCGTGTGCGTCTTGTGTGGCAAACATCGAGTCGGCGCTGGACGGCATCGACGGTGTGGATCACGCCGAGGTGAGCTTTGGAACCGAAAGGGCTACGGTCGATTTCAACCCAGGTCTAGTCACAGCAGAACGGATTCAAAGTGTTGTGGGCGACGCCGGCTACCGGTTGGTGCCTCGTCAGGCCGCCAATGCGAGCGATGCCGGCGATGAGGAAGCAGCCGAGCGACAAGCCGAGATTGCGGACCTGTCGCGCCGGGTTCTCTTTGGGGCGATCCTCTCGGCCCCGGTCGTGTTCGCGGTAATGGCCGTAGACCTCTTCGGCGCCAACTGGATGCCAGAGCTCCTGCTGAACAACTGGTTCCAACTGGTTCTGATTGCGCCGGTGATGTTCTACACCGGTTGGCCCATCCACCGAACCGGCTGGCTGACAATGCGGCACCGCACAGCAGACATGAACAGCCTTATCACGATCGGAACAATCGCAGCTTTCAGTTACAGCCTGCTCGTCACGATCGCCCCATCCCTGGTGCCCGAAAATGTTCGCGAGGTCTACTACGAGGCCGTCGGTGTCATCATCACGTTGATTCTGGTTGGTCGCCTGCTTGAAGTTCGAGCCAAGGCGGGCACCGGCGAAGCGATTCGCAAACTGATCGGGATGCAGGCCAAAACTGCCACCGTCATTCAGGACGGCGTTGAGGTTGAGATCCCAGTTGAAGACGTAATACCCGGTGATGTGGTGCTGGTACGTCCTGGCGAAAAAGTTCCAGTGGACGGATTGATTGTGGACGGGCGCTCAACCCTGGACGAATCGATGGTAACTGGTGAATCAATTCCCGTCACCAAGACAGCAGGCGACACCGTTATTGGCGCAACCATCAACCAAACCGGAGCTTTCCGCTTCGAGGCCACCAAGGTTGGTTCGGACACGATGCTGTCACAGATCATCAAGTTGGTGGAGCAGGCCCAAGGGTCAAAGGCCCCGATTCAGCGGCTGGCCGACCTGGTTTCTTCATACTTCGTGCCTGCGGTGATGTTCATCGCAATCACAACCTTCTCGGTTTGGTTCGTTGCCGGGCCGGCCCCCGCATTCACCCTGGCACTCGTTGCCGCAGTTGCGGTACTGATCATTGCCTGCCCATGTGCACTTGGCCTGGCCACACCTCTCTCCATCATGGTCTCAACCGGGAAGGGAGCCGAACAGGGAATCCTGATCCGGTCAGCTGAGTCCTTGGAGACCGCCCACAAGATTGACACCATCGTGCTTGACAAGACCGGCACCATCACCCGGGGAGAGCCCGCTCTTACCGACGTGTTGACAGCCGCTGGGATGGAAGAGAACGAACTGTTGCGGCTGGTTGCCTCAGCGGAGCAGTCATCTGAACACCCCCTGGCCGAGGCAATCGTCAGCGCCGCCCGAGAGCGAGGCCTGGAACTAGTCGACCCAGCAGATTTCGACTCGATCACCGGCAAAGGCGTGCGAGCCGTGGTGGACGGGCGAGAGGTGCTTATTGGCAACCGGCGCCTTCTGGACGATGCCGGCATTGCAACATCGGAGCTGAACGCCGAGATGGATCGCCTGGCTGAAGCGGGTCGCACTCCAATGTTGGTTGCGGTGGACGGAAAACCAGGAGGGGTGATAGCCGTTGCCGACACAGTCAAGGAAGACTCAGCAGCTGCCATCGCAACCCTCCGAGCCTTGGGAATCAAGGTCGCCATGATCACCGGCGACAACGCCCGCACGGCCGCAGCCATCGCCCGCCAAGTTGGGGTGGAGCGGGTTCTGGCCGAAGTTCTTCCCGAACACAAAGCCATGGAGGTACAGCGTCTTCAGAGCGAGGGCGGCGTGGTGGCCATGGTTGGAGACGGCATCAACGATGCTCCTGCTTTGGCCCAGGCCGATGTTGGGTTCGCCATCGGAACAGGAACCGACGTGGCAATCGAGTCCTCCGACATCACTTTGATCTCGGGAGCGCTCGACGGTGTGGTCACCGCAATCACCCTCAGTCGGTCAACCATGCGAAACATACGCCAGAACCTATTCCTGGCCTTTGTTTATAACGGCGTTGGTATCCCGATTGCTGCCGGAGTTCTCTATCCCTTCGTTGGAATACAGCTGAGCCCAATGATTGCGGCCGCCGCGATGGCGGCATCCAGCCTGTCGGTTGTCACCAATGCCAGCCGACTCCGCCGGTGGAGCCCCCGAACAATCAGCACCGAGAAACTCCCGGCTGCTGGCGAACCAACGGTTGAGGTGGGAGCAGACGAAGCCCCAACTTCAGAACCACAAACGCAGGTGGCGCCGGTTGGCGGGTCAGCAGCTCAGCCGGCCAACGTGGCAATCACGCACGCCGACCAGAGCATCCGGTGAGGTCTGGAGCCCCCGGTGCGCATCGCCAAACTTGCCGCTCAGTCGGGCGAATCAGCTTGCACGATTCGTTACTACGAATCTGTTGGGCTGCTTCCGGAGCCGCCGCGGACCCCAACCGGCTATCGAGAGTACGGCTGCGGGACCATCGAGCAGATCCGTTTGATCCGGGCTCTCCAGGAAGCAGGCCTTTCGCTGGCGGCCATCGCCCGCCTGAGAGAGATTCAGAACTCGCCGGTGGCGCCGGCTGCTGACGAAGCTCTGCTCGTTTCCTGGGCGCTGGCCCAGATCAACCAACAGTTGGAAACAGTCGGGCAGGTGCGAGCCCAGTTGGTCGAGCTGATCGACCAACTGGGCGACGAGGGCTGTTGACCAGGCTCTGAGCCAAGGTTGCGCAGGGGTGCAATCCTGTTGGGGTATGCCGACGATTCCCCAGCCCAACCGAACGCTGTTCCGCAAACACGAAGCCGCGCTCCGAGAGCAGATGTTGGAACCACCAACCAGCAAGGTTGCGGTGGTGATTGACACCGACGCAGCGAACGAGATCGACGACCAGTTCGCCCTGGCACTGGCGTTGCTTTCACCAGACCAGATCGATCTGAAGGCTGTGATTGCCGAGCCGTTCTCGTTCGCTCATCACCAGGCCCCGCTTTTGGCGGCGCAGCGAACTCGTGACGGCGGGGCAGCTTCGTCCTGGGGCACACCGACCAGGGCGTCGGTTGCACCCGACGCCCTGCTTGAAGACTACGAAGCTTGGCTGGATCGGTTGGAGGCCGCAGGCACCCCCTTAGCCGACCTCGCCTTTACCACTCCCTCCGAGGGAGTCGATCTAAGCGTTGCCGAAATCAGGCGGGTCTTCGCCGCCGCCGGGATCGATTCGGCCGGAATGGTTTTCCGGGGGGCGGACCAATACATGGAAGAGGCCGCAGCTCCTGTCCAATCCGCTGGGGTTGAGCGTCTGGTAGAGCTGGCTCGAAACTCTGATGAGATCCTGTACGTGGCTGCCATCGGGTGTCTCACCAACGTGGCGTCGGCCCTTCTGCTTGCCCCGGACATCGCAGCCAAAATTGTGGTTGTCTGGACCGCCGGATACCCATCCGCCGACCAACGTTCCAATACCCCTGCCCTAAACCTGGTTCAGGACGTTCACGCCACGCGGGTGGTGTTGGAGAGCGAAGTTCCGCTGGTGTACATGCCGGGGTTCACGATTGGCGAACAACTCACGATCTCCCAACCCGAAGTCCGGGCTTCGGTCGAGGGCAGAGGGCCGCTCGGTGACCTGTTGGCCGACCTGTACAACAACAACCCGCTTCATCAGATGCTCGGAATTGCCAGCTCCTCGGGCGGCTCGTGGGTGATATGGGACCTGATCTGTATTGCCTGGCTAATAGATCCGAACCTGGTGCCAACGGTGATCAGACCAGCCCCCGAACTTGCCACAGATCTTCGCTGGGACCTGACGAACAGCTTGACCCGCCATGTGATGCGTGAAGCTGTTTCGGTGGACCGTGACGGTGTTTTCAGGGACCTGTTTGCCAAGCTTGCCGGTTAGCGCTCCAACCACAAAGTCCTAAAGGTGTTGGTTGCGGTTCCGCACTGGCCGGTAGATTTGCGATACTCACATGAGTGAGACACTTTCTGATTGTTCTGGCCTTGGTTGGTTCGGCATGTGGGGCAGGCGGCTCGGGCTCGGCCAGTGACCCATCGTCAGGCGGCGCCGCCCCCTCTGCGGCCAACGAACGGCTGGAACTGATAGCCGAAGCGGTTGACGCATGGGCCAAGTCAGAATCACTCGAAGAAGCAAGGGCCTTCGCCGAAACGGCCGCCAACCTAGTGGTTGGACCTGGCGGGCTGGGTTATGGCGACCGTGACGGCAACGGCGTTGTGGCCGGTGATACCGAAGCCGGATTCCTGCCCGGTCCGAACGGCCAGCCTGCGGGCGTGGTGCTTGACACACTTGGAAGCGCCCCGTGCGTGGAGCGCGACGTGTTGGGTGGCAGCTGGGAAGACCCGACTAACCGCTGGTTGATACTGTCGCAGGCGATTGAAGAGTGGGCCCCGAGGAACAACACGTTCCCGTCACTGCCCTCTCATCCAATGCGCGTGGTCGGCTGGGCCACCCTCACCCAATCGGGAACGTTCGAGGAGGCAATCGAGTACTCCGGCCATGCAGACCTGCATGTTGACATCAGCCGAAACGCAATGGCCGAATGCTGACCGGCTCTAGCTCAACAACCTGTGGCAGGTGTCGGCCGTAGCGCTGTCTGCGGGATAGTACGCCTCGATCCTCAGCTCTTCCAGAGTCACGTTGGCTGGAGCGTTGAACGTGATGAGGGTGGTGAAGAAACGGCCTTCGAACTTCGGGGTCGACAGCGCAAGGGTGATGACTCCAGGGCTTGGCAATCCCAGCTCGGGCAGACGCCAGTGTTTTGGAACTCCGGGAAGTTGTAGAATTTCGTCAAGCAAACCCTGAAGCCGCTGATGGTCCGGACGGTGAAGCGCTTCGCGATGCAGGTGGGCCAGAAGCCCTGCGGCGGTTTCATCCCAGCCGACCACGGCACCTCTTGCCAGGTCCGGATCGAACAGCACGTGGTAGAGATTCAGTTGCTCTGGTGGCGGCTCGGTCGCACAAACCAAACCCATCAGCTGTTCGCCTGAACGGTTGACCCGAAGGACGTCGTACCGATCGTTCATGATTATGAGAGGGAAAGGTTCGTGCTGGTTCAGCATCTGATCGATTGCTGCTGTTACCGAGGGATCCAATCCGTCATCAAGGGATGGCTCGGGATAGCGGGCCTCGAAGCCGGCGGACCGAAGCATGTCGTTCTGGCGACGCAGCGGCACATCCAGGCTGTACGCCAACAGCAAGACCATTTCGACGCTTGGCTGAGACCGGCCGGTTTCGAGAAAGCTCACATGTTTCGCCGACACTTCGGCAGCCAAGGCAAGATCAAGTTGGCTCATGCCGCGGCTGCGACGCCAGTACTTCAGCAAGGCCGGGAAGAGACCGGGGGATGTTTCGGACATGACATCATTCAAGCGGCCGCTGCACCAGCTCCAACTACCTCTTCAGGTAGGTGCAAGAACCTGCAATAAGCGTCAGAGTTCGGGGCATGACGAACCTCATCGATCTTGAAGACGGCAAACGCAAGGTGGCCCACCAGGTGTTCGGCTCCGGCCCGCCAGTTGTGTTTGTGCACGGTTGGCTGCTGCACGGGGAAACATTCCGAGACGTTGTCTCCATAATGGCGAAAGACTTCACCTGCCATGTGATCGACCTGCCGGGGGCGGGTGACTCCGTCTGGTCTGCTGACGCTCCCATCAACCTGGCGGCCCAGACCGAAGCTCTCGCCGAGGCAATCAACGCCCTTGAGCTGGATCGGTTTGCCATGGTTGCTCACGACAGCGGCGGGGTCTTCGCCAGGTACGTGGCCGCCCAGATGCCAGACCGGGTCTGTGGCCTGGTGATGTCTGACACCGATATCCCAAAGCAGCGCCCGTTTCTTATCAAGCTCTTTCGCACAACTCTGAAGAGCCCGGGCGGATTTCGAACCATGGAGTTCCTGCTGCGCAGACGGCTGGTTCGTAGCTCACCACTGTTCGCCCGGGCCCTGTTCCAGAAGGCGGGCTACGCGAAAGGCGAGTTCTTCGATCTGTTCATCGCTCCTCTGTTCGCGGACAGACGAAAGCTTCGGGGCCAGCTTCAGCTGATGGCGAACTGGGACTACGGCTTTGTTGATGGCCTGGCCAGCGTACATAGCAAGATTGTTGCCCCTACTCAGCTGTTGTGGGGCACAAGCGATTCAGTGTTTCCCCTGAAGAAAGCGCGGCGCATGGTTGAGCAGTTTGGCGGACCCGTTGAGCTTCACACCATCGACGGAGCCAAACTCTTCTGGCACGAGGAACGACCCGCCGAGCTTGCCAACTACGCCACCGAATTCCTTAACCGGTGTTTTGACCAAGAACCCCAGCGAACCCTGTGAATCCGGCTGGCTACCCCTGGTCGAGCACATGCCGGAGTAGCCTCCAAAAGCACCCAACCGGAGTTGAAGAATGACCAAAGAACACCTCGACCACCGGGGCCATGATCTGCTCGACGACTTCGAGGCCAGCGAGTTTCGCAACAGCAACCTCGCCTACACGGTCTACCGCTCCGGTGCAGGCCCGGCCGTGATCGTGATGCCCGAGATTCCAGGGATTACCCCGCCTGTGGCCGACTTCGCCCGCAGCGTCAGGGATCAGGGGCTAACAGTCTATATTCCCTCGCTGTTCGGCGTTCCGGGAAAGCCACGAAACCCGATGTACGTTGTGAATTCACTAACCAGAGCGTGCGTGGCAAAGGAGTTCGCGGCCTTCGCCACCGATCGAACTGCGCCCGTTACCCAGTGGCTTCGAGCGCTGGCCCGAGAGGCTCACTCCGCTTGCGGAGGGCCGGGGGTTGGGACCGTTGGAATGTGTTTGACTGGCGGATTTGCGTTGGCGATGGCAACCGATCCAACCGTAATTGCACCCGTCGCTTCCCAACCGAGCCTGCCACTTCCAGTTGGCTCCAAACGAGCCGTTAGCACCGGCCTTTCAAGCGCCGACGCCAAAACCGTTGCCCGCCGAGCCACTGATGACGGGCTCTGTGCAATTGGCCTTCGATTCACTGGCGACCCCCTTGTGCCAGCGAAGCGATTCGCCGCCCTTTCAGAATTGCTTGGCGACGCCTTCACCGCTGTCGAACTGGATTCCAGCCGCGGAAATCCGGACAAGAACAGCCGCATCGCCCATTCGGTGCTGACCGAAGACCTCTCTCCGGAGGAGGGCCACGGCACCCGTCAGGCCTTCAACGATGTGATCGAGTTCCTAACCAGCAGGCTCTTGATCAGCTAGCTCGCGACGGGACCTTCTAGGGCTATCCGGCGTCCGCATAGATTGTGCACAATATTGTTCACAGGGTGGGGGAGGGTAGGCTTGGGCCGTTCCACTGCCAGCTCTCCAAAGGAAGCACCAGATGACCACGTTCTTGTTGATACACAGTGGCTGGCAGGCTGGCTGGTCCTGGGACAAGGTGCAGCCGGTGTTGGAACAGGCGGGCCACACGGTCCTCGCACCCGATATGCCGGGGCACGGATCAGACACCACGCCAGTGGAAGACATTACCCTTGAGTTGTACGCGCGGGCAACAGTTGGGTTTGCTTCAGAAGCCGCCGAGAAGGTGGTTCTTGTCGGGCATTCGATGTCTGGCATGGCCAATACCCAGGCCGTTGAGTACGCCCCAGAGAACTTCAAAGCAGTTGTGTACCTCGCGGCCTTCTTACCCTCCGACGGGCAAAGCCTCCTTGATCTCGCCGCCCCCGACGCCGACAACATGATCCAACCAAATCTGATCTTCTCCGAAGACGGGTTGACAATGACTGTCAACCCGGCGGTAGTAAGAGAAGCCGTGTACGGAGACTGCAGCGATGAAGACGTGGCCCGCGCCGGCTCACTGCACCAGCCAGAACCGGCCGCTCCCTTTGCCACACCCGTGCGCCTGACAAAGGAGAGAAGCGGATCGGTTCCCAGGTACTACATCGAGTGTTTACAGGACCGCGCCATCTCACCGAAGTTCCAGAAGAAGATGTACACCGACAATCCATGCGAGAAGGTGTTCACGATGAACACCAGCCATTCTCCTCATATCTCCCAGCCTGAAGCGGTGGCCATGCACCTGATCGCTATCTGTTAACTGATATGAGGACACGACTTCAAAGAACTGGCGTTGGGTCGGCCGGGCCTCTTGCTCACCGAGGGTTTACCTAACCCCACAACACTTCGAGTTTCTTGGGCCCTCGAAAGCCGATAATTGGGGCGAAGTCGAACTCTTGGTTTGCAACGATTTGCAAGTTGGGTGCTGCCGCGGTCAGCTCTTCCAGAACAACGCGTGCTTCCAGCCGAGCCAGTGAAGCACCGAGGCAAATATGTGGTCCGTGACCAAACGACAGGTGCTCAGCGGCATTTTCCCGACCGATGTCGAAGACCTCAGGTTTGGCGAACTTGGCCGGATCGTGGTTTGCTGCTCCGATAACAACCAGCACGTTCGCGTCGGCTGGGATCTCCACTCCGCTTAACACCACGTCTTGAGTTGTGCGACGGCGCCAATGAACCACCGACGAGTCGAACCGTAGGACCTCTTCGATCGCGTTCGGAATCAGGGTGGGGTCGGCGCAGATGGCTTCCCAGCTTTGGTGATTCTCAAGCAAGCGACGCAGGCCGTTTGTCAGGAGGCTCGTGGTGGTTTCGTGACCGGCCAGCAGCAACCCGAACAAGATCGCCGAGACTTCTTGCTGGGTAAGCGGCTCTCCCTCGCCGTCGAGGCGGTGAACAAGGTCGGACGTGAAGTCGTCTCTCGGCGTGGCCCGCCGATCATTGGCCAGAGCTTCGCAGTATGACCAGAACTCGGCCATGCCCTTGGCTGTCTCCACCTGTTCGTCCTCGTCGGCCTTGCCGAACATGAAGGCCAACCGGCTTGAGGATCCTTCTTTGATGCTGGCCACCTCATCAGGTGACAGACCCAGTATGGAAAAGATCACGTGGGCGGGTAGGGCCCAGGCCACGTCGGCCACAAAATCTGATTGCGTCCCCGCAACACGGGCGACGAGAAAGTCCTGAACGATGGATCGGACCACCCCTTCCATCTCGCGAACACGACGAGGGGTGAACGCCTGGTGGGCTATTCGCCGCGTCCTGGTGTGAGCGGGTGGATCAACGTTGGTCATTGTGGGAATCGACCGGAACCCACCGTCGGCCAAGGCCTTGGCCGCCGCGGGACAGGGCGGAAAAACCGGGCTCAGCGCGTTCGAAGCCGAGAACACTTCGTAGTCCTTCAGCACGCGCCGACAATCCTCGTAGCGAGACACCACCCAGTAGCCGATCTCATCGGCATAAAACACCGGAGCGCTTTCAAGCCACCGAGCAAAGAAGGGATACGGATTCTCCAGCAGGGGCCCTTCGAAGGCTTGAAACTCGGGACCCGTCGATCTCTGGGTGGTATTCATTGCGGCCTCATGGCGGTTATGTATACAAAATTGTGCGCAATGTGTCCAGCCGAAGCTCAAACTCCGCTTGAAAGGGCCTGCTACCCGTCGAAACCGCCAGAATCGCGTGCCTGTTGCATACAACGATCCGACCTTCGCCCGGGCAGGAATCGTCGGCGAGGTGTCAAGGCGGCGCTAAGTGGTACAACTGAAGAGACCATGAGCGCCGCCACCCAGACCGAACGCGCCGGCAAGGCAATCCGAGATCTCATCATCAGTGGTGTGGTACTGCCAGGCGAACGGCTGGCCGAAGTTCAACTTGCCGAACGGCTCCACATGAGCCGAACCCCGGTCCGGTCGGCCCTCAACACGCTGAGCCATGAGGGGTTGGTGCAGGCTCTTCCCGGACGCGGTGACGCAGTCGCCAGCTTCGCTGCTGCTGACCTTCGCCACGCGGTCGAGCTTCGAGGGTTGCTTGAGGGAGCAGCGGCACGGCACGCCGCAGAACGCGACCTCAGCGTATTCGAGCTTGATCAGCTCAATCGGGTGCTCAAGGACATCGACACCTTGTTTGAAGACTCGCCGTCTGAAGATTCAGCGCCCTGGAAGGATCACGTCCACGAATACATCGATCTCAACGAGGAGTTTCATCGATTGCTGGTGGAGACTGCGCAGAACCCCGTTCTGGCTCGGCTGTACGAGCAGCTAACGAAGCTTCCGTTTGCGTCACCCAGTGATTTGGTTGTTGGTTATTGGCACCTTCCTGGATCCCACAGCAAGTTCGTTGCTGCCCAGCAACAGCACTGGGCCATTGTCGAGTCAATCGCTACCAGAAGGGGCACTCGCGCCGAGTTCTTGGGCCGCGAACACGCCGAGATAACAACCAAGGCGCTCGACGAAATGCTCCACGGCGGCGCGCTAGCCCGAAACCTGATGGCGGCCGTCCCAAGAAGAACCGCTACCGCAGAAAGCAATTAGCGCCACTGCTCATTTTGTTGACAATCATGGTTGCAATCGCTTAGGTTCCGCGTCCATGGCTCGATCCGATGCCAGGGAACCGGAGGTAAGAGCGTGTCAACATTCCTACTAATTCACGGAGGGTGGCACGGAGGCTGGTGCTGGGACAAGGTTGGCGGAGCTTTGGAAAGCCGAGGACACACCGTCTTGGCTCCCGACCTACCCGGTCACGGCAGCGACAAGACTCCGATGTCAGAGGTCTCGCTGGAGCGCTATGCCCGAGCCACTGTTGAGTTTGCTGCCTCGCAATCAGAACCCGTCATCGCAGTCGGCCACTCCATGACCGGGATCAGCAACTCCCAGGCAGCGGAATACGCCCCCGAGAAATTCAGAGGTCTGGTGTTTCTGGCTGCGTTCTTGTTGGCTGATGGGCAGTGTTTGCTTGACATGGCCAAGCTGGATCCGGACAACCTCGTACTGCCGAATCTGATTCCCTCCGAAGATCAGCTCTCAACCACGTTCAAACCCGAAGCGCTGAAAGAAGCCCTCTACGCCGATTGCAGCGATGAAGACATCGAGCGCGCCAAGTCTCTGTTGGGCCCACAGGCCATGGGCGTGTTCGAAACGCCGCTTTCCATCACCGAAGCTCGCGGCCGCCAGGTGCCCAGGTACTACATTGAGTGTCTCCAGGACCGAGCGATTGCACCCCATATTCAGAAGAAGATGCACACCGAGAACGGCTGCGAGAAGGTCTTCACCATGGACAGCTCACACTCGCCGTTCTTCTCCAAACCAGAAGAGGTGGCAGAGCACCTGTCGTCGATCTAGCCGCCCAAAATCCAAGGAGGTTACATATGGTTGAGACCCTCGCCCCAACACCTGTAGACCAGGTAGACATTTCAATTATTGTTGACAACAACATCGACCTGTTGATGGAAAGTACCGAGGTGGCCAAGCGATATCCGCTTGACCCCAAACCGTTCGAGAAGATCTTCTCAATTGGTGAGCACGGATTTTCGGCGTTGATCGAAGTCAGGAGCGGCAACAAAAAGGCGCAGGTTCTGTTCGACGCAGGCATCAGCCGCCAGGGCATTCTGCACAATTTGGATGCTCAGGAGATCGACCTCAAGGACGTGCAGGCAATCGTGCTGAGCCACGGCCACGCCGATCACGCAATGGGACTAACCGGCGTGATCGATCGTCTGGGGTCACACAACATGCCTCTCATCCTGCATCCCGATGCGTTCCTCGAACGCAAACTGGTGCTACCAACCGGGGATGAAATTCAGGTTCCGGCCCCAAATGTTGCGGACTTCGGGCGAGAGAACGTTCAGGTAATCGAAGAGGTTGGCCCTTCGATGCTGGTTGACGACATGATCCTGGTGTCGGGCGAGGTGGACCGCACCACGGACTTTGAAACCGGGTTCCCTGTTCACTTTTCAAGACGTACTGACCACTGGGAACCCGATCCCCTGATCATGGACGACCAGTTTGCCCTTATCAACGTGAAGGACAAGGGCCTGATCGTGATTACCGGCTGCGGGCATTCCGGCATCATCAACATCATTCGCTACGCCCAGAAGCTCACTGGAATTCAGAAAATCTACGCCGCGATCGGCGGGTTCCATCTGACCGGCGGAGTGTTTGACAAGATCATTCCTGAAACGGTAAGCGCGCTTGCCGAAATCAATCCAACTTACGTGATGCCCGGCCACTGCACGGGATGGACAGCCTTGCACGCAATAGCCGAGGGTCTCCCCGATGCATACATTGCAAACAGCGTCGGCACCAAACTAATGCTCTAGGAGACAGAGATGCCCTCAGATTCCAAGTCTCCAGATTCGATTCCCTCTGAAGTTGATGCCCACATCAGGTCTCTGCTTGATTCAGCCCGCCATCTGACGAAAGACGATACCGACCAGGCCTGGAGCCAGCTTGAAGATGCGCACGTGCTGGCTCAGGTTTGGGCCAGGCCACACATTCGAGTGCACGTGGCGATGCTCAGACTTGGGTTCATAACCCGTGATCCCAAGGAGGTCTTCGGTCAGCTAATCAGGGTCGTCGTTGCTGGGCCGGGGTCCAAATCTGGCAAGGTCCCAATAGGCAACACGGGCCGCGCCCGAGAGCCTCTCACCACAACCAGGCCGCTTCGTGAGGATCTGCGGGAGCTGCTAGAGCTCTAACTGAGCGGCAAAGGGACAGGGCCGAGCAGATCCCAGGAGTTACCGGCGATGTCAACAAATACCGTAACTCGTCCGTACTCCTCGTTGCGTGGCGGGCTCAGAATCTCGATTCCCGCGGCCAGAAGCCGATCGTAGGCGGCTTCGAAGTCTTCCACTCGCAAGAAAAATCCGACCCGGCCCGCTGTCTGCTTACCGACAACCTCTGACTGGGCTTTGCCGTCAGCCTGAGCCAGAAGAATCCCGGTTTGGCCACCTGGCGGCGTGACCACAACCCATCGCTTCGGTCTGCCGTCGTTGGTAAGCGAAGGCGAGTCTTCAGTCAACTCGAAACCAAGGGTTTTGACGAAGAACTCGATCGCAGAATCGTATTCGTCAACGACAATTGTGATGAGATGAAGAGAGGTCATCAGCTAGTTTGGCAGAGTGTCCAACCGCCGAGACCAGCCAACCGTCGAAACCTTGTATCGGTCGGGCGTTCAGGCAATCCAAGAAATCACCGATTCCTTCAGCCTCACAGACTGGGACCGAACGGTTTGCGGGGAGTGGGACGCATCCGATACGGCGCGCCATCTACTGGGCGTGATCGACTGGTACCACGAATCAGCGCCAACAACCAACAGCGTCATCAGCCAGCCGAACCAGGTCAACTGCTCATCGCGGCGGGCCGAGCTGTGGCTGCAACGAAGGGTGGAGTTCGTGGAATTGCGCTAAATAGCCTGGTGCGACTTGGATCCAAACGCTCGCCGTGGCGAACTCTGCTGAAGAAGTCCGGCCGCTGAACACGCCGCTTTAGATCCAGAACACCCCGGCGAAGAAGCTCGATAAGACGCCGAGCGCAACGTTTGTCCATCCGGGGATAGTAGAGCTGCTGGTGCAAAGACCAGCTGCACCGGAATGCTCAGGCTGGAAGCGAAGCGCTCCTTCGTTCATGAATTCTTCGGCCGATGGGATCAGCAGCCCTGGCCAACAACGGGCCACTGGTTGCCAGAATCAGAACGTAGGCAGCCGCCAGCGGGCCAAGGTCTTCTTCGATGCCGTCAGCTACCGCGATACCGGCGATCACTATTGAGAATTCGCCCCTGGCAATCAGGGTGGTGCCGGCGCGAAGGCGACCACGCCACTCGATTCCCGCATCGCGAGCACTCCACCAGCCGGTGGCCAGCTTGGTGGCGGCAGTTATCAGGGCCAGGGCAAGGGCAAGGCCTAGAGCAGGCGGCAAATCTGAGGGGTCTATCTGAAGACCGAAGAAGGCGAAGAACATTGCCGCAAACAAGTCTCGGAGGGGGGCCAGCACGTTCCTGGCCGCGTGTTCGGCTGGTCCGTTCAGCGCAATTCCAACAAGAAAGGCCCCTACCGCCGCGGACGCCTGGAGCTGTTCGGCCACACCTGCAACCAGCAGCGCCAGCCCCAGGAGGCTGAGCAGAAGGTTCTCGTCTGACTGGTTGAACACAATTGCGCTGATCTTGTTGCCGAACTTAATTGCCAGACCCAAAGCAACGATGACAGCAGAGATGGCGATCCCAATTTCAACCCCGATGTTGAGGGCCTCGCCACCAATCAGCAGGCCAGCCATTAGCGGTAGGTAGAGCGCCATGACCAAGTCTTCGGTGACCAGGATCGCCAGCACCACCGGTGTCTCGCGGTTACCGGTATTGCCAAGGTCTGCGAGCACCCTGGCAATAATCCCCGAAGAGGAGATGTAGGTGATGCCTCCCAGAAGCAGCGCAGCCCGGGGGTCCCACCCCAGAATCAAGCCGAGAACCAGCCCTGGGGTGAAGTTCAGCACAAGATCTACCGCCCCAGCGGGGGCGTGATTTTTCAGGGCTGCTGTTAGTTCATCGCCTGTGTATTCAAGACCAAGCAAGAGCAGCAGGAGAATGACACCAATCTGAGCACCGGTCTCGATGAACTGTCGAGCAGTAACAAGTTCTACGACTCCGCCGTTACCAACAGCCAGGCCCGCTATCAAATACAACGGGATCGACGGAATACCGAAGCGGGCAGCAACGCGACCCAGAAACGCGAGAGCCAGAAGGATGGCACCCAGTTCCATCAGCAGGGTTGCCGCACCTGGAATTGCGGCAAGAATCATGAAGTAGAGCCAGCAAAAAGCCTGGCTGCCGAGTCGATTCCTTCAGCCGTGCCGACAACAACGGTGGTGTCGTCGACCTGCAGTTCTTCGTCTGGGCCAGGGGCCGGGATGGGCTGGTCGTTGCGAATGATTGCGACGATAGAAACACCCGTCCGCGTCCGAAGAGCAGTGTCGGCGATTGTCTTTCCCGCGTATTTGCTGCCCGCAGGAATGCGAAGCCAGTCGATGGACAACCCTGCAATCTCGTGCCGGAGCACATCGAGGCGCGCCGTAACGCTTGTCCCACCGAGAAGGTCGGCCAGAGAGCGGGCCTCATCAGCAGTCATGGTGGCGCACTCGCCAACGCGGTCGGGGTCGTGTGGGTCATAGATGAGCACTTCCCGACGACCTGCGTGGTGCGAGATCACTCCTATTCGATCGCCGCTCTGGCATTCGAAGTCATGGAGAACCCCAACCCCTGGAAGCTTGGTTTCGTTGATGTCTGTCATGGTCAAAACCTCCCCGGAAGTGGCTCACAGCGTAGGCGACTGGCGGCGTCTAACCTCGATAGACGCATTGCCTGTCGGGTTCTTGCCCCGACAGCACCGCCACCACAGCTGCTGCTGTGCGCATGCAGATCTCGCGGTAGGTCACATCGGTTAAGGCCGCCACATGTGGGGTTACCAGGATCCGATTGTGTGCAATCAGCTTCTCGGTTTGGAGGGGAGGCTCGGGCTCCCAGACGTCTGCGGCGTAACCGCCAATCTGGCCTTGGTCAAGTGCGTTCGCCAGCGCTTCAAGATTCACCAGCGCCCCACGAGCTGTGTTGATCAACAGAGCACCAGGCTTCATTGCGCCGAACTGTCGAGGACCTATCAGATCACGGGTCTCGTCGGTCAGTGGCACGCACAACTGGACCACATCGGAGGTTCGCAGCAGTTCTTCAAGCGACAGTCGGGCCATGTCTGACTTTGGACTGCCGCGGACCGTTCCGACAACGTCCATGCCCAGAGCGCTTCCGAACTCAGCGATCCGGGAACCAGTCGCTCCCAAACCCACCACTCCCAACCGCTTTCGGCGTAGTTCGACACCCTCAAAGCCATTGCGTACCTCCCAGTTGCCTGCTCTGACCGAGCGGTCGACCTCGGTGACCCGACGGGCCAGTGCCAGCATCAGCATCAGCGCATGTTCGGCCACTGCGTGGGAAGTAACACCTGGTGCGTGCACCACCACAACCCCAGCATGGGCCGCCGCGTCGGTATCCACGTTGTCAAGGCCTGCACCGCACCGCCCTACAACCTCAAGGCAACCCAGGCGGCCAAATGCGGTGGCGGGAACCTGCCCAAGACCGCGGGTCACTATGGCGCGAACTTTCCCGCTGCAACGGTCGGCGTCCAATACATGAGTCTCACTCAGAACGACAGGGTCGCCAACGGTTTCAAGCAGACGGTGAGCGTCTGGGTGCACCGTCTCAAGCAGCAGAATCACCAGTCTCCGTCCCTCAGGGCGACCGGTTGAAGAAACGCGTTTCTGAATCGACGACGTCCAACTCAAAGATTGCCGGGTCAACTGGCTGATCGGCTGGGCAAGCGATCTCGACCAGGTTCCCGGCCGGATCGCGAATGAACAGCTGCATCCCGCCGGTTGGGAGACGCCGCACCTTGCCCCAGGTTTCGTGCTCGATGATTCCCAGCTCGTGAACCCGAACAAAAAGCGAATCGAAGTGGCTGACCTGGAGACAGAAATGGGCCCGCTCGGGCGGCCGGTCGCGAAGCTCGTTGACGTGGATCTCCTGAGTGTCGTTCACCTTGAAGAACTGGGCGGGGAACCCCATCTCTGGAGCGGGAACCGCTTCAAGGCCGAGCACCTCGCCATAGAACACGCTGGCGGCCTCCAGATCGTCGACTATGACGTTCACATGCTGGATCCACATAGATTCTGTCATCACTTAACCTCGTATTCGTCAAGAAAGTCGAGCCTAGGAGTTACGCCAAAGCCGGGACCTGTGGGCGCGTGCACCACGCCGTCTCGCACCGTTGATTGCTCTTCTGGCATGTCATGAAGCAGCGGATTGGCTCCGAGAGAATATTCGACTATGCGCGAAGCCGAACTGGCGAACGCCAGGCTAACACCGGCGCTGAACGACAGAGCCGAACCCCAGCAATGGGGGGCAAGCTCTAGCTGATGGGTCTCTGCTAGCGCCGCGATCCGACGGCCTTCGCTGGGCCCCCCACAAATTGCAAGATCGGGCTGGAGAACATCGACGGCTTCGTTGGAGATTAGGTCTCGGAAATCGAACCGCGTGAACACGCTCTCGCCTGCCGCGATAGCGATAGGGCTTGCAGCCCGAACGCGGCGCGCCCCGACAAGATCATCTGCACTTACTGGCTCCTCAAACCATCGGAGCCCAAGATGAGCAACCGCGGCCGCGAACCTCAGAGCCTCCGGCGGGCTGTAGGTGCCATGGGCATCCACCATGATCTCGACCTCGGGCCCCAACGCATGGCGCGCCGCCTCTACCCGAGCAACGCTTGTGGCCACATCTCCGTCCATAACGCCCACACGCATCTTTACGCTGGCGAAACCAGCCGCTACATAACCGCCAAGTTGCGCGCCAATTCCCTCAGCATCGGCCCAGCCGCCGCTGGCGTAGGCCGGCATCGTCGGCTGCCGAGGCCCGCCCCACAAGTCGAGCACCGAAACATCGAGCCGCCGCCCCAACAGATCCCACAACGCCATGTCGATGCCACTCATGGCACTAACAACCAGCCCGCGCCGACCAAGGATTGGGAACGCTCGCCCGCGTTCCGTCGCGTAGCCAGCCCTCGGGCCGTTGTACATGGCGTCCCAGGCTCCTGTGATCTGTGTGGCGTCGCGCCCAATCAGAGAAGGACCAAGTTCGTGGTTGACCGCTGCCACTACAGCCTGGCACCCACCCGCACTGCCGACTGCCGCCTTTGCCTCGCCCCATCCAACCAGGCCATCTTCGGTTTCCACGCTGATGATCGCAGTGTCAAAGCTGGTGATAAGACCGAAGTCAGACACGTGCTGTTGATCGGCGGGAATTCCACATTGCACCCACCGCGCTCGAATAGACCGAATCAGCATTGTGCGATCAGATCAACGGGAGCAGGGTGGTGGCGCATTTCTCGACCAACATGTCATAGAAGCCTTCCGAGAGCAGGCTGCTTCCGTGGTCGATAATGAACTTCAACTCCTCCGGCGAGATATCAACAGGGTCGGTCTCGACTGCATCGGGAAATTGGTTGGCGGGTGTGCGGTCAATCGGCGCCACAAACTCAACCGTGAGCGCACCGTCATAACCAACCTCTTTGAGGGTGCCGACGATCTTGGGCCAATCGAGGGCGCCCATTCCGCAGGCCATTCTGTTGTTGTCAGCCACATGGAAATCAACCAGGCGGTCGCCAACGTCACGAATGGCCTGCAGAAAGTCATCTTCTTCAATGTTCAGGTGGAACGCGTCGAGGCAGACGCCAACGTCGGGCGCAACGGCATCGGCCAGAACCAACGCTTGGGCCGCCCGGTTGATGAAGTGGGTTTCGAAGCGATTCAGGGGTTCGATCGCCATCCGAACGCCGGCTTCACTGGCATGGGCGTGGATCTGTTTGAGACCATCGACGCACCACGCCCATTCCTCTTCAGGCGTGCCGTCGGGAACAACCTTGCCAACAGTGCTCGGCACGATTGTGATCTCATGACCATTGAGCTCCTTGACCATCGTGACGCAGTCGATCATGTACTGCACCGAATTGGCTCTTTGCTGTTCGTCTTTGGCGCAAAGATTGCGTTCGCCGAGGGTTAAGGTAACTGCGCCCCAACACTTGAGTCCGTACTTGTCGAGAAGGGATCGGACCTCGCTGGTGTTGTACTGGTCGGGCTCTCCCTTTATCTCGATACTTCCATAACCGCATCGGGCCAATCTCGCCAGCGTGACGTCGAGGGGCTCCGAGCGCATCCAGTTATGCATTGACAGGTGCACGATCACTTCTCTTTCCGCTGGCGTACCAGCTGTGTTTTTGGGGTGGTCTGTCTATTCGGGCACTGAAGGACTCAGGAGCGAAGCGATGCCCACGGTTCCTCGGTTGAGACATCAACCGCTTCATAGCCCGCCGTTCCGTGGCTGGGGCCCAACACAACGAGAATCCGTGCTGGCTCAGAGGCGTCGGCGGCCACGAATGTGGCGTGCACGGCGCCCTTCGGGATGAAGGCAAGGTCGCCTGCGTTCAACTGCTTGCGCTCTTCTTTCACCCACTGCTCAACCGATCCGCTGCGCAGGAAGATCACTTCTTCCTGGTTGGGGTGGGTGTGAAAGTCGTGGCCCTTGCCGGGATCGATCTTTACGTCAAGCACACAAAGGCGGCTGCCTTCGGGCACGTTCGCTGGACGGACAACCCAACCAAGGTCGCCCCAGTCAAGCTCTTCCCATTCGACGTCATCTACACATACGAAGCACATAAATATTCTCCTCTTTCAGAAGGTAATTGCTTTGAAGGTTTCGGTTTGGGCTTTGAGCGCTTGCTCAACAGGGAGCCGCTCCATGCTCGACGCCCCGTAGAACCCGTTTACACCGGCCGACCGTTTCAGGACATAGGCGGCATCGTCGGGCATCGCAATAGGTCCGCCGTGGCAGAGAACGATCACGTCAGATCGCACGGACCTGGCCGCGGCAGCCCATGCGTCGATTCGTTCAATACAGGTATCTAGTGTGAGCGCTGTTTCGGCGCCGATGCTTCCCCCGGTGGTCAGCCCCATGTGACACACCACAATGTCGGCGCCAGCCTCGGTCATGGCAACCGCGTCGTTCTCGCTGAAGACGTAGGGGGTAGTCAACATGTCAAGCGACGCGGCCACCCGGATCATGTCGACCTCGAGCCCATAGCCCATCCCCGTTTCCTCGAGATTCTCCCGGAATACGCCATCGATTAAGCCAACCGTCGGGAAGTTCTGAACCCCGGCGAACCCCAGCCCAATCAACGTGCGGAGAAAAATCTCGGGTTGGTAAAACGGGTCGGTTCCGTTAACTCCGGCCAGCACCGGTGTGTGTTTCACGACCGGAATCACCTCACTGGCCATGTCGAGCACTATGTCGTTCGCGTTCCCGTAGGCCAGCAAACCGGCAAGTGAGCCACGGCCTGCCATCCGGTAACGTCCTGAGTTGTAGATGACGATCAGGTCTATGCCCCCTGCTTCCTCCCACTTGGCTGATAGGCCAGTACCGGCGCCGCCGCCGATTATCGGCTCCCGCCGCTGGATCATGGCCTCGAATTTGGCGAGTGTTTCAGAACGTGTCGGCGTCATTTTCTTGATCCATTCGTGACGTCGGTCAGCGCTTCCAGTACTGCCTCAACGAATGCCTCATCGTTGATGTTGGCTAATACGCGCCTGACAGTACGACGTGGGGTCTCCACGACGTTGCTCTCAATAGCTGCGAACAGCGCATCGTTGGCTTCGGGGTCATAGAAGGGTTGGCCGGGCGCATCGATCATCGAAACGCCACCTTCGGGCAACAGGAACCGCACCGGCCCATCGCATGCGTTCAGCTTGTCGGCAATGAACTCTCCAATGGCGGTGCTCTCGGCCGGGCTGGTTCTCATCAGCGTGACTTCAGAGTTGTGCACATGCAGATTCCGGTCAGCGAACTTGGCTGGCACGGTTTCCAGAGCTCCGAAGTTCACCATGTCAAGAGCCCCAACCGACCCAACGTAAGGCACTCCGGTGCGGGCGATGGCCCCAATGCGATCGGACCCAGCCGAGAACACACCCCCAACGACGAGATCAGCGATCTCGGTGGTGGTCATGTCGAGCACGGCGACGACCATGCCAGAGTCAACCAGTTTCTCCATTGACTGCCCCCCGGTTCCGGTGGCGTGAAATACAAGAGGCTCAAATCGATCGGCCAATTCCTCGGCCAGCCGGGTGACGAGAGTGGTGGTAACGCCGAACATGGTCAGCGCAATCGGGGGCAAATCGCCCGAACTTGGGGGAATCGAATTCCCAACCATCCCCGCCATTGCGTTGGCTGCGTTCCCCAATACCTGTCTGGAGATCCGATTGATACCTGCAACATCAGTTACCGAGTACATCATTGCAATATCGGACGGCCCAACGTAAGGAGCAACATTGGCCGAGGCAACGGTCGAAACCATCAATTTTGGCACGCCAACCGGCAGTGAGCGCATTGCTTGGGTAACCAATGCAGTGCCACCCGAGCCGCCAGCGCCAATGATTCCCGCTATGCCGTCAGCGTTGGCTACCACATACGCCTCTAGCGCGGTCGCCATGGCGGCCACGGCTTCGCCCCTGTCGTCTGAGCGCACGGCGTCTGCGCCATCGGGGTGATAGGCAGCAACCTCCTCCGGCTTGACGTCGGCGGTAGATTCGTGGCCAGTGGTACCGACATCAACGAACTTGGCAGACACTCCCGAGTTCTCGATGACCTGTTTGATGTAGCTCAACTCTTCGCTTTTTGTGTCGCCGGTTCCGACGACTAACACTGTGCTCATTTGTAACTCTGTGCTCATTTGGGCACCTCTCCTGATCTCATCCGACTAACTTCTGTGGGCTTCCTAACTTCTGTACGCCTCGCGGCCAACGCCCTGGACCGGAATGTCCTGAGCCGCCAGCACTGTGTTTTGAAGTGCAAACATGTCGGCGGCGGCCATGTCGATATGGCGAGTGAACGCTATGGAGCCTGCCAGGATTGGTTGCAGCAACTCCTTCTCCTGCACCCTTGCCGGGGGATACTCGTGCTCAACGATCAGCGGCATCTTTGAAAAATCGGCATCGAGTAACTCGCGAGCCGCGAGTTGATGATCCAGCCAGTCGACACTGCGGTTCTGCAGGTAAGCGAGCGGATCATGGCGAGCGGTACCGGGAAGTTCGTGTTCGCACAGCACCGTCTGCTTCTTCCAGGCGTTGGCCAGATCAGCTGGGTCGTCCGAAATCTGGTCACCTGACCAGTCGCCTCGGTTCATTGTCTGGCCGCCATAGCCCCAACCAGAAACGCCCTTTGAGTCCATGACCTGGCCCTTGACGTGCATGCCAGCGATCAGGAACGAGTAGCCCTCGTCGTTTAGGTACTGGAATATCGAGCGAGTGTCCTGACCCATCAGAATTGCATGCGACGGGTCGTAATGAATACGGAACTGATCTGCCACACCATGACGCTCGCAAATTTGGTGCAAGGCAATCCAGGTTGCTGGCGCATACGCAATGTTGTTGTAGAAGTTGTCACCTGGGGTCCACCCGGGCATGGGGCATTGTTCGACCCGGTACTGCAACCCACGATCCTTAGCGGCCTGTAAGAGCGGCACGAAGCTGGTTTCGAACTCCACCAAGTTCTGCGCCATCGACTTCGACTGATCCCGGCCAACGAATCCGCACACCGCGGTCACGCCAAGCAGCACAGCCGCGTCCATCGTCGCCAGCATGAAAGCGTGCTTCTTGGCCCGAATCGTCTGATCCTCGTGCAACAGGTCATCGAAGTACGCCACATCAGCAATCTCAACCCCGGTGGCCTTCACCGCGGCCAGTACTCTCTCAGCGCGCGCTGGTGTGAAGGGATCGCGCAAATCGAGGGTGTTTGCGACCGGGTCCAGCATTGCCTCGGCTGGCACATCGGCCACACTGGGGTGCAGGGCAGCCGACAGTTCGATGTTGTCGGCGCCAAGTTGGGCTGCAAACTCCAGCCACTCCTCAACTGCCAGATCTGGATCGGGATCACGCCTTTCCCTTGGCGTTAGCTCCTGAAGGGCCCCAGTGAGAACACCCACCGGCATATACACGGGTTCGAACGGCTTGAAGTTGGTCATCTCACGAAATGCTCCGGTTAGATGGGGGTTGAATCTCAGCTGGGGCCCGATTGCGGGCTGATTCGATGGCCGCGTGCAGCACGCGTTGGGTTTGCAGCGCGTCGGCGAAGTCGGGCATGGGAACGACCGGTAAGCCTCCACCGATCAGTGTCAAGATGTCGGCTGCCAGATTGACAAAGCTGTGCTCGTAACCAAGCCCGTGGGAATCGGGCCACCAGGCTTCGGTATAAGGATGGCCGTCGCCTCCCCTGGTGACATCAATTGTGGTCCAGCCCGCCGTTCGCCCCTCGCCACTTGCGTCGTAGATCCCAAGTTCGTTCATGCGTTCAAAGTCAAAGCGCAACGCACCGCGCTCGCCGTGGATCTCGAAGCGGTTTGCGTTGTGGTAGCCGGTTGCCAGTCGGCTCGCCTCGAACGACGCTATGCCTCCGCCACTCAGCCTGGCCAGAAAGAGGACGGCGTCATCCACGGTGCTAGGGCCCTTGACGCTGCCGGTGACCGCTTCGGCTCCGGCAATGTCGCCCCCCGAACCCTCTTGGAGGACATCACGTTCATCAATGAACCGCTGCTCTATCGCTCCTTCAACAACTGTGATCTCTTCGCCGGTAACGAACCGGACGGCATCGATGATGTGCGCGTTGAGGTCGCCGTGAGCGCCCGACCCGGCAATGTCGCCCTGGAACCGCCACAGTAGAGGCGTGTCGGGACCACCCCAGCTCTGGAGATAGCAAGCCCTCGCGTGATAAATTCGTCCCAACTTGCCTGCTCTCACCAACTGGTGGGCCAGGGCCACCGCTGGCACGCGCCGATAGTTGAACCAGACAAAGGTCTGACCTGGTGCCGAAGCCGCGGCGGCCGCCATGGCCTCAGCGTCGGCAAGTGTGCCCGCCAGCGGTTTCTCACAAGCAACGTGTTTTCCGGCCTCAAGTGCGCCAATGGCCTGCTCTGCGTGGAGGTTGTTAGGTGTGGCGATGTCAACCAAGCCAATGTCGGGGTGTGACGTGGCCTCCACCCAGTTTGTGGTGGACTTGGACCAACCCCAGGTGGCAGCGAAGGTTTTGAGTTCAGCGGCGTTGCGGCCAACGACGGTGTGCATGATCGGGCGCGGATCAACATCAAAGAACTTGCCGACCGTTGTCCAGGCGTTCGAATGGGCCCGGCCCATGAACTTTGAGCCCAGTAAGGCGACGTTGATCTGATTCACCACCGGCAACATTCCGTCATCCGAAGCACCTCATGCATCAACTCCTAGGTACTGCCGTTGCAGGTCGGCATCGTCGGACAATTCATGGGATGTCGTCTCGATCTCGATTTGTCCGGAGACCATCACAAGTTGGCGGGTTGCCATCGAGGTGGCAGCCCGCAAGTTTTGCTCGACGACCAGAACGGCTGTGCCCTCTTCAACCAGCCGGTGCACTACCTCTATGAGCGTGTCGACGATCGTTGGGGCGAGGCCTTCTGATGGCTCGTCCATCAGGATCAATTTACCGTTCAGCAACAACGCCCGTCCGACTGCGAGCATCTGCTGTTCGCCTCCGGACAGTTCAGCGCCACCGTTCTGGCGTCGCTCGGCAAGCCGGGGAAAGAGTTCATAAACAGCGGCGGGGGTCCAACGTTTGCCCCGCGTGCCCTTGGCCAGCATTTCCAGATGCTCATCAACAGTGAGCGACGGGAACAGTCTTCGACCTTGAGGAATGTAGGCGAGGCCGCGGCGAGCGATCCTGTCTGGGCTCAGGCCATCGATCCGGCTGCCTCCAAAGGTAATGGCTCCGGCCGACGGCTGAAGAAACCCCATCAACGTCTTGCACAACGTCGTCTTTCCCATGCCGTTTCTGCCAACAATGCACACCGCTTCCTGGCCCATCTCAAACGAAAGATTCTCAAGGACCTGCGATGCTCCGTAGCCGGCGCACAACCCATCAACCCGAAGCACGGAGTCGCTCACGAAGCCGCCTCCTCACCAAGGTAAATCGCGTGCACAAGCGGGTTGCGCCGGATTTCGTCGGGCGTTCCGGTTGCCACCACCTCGCCATCAGACATTACGACCACGCGGTCGGCAACGCTTAGGGCCACCTCCATGTCGTGTTCGATAAGAATCAAAGTGCTGTCGACAGGTAGCGCCTCCAAGAGTTCTACCAACCTCTCGCGCTCACCCTTTGACAAGCCAGACGCCGGTTCGTCAAGCATGATCAGATCGGGTTCGGTCACCAGGGCGATGCCAATCTCAAGTTGACGCTGTTGACCATGGGCCAGGTCGGCGACCTGAGCGCTCAACTGGTCGGTCAACCAAACCATCCCTGCTGCCTCTCGCGCCTTGGCTCTGAGTTCGGCGTCCTTTGCGTTTCGCCACAACGACAGGTGTCGCCGCTGCTTGCCGGTCTGGGCCAAATAGAGGTTGTCCTCAACGGTCAGCCCAGGGAAAAGCCGCGTTTTCTGGTAGGTGCGTGCCACTCCCAGTTGTGGTCTTAGCCTCGATGGGAGCGCCGTGCAGTCGACCCCCTTAATGAGGACCTTGCCCTCAGACGGGGTGATGTCGCCTGCTATCGCGTTGAACAGCGTCGTCTTGCCAGCTCCGTTTGGCCCAAGTACGGCCAACCGGTCACCTTCAACAACCTCAAGGTCAACCGAACTCAAGGCCAGCAACCCTCCGAACGCCACGGTTACAGACTCAAGCCATAACAAAGATCTATGGCTCTCGATCTGTGTAACCGCAGCGTTGGAGGTCATGATTGACTGCTTGGGCCCGTTAGCGTTGGGGGACGCCGTCGATGACGGGAATGGAGTTGCCCTGCCACGGAAGATCGCGAGGTTCACACGCGGTGTTGTCACGCTCTGGTGGATCGGTTTCGGTTGAGTATGTGCCCCCAAATGTCTGATCAACCCCAGGGATGATGGCAACGGTCTGTTGCACGATCTCCCCTGAGGCCTCGTCAAGCACTAGCTGGGCAACGAAGGTGTCGACGATGGCCTGACGGTTCTCGTCGAGGGTGATTGGTCCGTATGGCGCCTGCAACTCGAGGTTCGACAGGGCCTCACGAAGCGCAGCCTGATTGTTGCTCATGTCGCCGCCAACCTGCTCGAGGGCCTGCACGAAGGCGAGGCCGGCCGTGTAGTAGCCGTAGGCGAAGCCGAAGCCCAACGCAGTTGACGGCGGGCCTGGTTCGTTTCCGGTCAAGCCGCCGGACAGCGTGTCCCACGCGGCGTCGGCGCTGGCGAGATAGGCCTCAATTTCAGGGGTTGTGATATCGCCAGGCAACGAGGCGAACCCGCCAACGTAAGCCCCTGCGATGTCGGTTCCCAAGGCATCGGCGAGCGCCGGGCTGAAGAACAAGTTGCCCGCATGTTGGTCACCGGTGAGGTCGCCCTTGGCGTTCAGGAAGGCTTCAAGCGATGCGTTGGTACCAGTACCGCCAATAACCCAGAAGTAGCCATCCACTTCATCTGGGTTCGGCAGTTGCTGCACAAACGACGAATAGTCGGTCGTCCCGAGCGGTGGGAACACCTGCGAAACAATCTGACCACCAGCCGCACAGAAATCTGCCACGAATCCACCAGCTGATGTCCAGCCGAATCCGTAGTCGTCGGCAATAACGGCTGCGGTCCTCCAGCCGCCCTCGTTGTAGAGGATGTCGCCGATGCCGGCGTTCCACTGCGCACCATCACCGTTGAACCTAAAGAAGTTAGGAGCCCGGACCGCCAGCGTGCTGTCCTGAGCACCAGAGATGCCGTTGATGAAGGTGACCTCTGGGTTATCAAGGGCGTAGTTGGCGATTGCAATCCCCTCGTCGCCCGAGAGTGGACCGATTACAACGTTGGCGCCATCTTGTTCAACCAAAGTGCGCACTTCCTGGATCGCTCGATCAGCGGTGTCATCACCACAGCCAATCCCAACCAACTCTATGGGAACACCAGCAACCGAGGCCCCGCTGAAGCCGTCAAGCGCGGTGTCAGCCGACGTCGAAGTTGCGCCGGCTCCGTTGATCAAGGCAAGCGTGGCGCCAGCAACGACATCTTCGTGGAAACCGCCGAACGCCCCTTCACACTCGCCCATGATCCCGAGGCGAATAGTGTTGTCGTCATCAGCCGGTGGGTCATCAGCGGGCGGGTCATCAGCCGGTGGGTCATCGGCAGGCGGGTCATCAGCCGGTGGGTCGTCGGCAGGTGCCGTGCTTTCTGCGGGGGCTGTAGTTGGCGACGCGTCACCGTCGTCACCGTCGTCACCGCCACAGGCCGCTGCTATCAATACGATTGCGAAGAGGACACCGAGCAGGCTCGGCAACCTCCGATTCTTGTTCGGTTTCATGGAAACGCTCCCTGGGTTGGATTGGTTATTGCCTCGGTGGTCACTTGACTTCGTGGGCCCTCACTGCCCATTTGTTCGCAATGAAGATCCGTCGCCCTCGGGGTTGGATCGCCTGAAGGCAAGGCGAATCCCGTGCTCAATGCGCGCAATGATCCCGGCTAGTCCGTCGGGTGATGCAAGCATGATCAGAAGCAGAAGAAGCCCGATTACGGTGTTGAAGCGCTCTTCTGCCAGAAGCCGTTCTTCCAAGAGTCCTTCGATGCTTCCTAGAAACGGGATATCTCGAAGATAGATATTGGCTCCAATGAAAACGAACGCCCCCAGCCAGGCCCCTTCAAGGTGAGATATTCCACCGATCACAGCGATGATCAATAGGTCCAGGGTTGGGCCGATGCTGATTGATGTGGGGTCGATCTGGCCGTTCCACCAGATGTTCAGTACCCCGGCGAGGCCGGCAACGAATCCAGCCAAGGTAAAGGCGAGCGTTCGATGGAGTTGCACGTTGAACCCAAGCGACGACATTCGCACCGGATCGTCTCGTACCCCTTGAAGGGCCAAGCCGAACGGCGTTCTTGCTATGGCGCGAAACCCCACGTATGCAAGCATCGATAACACCAGAGCGGCGTAGTAGAGCCGCTTGGGGCGATCATCAAAGAATCCCGGCGGGTCAATACCGGTGATCCCGCCAAACCCCGAAAAGGTTGTGACCTGACCGAAGAAAAAGAAGCCGACGACGGCATAGGTCAGGGTGAGCATCAAGAAGTAGATGCCAGTGGAGCGAGCCGACAGAATGCCCAGCAGCAAGGCCAGCAGGGTTGCCGCCACCAGCGCGATGAAGACCCCTGTCCATGGGCCCCACCCCAAGTTGAGGCCACGCCCACTCTCAGCAACCACGTTGCCAACGGCAAAGCCCGCTACGCCAAAGATCAGCCATTGAGCGAGCGAAACCATGCCGCCGTAGGCCGACAAGAACACCATGGTTGATGCGGCCAAACCCAGCATCAGCGTGCGGGTTGCCACAAAGTCGACGAAGAAGTCAGACCCGAAGGCGGGCAGGAGGATCAGGGCTACGCAGGTCAGTGCTACCGCTACGTTTCTGGCCGACAGTGAGATCATTCCGCCCTCCCGAACAAGCCGTTGGGCCGTACCGCCAGCACAATCGCCAGCGTGCCAAGGGTGAAGATGATCGAATAGAAGGTGTAGGCCGATGGTAAGTACGCGGGCGAGAACGCTGTGACCATCCCGAAGAGAACTGAGCCAGCCACTGCCCCTTTGATTGACCCGAGCCCGCCGATGATCACAACTATCAGTGAGTTCAGAAGCCACTGTCCGTCCGTGCCGGGAGCCGCACCGGCAAACGACGCTCCCATGGCGCCGCCCATTCCGGCCAGGAACGAACCAACGAAGAACGTGATTCCAAACACAACCGCAACATTGATGCCCAGAGCCCGCACCATCTCCTCATCATCAACTCCGGCCCGAATCACCATGCCCATGCGCGTCTTGTTCAGCCACAACCACAACGCAATGCCAACCACAATTGCTATGCCAAGCATGAAGATGCGACTGAACGCGTAGCGCTGACCCAGAATCTCGAAGAAATGCACCACGCTTCCTGGCCACACCATCTTCTTCGCCAATCCCCCGAACTGAAGGAGCATCTGATCGGCCAGGACCACAGACACAGCGATGGTGATGATGGCCTGGCGTAGATCTTGGCCTTGGTTCCAGCGTAGGAACAATTGCTGCATCACCACGCCGAGGACAGCCACAACCGTTGCTCCGACCAACAGCGGAACGACCCAGGCGAACATTGAGACCTCGGCCGATTCGATGTTGCGTGACTTGCCAACCATGGTCTGCTGGAGTTGAATCCCGACATAGGCCGCCAGCAGAAACATTGCACCGTGGGCCATATTTACCGTGCGCATCAAGCCGAAGATCAGAGTGAACCCCGAAGCCACAACAAACAGCAAACCGGCAAAGGTGAGCCCATCGAGAAGGGTCACGAGGAACTCACCCGGCTCTTCGATTGCAGCACCGGCTGAGGTTTTGACTGTCCACGACCGATCTGCCAGGAACAGAATCCACAGCACCGCGAACGCGACTATGAGCCCAACCATGATGGTGGGAATGACCCTGAGCGCGCGAAGGCTTCTCGGTGTCAGATGTAACATGCCGAACTTGATGTCGGCGACGTCAGTCGAGGCTTCCCCGGACACGGTCTCCTCCCTGAATACGAACCTAACGATGGGACTCTGTGACGAACAGAGGCGAGAGAAGCATGCGATTGGCGCGTTAGAGGGGGCGCGAAAGAACTAGGCCCAACCAGAGCGATGCCCCTGGCGATGTGGATTGATCGCGTCTAGCCAAACGCCCTGAAAACGCTTTCATCTAGTGCCGGAGCCCGGTCAGTGTCTGGAACGCAGAATCACCGACGCCGCCTCGGTACGGGTCTGCACCTGGAGCTTCATCAGAATGCTGCTGACATGATTCTTGACCGTGAAGATGCTCAGCTCCAGATGGTCGGCCATCTCAGCGTTTGTTCTTCCCTCAGCCACGAGATTGGCCACTTCCCCTTCGCGCGCAGTAAGCGAGGAAATGCCAGCGGGGCCGGCTCGCCCCATCAGAGCGCGGGTGACCTCGGGCGAAAACGCGCTTTGCCCGGCGGCCGCGCTGCGCACCGCTCTAGCCAGCGATTCGGCCTCGACAGACTTCACTAGGTAGCAGTTGGCGCCAGCATCAATGGCCTCGCGGACGCGTCGAGCCTCGGAGAAACTCGAAAGGGCCACTATGCCAAGGCCGGCGTCGTCCCTGCGAAGCTGTCGGATTGCCTCGGTGCCGCCGATGCCGGGCATCACTAGGTCCATCACAACCACGTCGGGGCACAACCGGGAGACAGCGGTAATCGCCGACTCGCCGCTGGGAGCCTCGCCAACAACATCAAGATCACCAAACGACGCCAGACAGGCGCTGACCCCCTCGCGGAGGAGGTCGTGATCATCAACGACCAGAACAGAGATGGTGGTCATGTGGTCATCCGCAAGCGGAGCGTTGTGCCATCTCCTGGTGCGGTCTCGATCAGGAGATCAGCACCGACTGCGTCCGCCCGTTCCTGCATGATTGCTAGGCCAAAGTGGCCGCCGGGCACATTGTTACGATCGAATCCCGAGCCGTCGTCGGCGATTCTCAATTCGATTGGCGACCCATTCTTGAGGGTTACAGAAAGAGATTTTGCGTTGGCGTGTTGTGCCACATTCGCCAGCGCCTCCTGAGCAATCCGGTAACACGCTATATGCGCGGCCGAACCGAGTTCAACCGGGTCTAGGTCAACAGCGATTTCGATCGCACGGCGACACTCGAGAGCATCAAGAAGGCGGCGGATAAGTTCATCCAGGCCTACTTCGGCCAGTTCAGACGGGCGCAGTTCCAGAAGCAAAGCTCTCATCTCGGCCAGCGCGCCCCGCGTAAGTTGACGGAGCCGATCGACACGGTGATGCAACTCTGAGTCGCTTCCCACATCCACGAGAAGCGATTCAGCGGTAAGCGCTGCTGTCCATAGAGTCTGGTTGACGGCATCGTGAAGATCGCGGGCAAGTCGTTGTCGTTCCTCGGCTGTGGCCAGTTCGGACACTCGGCTTGTTAGCTGAGAATTCGAAAGCGCAGCGCCTGCCTGATCGGCAACAGCTACCAGACGATCTAGATGGCCGTCTGAGAAAAAGCCTGGGGTTGCGCTCTCTGCCACCAGGAATCCAACGAGTTGGTCTGCAACCTGAATTCGGGCGCCTATGACCGATCGAGCCGGGCCAAACGCCGCTACAGGGTCATCCACTATCACACGCCCAGCCGCATGCATCAGCTGTTCTATGACCGTTAGCGAGTCAACATCAATTTCGGCAACGTTCACCGAATCTGGGAGATACCCGAATCCGGTGTTGTGGCGGCTCAGTCGACGGCGGCCGTCGGCGTTGACCAGCACCACACCGACGAAGTCATTCGAAACGAGCCGCTCGACCCCCGACAGGATCTCGGCGGTAATTCCGTCAATGTCGAAGGTTTGGGAAATTGCGGCAGCGGTGTCTCGGAGCGCCTCGGCGTATGCCCGCTGCTGGCGCTCTTCGGCCTGGAGTCGAATACGGTCCTCGACCTCGCGTCGCAGAGTCTTGTTGGCTCGGGTCAATTCGGTTGTTCGAAGGTTTACTCGTTGATCAAGATCTTCCAGGGTGCGCTGAAGTTCGCTTTCGACGTGTCGGCGGTCGGTGACATCTTCGAATGTTCCAAGCACACCAATAACCTCACCGCTTGGGCCTCTCAACGGCAGCTTGTTGGTTTCGATCCAACGCATATCTCCATCGGCCCGCCGGAGCCGCTCGAGGATTCCGAAACAGGGCTCGCCGCTCTTGAGCACTGTTTGGTCCCAATCAATGAACCACTCGGCGCTGAACTCAGGGTCATCCACCCACGGCATATCGCGATCTGACTTGCCGAGGATTAGGGCGGGCTCAAACCCTGCGAAGTTGGCAAACACCTGATTGCAGCCCAAGTAACAAGAGTCGGCGTCCTTCCAGAACACAGCACTGGTCATGGACTCCATGAGCGTTTGGAGCATCTGTTGACAGGCCGTTAGTTCATCGGTTCCCGAGACCTCGCCCCGCAACAGCGCCGCATACATGTCGCGAACCTCCGCTGAACGAGTCGATACTTGGCCCATCTGTGAATCAATGCTCATCGCGCGACCTTTCTGGAGCCATATCGTAAGCGTCGATGACTAACCCTCGCCAACTCCCGCCCGGGGTTGAATTGATTCGCACCACACCGACGTTCACCGAAGCTGACGTTCCAGCTGGTCTGCTGAAAGCGCACCGGGTGGCCGAAGGCGTTTGGGGACGACTCGCCGTCAACACGGGCGCGTTGACTTTCGTGTTCGAAGATGCACCAGATACTCAAGCCTTGGTTGGTGCGGGCGAGCACCTGATCATCCCGCCGAACCGGCCCCACCATCTCGAGATCGACGGCGCCGTTGAGTTCGTTGTTGAATTCTTTCGCTGACCCCGCTCACTGATTCTCTAGTTGCGAAGTGCTTCATGTTTCTGTCACTCCGGCCCCGTGCTGGGCCAGGCTTGGAGGCCGCCAGACCCAACGCAATTCCGGCTCCAACCAGGGCGGCCCCGCCCAGGACCGAAGCCGTGATGGTGGTTAGGTCGGGCACCAAGCCAGTGAGGGCCGCTGATACCGGGATCAGCCCCGCCAACAACCCGGCATTGGCCGGGCCGATCCTCTGCACCGCGGTGTACCAGAGCACAAAGGCAATAGCAGTGAGCACTATTGCGAGGTAGACGATGGCAAATACCTCATTAGCGGCCAGCGGGGGCAATGCGTTCGCGCCGTCGGCGATTAGCGCAAGAAACACGAGTTGCAGCGCCGCAATCCAGCAGGTGTGGGTGGAGACTCCGAATGGCCCCAGGCGGTCAAGAATCGGCACCGCCAGCAGGGTAAACGCGGCTTCGCAGGCCAACGCCAGAAATGACCACGCCACGCCGCTGGCGGAGGTGCGGCCGCCACCCTGCACCAGGGCCGCTCCGATAACCACAAGAACAACTCCAACGATCATGGCGGGCGCCGGTCGCCGCCTGGTCCGGATGGCCTCGGCGATGGTTAAGACAAGCGGCACTGATCCGATCAGGACGGCCACGGCTGCAGGTTCGGCGCTGCTAACAGCTCTGACAACTGCAACGTTGTACAGCGCCTGGCCACTGGCGGCCAACAACAGCAGCCAAACCCAGTCCCGACCTTTCGGCATCGGGATAGTGCGACCTGTAACTCGCAGACCTGCTACAAGAACGATGGCCGCAAGTCCGTAGCGGATTGCTATATGACCAACTGAAGGCCGAGGGCTACCTCACCGCACGCCAGGGCTCGGGAACGCTAGTGGCAGATCTAGTTGACCCGGGCGGGGCTCAAGCCAGCACCCAGCCTCGGGTGCAACTGAACGCGAACCAGCAGAGCCCAGGCCTACCAGACCCGAACATCTTCCCTCGGCGAGACTGGCTGAAGGCCTATCGCTCTGCTTTCGACCGGCTCCCCGATGCCGACTTTCACTACCCCAACCCGCAAGGCTACGAACCCCTGCGAACCGAACTGGCCGACTACCTCGGTCGGGTCAGGGGCCTTCGCTGCAGCCCTGGCCAGATTCTCATCGTCAACGGGTTCGCGCAGGGGCTCGCAATCCTCTCCCGGATCCTTCCCAAGCACGGCATCACCCGAATCGCCGTCGAAGAACCGGGGTCGACTGGCACCAGGAATCAACTCCGTGATTGGGGCATCGCCACGCCGCCGGCCGACGTAGACGGCGAGGGGCTCAAGATCGACTCGCTGCGTCGCACCGGCGCTCCCGCGGTACTGCTGACTCCTGCCCATCACTACCCCACCGGAGTGGTGCTCTCACCGCAACGTCGCAGACAACTGCTCCGCTGGGTGCGCGAATCGACTGGCCGCTACATAATCGAGGATGACTACGACGCCGAGTTTCGCTACGACCACGCGCCCGTCGGCTCTCTCCAGCCACTCGACCCGCAGCGTGTCATTACTGGTTCCAGCGTCTCCAAAACTCTCTCGCCCGCGCTCCGGCTGGGCTGGTTGGTTTTGCCAAGCGATCTTGTCGCAGAAGCCACCGCCGCCAAAGCATCGTTCGACCTCGGAACCTCC
>QIKW01000207.1 GCA_003231975.1 Acidimicrobiia bacterium
GTGGTGGGGTTGGATCTGTTGCTGTTTGTTTGGTTGATGCTGTTGAGCGTTGGTCTGAATCTCAACACGAACTTGTTATTACCGCCGCGTTGTTTGCTGAGTCGGGTGAATGGGTTCTTGACGGGTCACCAACCCCAGCGCACTGGCTAGCAGCTGTGGCTGATGTTGAAACTTGCACAGCTCGGGAATGGATCCGTGTGGGCCGCCAACTCGCCGACCTGTCAGCTATCGCGGAGGCGTTTGAGGCGGGGGTGATTTCATATACAAAGGTCAGAGCCCTCACCCGCCTAGCCACCCCAGCTAATCAGCACGAGTTACTGCAAATAGCGGTTGATACCCCAGCCGGGCACCTGGCCAGGGCCCTGGCGGCCTGGTTGAACAAAAACACCAGCCCCGAAGACCTTGACGCCTACCATCGCCAGCAACGGTCAGTGAAATGGCGGAACGAGCCAGACGGGATGGTCACCTTCACCCTACGGCTGCCCCCGTTCCTGGCCGGACTCCTCATAGCGTTCCTCACCAGCTGGGTAATGAAAACAAGGCCCCTACCAGAACCCGCCAAGGCTGGATCGGCTGGGCGGGCGCCGGTTTGGCCTTCGGTGGCTCAACAACACGCCGACGCCCTACAAGCTCTGCTTGACGGTGGGCTTGGTCAGATGGTGACTGAGGTGATTGTGCATGTGCGCGGTGATGGGGTGACCCTGGATGATGGCACCCCGATTACAGACAGCGTCGCTAGAGAGATTGCTCCGACATCGTTTATCAGGGCTTTGATCCATGACGCTGAGCGGCGGCCGGTGAATGTTTCTCGCCGTCGGCGGCATCCAAACACAGCTCAGAAACGGTTCGTGAAAGAACGAGACCGGGTATGTCGAGACTGCGGACGCCAGGATCTACTCCAATACGATCACGTGCCCCCACACCGCCAAACCAGACACACCACCACCAACGAACTCGAACTGCGCTGCGCCCCCTGCCACCAACACAAACCAACCACCTAAAAGCCAGAGGGTCTGGGATTTGGGATGTTTCGGGCTCGGCCGAAACTCCAAGGAACCCGAAGGGTTCCAAAGGGTCTGGGATTTGGGATGTTTCGGGCTCGGCCGAAACTCCAAGGAACCCAAAGGGTTCCCGGTCTTTCCCGACACTGTCACAGGCCGTTGCTACTGTCGAACTAGTTCGACAGTGACCCGCTCGCTTCCCCCGCCGCCCACTGTCGGAGACCGACGCTCCGACAGCTCCGAAACGAACCGGCGCAACCGGCGCACACGAATGAGTCCGAACTCGGCCGCGTCGGCCCAGGTGCGAGCTGGCCGACCGCAAGCCACATCACTCGAACCCGGCCAACGCGTCCCCAGGCGCGTCCGCGCCGCCCTCAGTGACCGAACCACCACCTCAAGTAGCAGAAACGCGTCCGCGGACGCTGATGCGGGCGATGTGGCCCCGAGCAACCGTTCACCTGTAGACACTCGGCAAACTCGATGGATCACAGGGGCGAACCAAGCGAGACTGCAAGAGTGCTGATTCGCCAAGAGACCGACGCTGATCTTGACCCAATTGACCGCGTCCACAACATGGCTTTTGCGCCGTCTGGTCCGCCAGACCAAACCGGAGATTGCGTTGAATCTGAAACTTAACCACCAGATGCAATTCGGTGATTCAGTTTGCAGGTATGGCTACGTGACTGGCAAGAAGTGCGCAAGCGTGACCGGAATGGCTGTGTGGCTTGTTGGTGGACGCGCCCCCGCTACACCCCCACCACATCGGTGTATCCAGGCTAAGAGGCTCGATGAAAAGCGTTGAGGTTTCGCGTTCGCTGGACCGAACAGGTGAACTCACTTCATATGAGGCATACGTTGCAAGCTTGCCAGAATCAGACCGCGGCGCCTTCCGGCTGGTCCTTGCCGAATGCATGAGCGAAGCGAATGTCATATATCAACCGCCGATGGCGTTTTCGCTGGAGTTGGGCGACGAGATCGGCGATCTGCGCTTTCAGGCCCAACGATCTCCAGAGGTCGTTGCCGCGTGGGATCGTTGGAGCCTTTGCATGGCTGCAAGCGGTTACGACTTAACCTCGCGAGATGAAGCCGCCGAACTGAGCAGCACCTCGGCAGGGCCAGCAACTGACCTCTTGGAAGAGGTTGGGGCGTCTGGCTCGCTGCCACCCCTGAGCAGATAGCACGGTTCGAAGAGTTGTTGACAGAGGTGCAGGCGGTCGAAATGAGGATCGTTGCGACCGATCTTGGCTGTGCGTCTGAAGCTGAGGTTGACAGGATCACAGCCGCAGCAGTGGACTCGGCGGCGAGAGCATGGTTGGCCGACAATGGCGATCGAGTGGCCCTGATCCTGGCCGAACAGGCGGAGTAGCCGTCAGCGGCTTCGTTGGGTAAGGCGTTACGCCGTTTCGATGCCCCGGGCCAAAATCCAGGCGTGACCATCGCCTTCTCCGGCCTCCAGGATTTCCAGATGGCCAAAGGCGTCGGTTAGTTCACCCGCCATGGCCCGGAATGGGCCCGGCTTGGCATCAACTTCGCTCAACACAGCAACGGCCAACAGCCCGCCCGGTGTCAGCCTTTGAACCATCTGGGGATAGAGCCGAACGTCGCGAAACAGATGGCAAACAACAAGGTCAGCTTGCGGGCCCTCAGGAAGGCCCCTGTCCAAATCAACCACGTCGAACCGGCAAGAACTGGACACTGCGTTCTCAGCAGCCAACTTCTTGGCCAGGCCAATTGCGGTTCCAGAAATATCAACGCCGTGCACCTTCAACCCGCGCAACGCCAGCCACACAGATGTGCCGCCGCTTCCGCAGGCAAGCTCAAGGGCGAAACCCGTCGTTGGAAACAGATCAACGTGGTCGCCAAACTTGGAGGGCGGGGTGATGGGGCCCGGCATGGCTTCCAACACTGCGGTCTCATAGCGTTGATCCCAACGGACCCGATCTTCCTGGGCCACAGATCTAGGGCAGGTCGTAACGAAGGCGGAGGCCAGCAACCACCATGTCAAGGCCGGTGTCGAACAGCTCGGCTCTGGTGATCTGATCTACGTTCTGCACAAAGGCCTGAAGTTCCGGATCGCCCAAGGGCTCGGCCAGCCTGGACTGATCCGACCGCAACTGGTTCATTGTGCCTCGCTCGTTGGCGGCGTGGCCCATCACGAAGGAAACAGCAAAGTGCAGGGCCGCATGAGCGTCTTCGATGGACAAACCGACCGCCAGGAATCGTTGATGAGACCAGTAAAGAACCCGGAACGCCTCTTCTGAGGGAGCCCGGCGGGTTGCGAACAACTCAAGGGCAGATTCGTGCCTCAGCAGCACCTTGTTGAATGACAACAAACCAAGCCGAATGGCTGTTTCCCAGTCGTCATCGGCAACGTCAGGCAGCTCAATTTCGGTGTAGAGCAGATCTAGGACAGCATCAAACAGGTCGCTCTTGCTTGTGACGTAGTGGTACAGCGACATTGCCTCGACGCCAAGTTCGGCGCCCAGCTTGCGCATCGACAAACCGTCAATGCCAGTAGCGTCGATCAGCTCGAGGGCGGCGGAGGCAATCCGGGCCCGGCTGAGAGCTTGCCGGTCCACAACAGTCATGGCGCCAGGCTAGGCGAACCGAACGCCCACTGAACGCAAAGCCACGAGCCAAGCCCGCCTGGGTCCAGCAAGGCCTCGGCTTCGCCAATTCGGCTACGCATCCGCATTGCCGCCAAGTCCGGCCTGGCTGCGTTGGCCAACCAGTGCGCCTTGCCCTCTACTACTAGCTCCTGAATACCGTGAGCCCGAAGAAACGCGGCCTGGGTGGCAACCGAAGTTGGGGGTGGGAGTTGGTCAAGCGCAACGTCGGTGGTTATGTCCCACTGGCCAGCGGCGAGGTAAGGATCATCACCTCGTTCGTGATTGCGGAAGGTTCGCAGCCAGCCTCCCCTCTGGGCCAACTCGACAGTGGTGAGGGCCCCGTAGTCGAAAGCCACAATCCTGGCCGGCGACCGAGAGATCACATCGGCCATCAGTTCTGCGGCTGCGGTGTGCAGCGGGAAAGGGCGGCCAATCTCCATCAGCTCAGAACCGCTGAAGGCCGGCGGAGCACCCTCTAGCTCGGCCCAGGTTTCAGCCCCGTCCTGAACGAACACTTCCTCCCAACCAACAGACGCCCTGCGCCCAATGCGGAACGGCACATTGTCCAAAAGTTCGTTGGCCAGAACCACCCCGTTCTCCAAATCTGACGGAAGCTCAACGTTATTCGCCCTGTCCATTCCAACCAGCTGCCAGGCTTTGGAACACTTAGGGCGGGAAAGGGCAAGGGCTCGCAACAAGGTGCCAGGGCCGGTGCCAAGGTCTATCACCGGGAAGGGGTCTGGTTTGCCAAGTTCGTGCCACCACACATCAAGGGCTCTGGCCAGAACGGCTCCGAAAAGCGGCCCAACCTCTGGGCTGGTGATGAAGTCTCCCCGGCGGCCTGCTATGCCGCGACCGGATGCGTAGAAACCGTCGGCAGGATGGTAGAGGCAACGCTCCATGTACTTGTCGAACCGTTCAGCCACAATTTGTAAGGTTAGGGCCGCGGGGCGCAGGCAGAGAGCAGCGCTAATTGACCAGGCTGAAGTCGGTGAGGTTGGCGATCTGGCCAAGAAGCACCGTTCCGGCCAGAATCGTGAACACAACGGTGAGGGCCAGGGCGGCCTGAAGCGATGACGGGATCACGATTGGCGCCTTGTCGTCGTTGGGGGCGCTGACGAACCACATCTGTTTGGCGATTACTAGGTAGTAGTAAGCAGCCAGCACCGAGTTAACAGCGGCCACAACGGCAAGCGCCACACCCCAGGTGTTGCCGTCTGCGGTGAGCACCCGGAATACCTCGAACTTGGCCCACCAGCCACCAACCGGGGGAATCCCGGCCAGCGAAAACAGGAACGCTGTCATCACAACTGTGAGGCCAGGTGCGTAGCTGAACATGCCTGCGTAGCTGGAGATCTCGCCCGACCTGGTTTTGCGGGCCACCGCGATCACAACAGCGAATGCACCAAGGTTCATTGCCGCGTAGATAACCAGGTAGGTGACAATGGCCGATGCGGCCTGATCCGGGCGGGAGCTGAACACGGCGAGGGGCGCCAGCATGTATCCAGCCTGGGCCACCCCGGAGTAGGCCAACATCCGCACAATGTTGCTCTGGCGCATGGCGATCAAGTTGCCAACAGTCATGCTTGCGGCGCTGAGCACCCACAAGAGGGGCTCAACCACGGCGGCTTGGCCGGGGAATGCAAACAGCACCACGCTGATTAAGGCAACAAAGCCGGCCGCCTTTGAAGCCACGGCCAGGAATGCGGTGAGCGGGGTTGGCGCTCCTTCGTATGTGTCTGGTGCCCATGTGTGGAACGGCACAGCAGACACCTTGAACCCGAACCCGATGATGGTGAACACAACGGCCAGAGTGATAAGCGGGACGCTTTCGCCAGTAGTTAACGCAGCCCCAATGTCTACCAGTTTGGTGCTGCCGCTGACGCCGTAGAGGATGGACATCCCGTACAGCATGATTCCCGAGGCGAACACGCCCATCAGCATGTACTTGAGGCCAGCCTCGTTTGATCTGAGGTCTCGTTTGCGCCAGGCCGCCATCAGGTAGGCCGGGATGGAAACCAATTCGATGGCAACAAAGATCGACACAAGGTCACGAGCCGAGGTCATAACCAGCATGCCAACAATCGACGCTGATATGAGCTGGTAGTACTCGCTGTCGTAGTAGTCGCCCTCCAGCATGTAGTTGGTGCTGAGCAACACGATCACGTATCCCGAAAGCAGGAACAGGCCCTTCAGCACCAGCGAGTATTCATCAACCACGTAGGCCCCGTCGAACATGGTGCGTGGCAATTCGCCGCCGTCGTTCCAAAGGGTTATTACTGGGATAAGGGCAATCAGGAAGGTGAGGCTGGTGAGGGTTGGGATCAGCTTCCGCACCCGTTCAAGCCAGATGAGGTCGACGATGGTGACGATGGCGCCGCCTGCCAGCAGCAACAGCTCGGGCGCGGCCGCGTGCCAGTCTATGTCTGGCCGATTGAACGGCACCTGTTCTACTTGGGCCAGGATGGCAGCGAGCATGGTCTACTTTCCGAGGGCGGCCACGGCGTCAGCCATTGCCGATACGGGATCGTTCATTACATCGAAGAGGAGCCCTGGCAGGAAGCCGAGTATCAGGATTAGAGCCAGAATGGGCGCCCACGCAATCCATTCGAAGGTGTTGACGTCTGTAATGTTCGGGTCGTCTGCAAACTCTTCAGACGGAGTGCCAAACGCAGTGCGCTGAAGCAGCCACAGCAGGTAGGCCGCGGCCAGCACTGTGCCTAGGGCTGCCACCACCATGTAGAAACGGAAGAGGCCGTCGCTGAGCCCAGGCGCGGGGCTGTATGAGGCCAGGATGACCGGGAACTCGCCCCAGAAACCGGCCAAGCCGGGCAGACCAAGCGAAGCCATCGAGGTGAAGGCCAGAATCCAGCCAAGTTTGGGGGCCTGGGTCAGCATCCCGCCAAGCCGTTTGATTTCAAGCGTGTGGTACCGCTCTTTCACCGAGCCTGCAACGAAGAACAACATGCCGGTGATGAGGCCGTGAGCAACCATGCCAAAGATGGCGGCCTGAATGCCAAAGGTGGTAAGGGTGGCGATTCCCAGCATCACATAACCCATGTGGGCGACCGAGGAGAAGGCAATGAGGCGCTTCATGTCGGTTTGGGCCAGGCAGCCAAGAGCTCCGTAGATGATGCCGATAACAGCCAGCCCACCAATGATTGGGGCCCAATCCACCGCGGCTTCGGGCAGGATTGGGATGGCGATGCGAACAAATCCGTAGGTGCCAAGCTTCAGCAGCACCGCGGCCAGAATCACCGAACCCTGGGTTGGTGCCTGGGTGTGGGCATCTGGCAGCCAGGTGTGGAACGGGAACATTGGCACCTTGATGCCAAAGCCCATGAACATGCCACCAAATATCAACCATTGCGTCCTGGATGAGATCTCGGTGTTTGCCACCAGCTCGGCCAGACGCTGCATGTCAAATGTCTGGGATCCCGTTACCCAATAAAGGGCCAGGAAACTGACAAGCATCAAGGCGGAACCAAACAACGTGAACAGGAAGAACTTGATGGCGGCATACAGCCGGTCTGGGCCGCCCCACACGCCGATCATGAAGTACATCGGCAACAACACAACCTCGAAGAACACGAAGAACAGAACCAAGTCTTGGGCAACGAAAGTGCCGAGCATGCCGGTGTGAAGCACCAGCATCAGGATCAGGAAGGCCTTTGCGTTTCCCGGTTCTGGGATGTGATCCCAGCTGTAGATGATCACCAACGGGGTTATCAGAAGAGTCAACGCCACAAGGGGCAGCGAGATCCCATCCAGCGCAACGCTGTAACGGGCGTTCACAACGTCGATCCAGCTCTTGTCTATTGCGAACTGGAGGGCGGAGGAGTTGTCGTAGTTGAACTTCACCAGGAGGGCGGCACCAACGGCGGCCGTTGCGAGGGATGTGACCAACGCAATCAGCTTGTGGAGTTCTTCCTGCTTTTCTGGGATTGCCATCATCAGTGCCACCCCGACAAGGGGGAGGAACACCATGAGGCTGATGCCGTTGTTGTTCAAAAAGTCAGTCACTTGTTTGCTTTCTCAGACAGCGATGATGAAGATCGCAGCCAGAACTGTGGCTGCGCCGAACATCAGGGTTGCGTACTGGCGGACCTTGCCCGACTGCATTCGCCGGAGAATTCCACCGACGGACAGTGCGGTTAGACCAGTGCCGTTGACGGTGCCATCGATGGCACCCTGGTCTATGTAGCGGTACAGAAAGCGGCCAGTGGCGGCCGCTCCCTTCCCGGTGTAGTTGATGACGTTGTCGATGATGTTCTGGTTGACCCAGTAGGCGCTTCTGGCTAGCCAACCTTTGGTGCTGCCTGCGATCACCCCGGTGTAGAGATGATCGAGGTAGTACTTCTCGACAAGGACGGTGTGGCCTGCCCTGGCCAGTGCACTTCTGTCTCGGATGCCGCCGGTAACTTCGGTGGCTCTGGAGTCCTTGGCGTAGAGCCGCTGGTAGTAGGTCCAGACGGTGAAAATGGAGATCAAACCGATTCCGGTGGCCACTATGGCCAGCGAGAAGCTGGGTTTGGCGTGAGCGATCACCGGAAACACGGTTCCTCCGCCCGGCTCAAACCAATTCTGGAACTTCAGCCCAAACCGGCTGCCGATCAGGGGCAACTCCTCTGGCACGTTGAGGAAGCCAACAACCACGGCCAGCCCGGCCAGGATTGACAGCGGAATGGTGATCCTGGGCCCGGATTCGTGGGGTGTGCCGTTGCCCCGGTATTGGCCGAAGAACACAAGCCAGATTGTGCGGGTCATGTAGGCCGCAGTGAGGCCTGCGGTGATGAGGCCGAATATGAACGGTATGTAGTAAGTGCCGTTGCCCCCGGTGCCGCTCCACACCCCGGCCCCGGCCAGGATTTCATCCTTACTCCAAAAACCGGCAAGCGGCGGCAGCCCTATCAGGGCTCCGGTGGCGATCATGAACGTGATGAACGTCTTTGGCATGTACTTGCGCAAGCCACCCATGTCGTTCTTCATGTCGAAGCTGTGCACGCTGTGACTGACCGAGCCTGCACCAAGGAACAGGCATGCCTTGAAGATGGCGTGGGTGAAGAGGTGGAACATTGCGGCGGTCCACGCACCAACGCCAAGTGCCATCACCATGTAGCCAAGTTGTGACACCGTTGAGTAGGCAAGCACTTTCTTGATGTCTCGCTGGACGAAGGCCAACAGCCCGCCGCCAACGGTGGTGATACCGCCAATCAGGGCCATTGCGTTCAGGTTGCTGCCAGCGATGGAAAGGCCTTCCCAGAACACTGGGTAGAGACGGCCGATCATGTAGATGCCTGCAACCACCATGGTGGCGGCGTGGATCAAGGCGCTAACCGGGGTGGGGCCCGCCATGGCGTCTGGCAGCCAAGTATGGAGAATGAACTGGCCGGATTTGCTCATCACGGCGGCCATCAGGGCAAGGCTGGCAACCAGCAGCGAATTCTGGCTGATTACACCAGTGAGGGCGGCGTTGTTGATCGTTTGGATGTCGAACGTATTGCCCGCTGTGACAAAAAGAATGCTGACGCCAATCAGCAACCCGATGTCTCCAACCCGGTTGGTGAGGAACGCCTTCATGGCCGCGTCGGAATTCGGTTTTTCCTCCCACCAATGGCCGATCAGGACAAACGAACAGACCCCAACCAACTCCCAACCAACGATCAGTTGCAGAGTGCTGGATGCCAGCACCATGAACAGCATCGAGGCGGTGAAAAGGCTAAGAAAGGCGAAGTAGTGGGTGTAGCGACGGTCTCCGCTGACGTAGTCGGTTGAGAACACGTGCACCAGCAGCGAAATGAAGGTGACAACAACCAGCATCATCACCGACTGGCCGTCTATCAGTGTGCCGATGCCAACTGCTTTGGCCGCTCCCCGGTCGTCGCAGTTGTTGTTTGGGGCGTCGCCGGTGTCGAACCAGCAGACCGAGGTGACAACTGGCGCAGGAGTTGCCGCTCCCCCGCCCTCGACGTTGTGACTTGTGACGTCTTCGGCTGCAAACTCGTCGCCAGCGGCCAACTCGGTGGCAACTACCGCATTCTCAGCGCCCCCGTCGTAGCCCTCAACCTGGGAGATCCAGGAGTAGGCGGTGAGAAGAGCTAGAACAAAGCTGGCGGCGACTGCACCAACTCCGATCACGTGAGCCTTGGCCCCTAGCCGCTTGCCAAAGAACAACGTGACGACAAACGATGCTGCCATCAGGGCCGGGATCAGCCAGGCGTTGTCGAAAAACCAACTGTTCATCTCGAAGGTGTTGGCAACTTCGGCTGCAAAGATTGGCATGAGGGAGATCAGCCTTGGAGAAGGTCGGCTTCGGAGACGTCGATGCTGCGACGGTTCCGGTAGATGAGCAGGACAATGGCCAAACCGACGCCAACTTCAGCAGCAGCGACAGCTATTACGAACAGGGCAAACACTTGGCCGGCAATGGTGCCGTTGAAAGCCCCGAACGCCACCAGGTTGATGTTCACCGCGTTCAGGATCAACTCGATTGACATGAGGATCAACACACCGTTCTTGCGGGTGAGCACCCCATACACCCCAATGCAAAACAGCAGGGCGGCAAACAGGAGGAACTGGTTCAAAAACATTCGCTACCCCCTAATCCCGCCTGGCCACAACAACGGCCCCAATAAGCGCTGCCAGCAAAAGCAGCGAAAGGGCCTCGAACGGCACGATGTAGGTGCTGAAAATGGCGTCTGAAACCTCTTGGGTTCGCTGCACGGCCCGGTCAGCTGGAAGCACATCGTCTTCGAAGGCCTCCACCAGTGAGTAGGCCATCACGGCGAACAGAACAACTGCCACCAAGCCGCCAATCCATCGCTGCTCGTGGTTCAGGTCCTCTTCTGCCCCGATCTGGGCTCTGGTAAGCATCACACCGAACAGCATCAGAACCATGACTGCGCCAACGTAGACCAGCAGTTGGGTTGCGGCCGCGAACTCGGCCCCAAGAAGAATGTAGACAGCAGCAACCGAGGCGAGGACAACCAGCAGATCGAGCGCGGCGTGCACCACGTTGTTGGTGGTAACCATGCGAACCGCAGCAACCAAGGCAACCAGAGCGATCACGTAGAAAACGCCGCTGGCCACCCACTCTTCGGTGTTTGTCATCTCTTGGGCCAGTACCCGGGCGCTCATCTGGGCACCTTCTTGGCCTTGACCTCAGCGCCCGCCTCATAAGGCTCAAAGTCGGGGACGGTTTCCATCCACTGGCCAAGCCGGGTCTTGTCGTGTAGCAAATCAGCGATCTTAGGCTCTGAGTACTCGTAGTCAGGGGTCCAGAACAATGCCTCGAACGGGCAGACCTCAACACAGATTCCGCAGTACATGCAGAGGCTGTAATCGATGTCGAACCGCTCCAGCTTGTTCACTGTTCGCGGCTTGCCCCCAGCCCGGCGAGGCGGGGCCAAGGTTTTGTGCCCCTCGATGTAGATGCACCAATCCGGGCACTCGCGAACGCAGAGCATGCAAGAGGTGCAGTTGTCTTCCAGCAGTGCAATAACCCCCCGGGCCCGTGGGGTGGGGTCTTCCTTCTCGTGTGGGTACTGAACGGTTTCAGCACCCTTGGTGACCGTTTTGGCCAGCTCTTTGAACGTGAGCCCGAGGCCCTTCACCAACCCTGGTACGAGACCCATCAGAAAGCCACCTTAAGAGTGCCGGTGATTGCGATGTTGACCAGCGAGATCGGGATAAGAACCTTCCAGGCGAACTTCTGGAGTTGATCCTCACGCAACCGAGGGAATGTGAACCGGACCCAGTAGATCACGAACGTAAGCAGCAACATCTTGCTTGCCATCACCAGCGGGCCCAACACGTTGAACCAGTTTGAGGTGGCATCGATGCCGAGAATGTCCATCACGAACGGGGGCACCGCCCAGCCACCGAGGAACAGCACCGACGCCAGGAAGGCAAAGATGGCTGCGGTGGCAAATTCGCCGATGAAGAACATCAGGAAACGAAAGCCCGAGTATTCGGTCATGTAACCGCTGACCAGTTCAGACTCTGCGATTGGCATGTCGAATGGCACCTGGGTGAGCTCGGCTTGTACCGCAATCATGAAGATCCCGAACCCTACGATCTGGGTGAGAATGAAGGGAAGCCCAAGGCCGCCGAAACCAAAGATCTCTCCGTCTATCTGGGCATACACGATTTGCTGAAGGTTCAGGGTGCCGGCTTGGATCACAACGCCAACCACGGCCAGCACCATTGGCAACTCATAGGCAATGAGCTGACCGGCTGCCCTTAGCCCGCCAAGGAGGGAGTACTTCGAGGCGCTGGCCCAGCCCGCCATGAGGATGCCGATTACCGAGATTGAGCTAACGGCCAAGGCAAAGAACACGCCGGTGTCGAGATCGGTGAACAGCGCGTTTGGGCCGAACGGGATGACGACAGCCATCAAGAACGTGCTCATCAGCACGATGTATGGCGCCATGGCGAACACATTGCGGTCTGCCTTGGCGGGGATGATGTCTTCTTTTTGCAGAGACTTGCCAACCTCGGCCAGAAGCTGCATTGAGCCGTAGGGGCCAGCTTCCATAGGGCCGAGGCGGCTCTGCATGAAGGAAACCATCTTGAACAGGTACAGATAGACGGTGAGGCCCGCAGGCGCCAACACAACCGCCAGGCCAAGACCAACCTTTATTCCCGTGCTTCCCCACCAAGGAATGTTGGTGGCCAGTTGAAGCGCCGTCATCGGTCTATGTCTCCAAGGATGAAGTAGAGCGAGGCCAGGATTGTGATCACATCTGGAACGTAGGTGCCTTTCAACAACCAGGGGCTGATGCTCATGTTGTTGAAGCTGGCGGAGCGAATCTTCACCCTGAAAGGCGTGAGCCCACCCTTGCTGACTATGTAGTAGCCCATTTCGCCAAGGGGGTTCTCGGTTGCCACATAAGCCTCGCCTGCTGGCACTTTGATGATGCGCGGCACTTTGGCCATGATTGGGCCAGCTGGCATGTTGTCAAGCAGTTGTTCGACAATGCTGCAACTCTCGCGAACTTCCTGAAGGCGCACCCACGAGCGGGCGTATGCATCGCCGTCGGGATGAGTCCAAACTTTCCACTCTGCCTGATCCCAGGCCAGGCCGCATGGCGCGTCTCGGCGGAGGTCCCAGTCAACTCCTGAGCCACGAATGTTGGCTCCACTGAGCCCATAGCTGAGGCCAACATCGGCCGGGATCACGCCAATGCCTCGGGTGCGGGCGGCAAAGATTTCGTTGCCGAACAGCAAGTCTTCCATCAGGTTGCAGAAGTCTCGGATCTTTTGAAGGCTCTGCTTGGTTTCGGCGATCCAGCCGGCTGGGAAGTCGTCTTTCACCCCGCCGATTCGGTCGAAGTTGGGGTGGAACCTGCCGCCGGTGGCGGCCTCCATCTGATTCAGGATGTGTTCGCGGTCTCGGAACGCGTAGAACACTGGAGTAACCGCACCAAGCTGAACGCCGAGGTCTCCAAGGAAAAGCGTGAGGTGGCCAATTCGGCCCAACTCGAACAAGATGGTGCGGATGTGTTGGGCCCGAGGCGGAGCCTCGATCTCCATCAACTGCTCGGCCGCAAGAATGAACGGCACCTCGTTGCAGAAGCTGCCAAGCCAGTCGATGCGGTTGACCAGGGTGGTGACTTGGGGATAGGTACGGACCTCGGTGAGCTTTTCGTATCCCCGGTGCATGTAGCCCATCACCGGGTAGGCGTCTATCACCTGCTCGCCGTCGAGGCGGGCCACTATTCGCAATGTGCCGTGGGTGGCCGGGTGCTGCGGGCCAATGTTGAGGGTCATCCCCTCGGTCTCAAGTTCGATGTTGACGCGAGCTTCGGCGGCCTGGGCGGCCACATATGCCAGCTGACGGCGATCTGAGATGGCGGTCATGAGGCCTGGTCCTCGGGATTTTCATCACTTGGCATCAGTTCAACATCAACAATGCCAGGCCAAGGTTTCACCAGCCGGGCCAGAAGCGGGAAGTCTTTGCGCAGCGGGTTTCCCTCAAAGTCGCCTGGGAGGTACAGGGCATCGAGGTTCGGGTGACCGCTGAAGCCGATGCCAAACATTTCGTGTGCTTCACGCTCGTGCCATGAGGCGCCGGGGTAGATGCCAGTCCATGAAGAGATGCTCATTGCGTCATCTGAAATGTCGGCCTTGACGTTCAAACCCAGCCCAGTTGTGAGGTTGTAGACCCTGGCCAGAATCTGGAAGCGGGTGTCGCCGCCGGCATAGCCAGAAACCATTTCCTCTGCCTCTTCTTCTGAACCCGCATCGTCGGCTTCATCGGCCATTGCCTCGTGGCTGCGGCCGAAGGGGGAAGGGAGCCAGTCGATTGCCGACAGGTAGCTGAAGTAGCGGAACCGCTGACGATCCTTCAGATATTCACCAACCTCGGTAAACGCGTCGTTGGCAACCCTGATCCACAAATCCTTGCCTGGAAGCAGGTGATGCTGAACCACCGCATCGCCAAGCTCGGAGGTGACGGCTTCCAGCAGCGCTTCTCGGGCCTCGTCTGCAACCTCGGGGGCTTCGGCTGTGTCGGTCATGTTCAGGCGCCGATCTCAAGCGGATCGCGTTTCCACTTTTCGACCATGTCTTCGTTTTGGATGATCTCCTGAAGGAGAACGATCCCCTCGAGAAGAGCCTCAGGTCGAGGCGGGCACCCTGGCACATAAACATCAACGGGAATGATCTGATCGATGCCCTTGGTTACCGAGTAGCTGTCCCAATACGGGCCGCCGCAGTTGGCACACGAACCCATTGAGATCACATATTTTGGTTCTGGCATCTGCTCGTACAGCCGCCGAATGGCAGGAGCCATCTTGTCGGTAACCGTGCCGGAAATCACAACAAGATCGGCCTGGCGAGGGCTGGCGGGCAGCGGGATCACACCGAGGCGCATCACGTCATAACGAGGCGAGCCGAACGCGGCCCCCATCTCGATGGCGCAGCACGCTAGGCCCCACTGGTAGACCCACAATGAGTATTTGCGGCTGGTGTTAAGCAGCGTTGTGAGGGATTTGGGCAGCTTGCCCGAGTCAACTAGACCCATCTATTGGTGTGTCTCCCGAACTTGATTGGCGGAGGGTGAGGGCTTGATCTTCGAAAAAGGTGCTAAACCCAACGCAGCACACCCTTTCGCCAGGCGTATGCCAGGCCAAGAGCCAAGATGAAAATGAAGATGACCATCTCAACCAGACCGAACAAGCCGTAGGCCTCAAGCCTGGTTGCCCAAGGAAAGATGAACACCGCCTCAACATCAAACATCACGAACAATAGGGCAAAGATGTAGTACCGGATCTGACTTTGAGACCAGCTGTCACCAACCGGGTCAACCCCGCTCTCGTAGTTTTCAACCTTGGCCTTGGTTGGGCGGTTCGGACGAATAAAGCCAGAGACCCCTATGAAGGTGCCAACCAGTAGCACTGCCAGGCCGCCAAAAATGGCAACAATCGCATAGTCACGAAGGAAGTCCGACACGGGGAGCGATGCTACCCTTCCCTGGGCCGTTCGACCAAGATTCTGCGCGGGTTTGGCCCAAAATCTCGCCCAAGTAGCGCCAGCGATAAGGGCTGGCCCCTTAGGCGGAACCGGGCGAGACAGGGCCAAGAGCCATCGCGGCCAATGGTGGCAGGGCAATGGTTAGTGACTGAAGCTGGCCGTGGCACCCTGTTTCAGTGGTTTCGATCAGCTCTGGAACTGGGTGCCCACTGCCTCCATAGCCAGAGTCGTCGCTGTTTGCCAGCACCTCCCAGGCGCCCCCTATTGGGGTGCCAATGCGATAGTCGGGCCGAGGAATTGGTGTGAGGTTAAACACACAGAGCACGGGGCGATCAGACTCGTTCCCAAGACGAAGCCATGCCAGCACCGAGTTGTCGCCGTCATCAAGAACCACCCACTGGAAGCCTCTTGGGCTGGCGTCGTTTACATGGAGGGCCGGTTCGGCTGAGTAGAGGCGGTTCAAGTCACTGATCCAACGCAGTATCCCAGCATGGCTTTCAGCCTCAAGCAGGCTCCAGTCCAAAGGGTGATCGTGATTCCATTCAGTGCCTTGAGCAAACTCTTGACCCATGAAAAGCAGCTTCTTGCCGGGGGTGAACCATTGATTGCCATACAGAAGCCGGAGGTTTGCGAACTGGCGCCACTGATCGCCTGGCATCTTCGTCAGTAGCGAACCCTTGCCGTGCACAACCTCGTCGTGGCTGAGCGGCAGCACATACTGCTCGCTGAAGGCGTAGACGCCGCGAAACGTGACCTGACTGTGATGGAAACGTCGGTGCACGGGATCATTGGCCAGGTAGGCAAGCGTGTCGTGCATCCAGCCCATGTCCCACTTGTAGTGAAAGCCAAGCCCGCCCTGATCAACGGGGCGGGTTACACCGGGGAAGGCGGTTGATTCTTCTGCGATCGTGATCACATCGGGGTGAGTGGCGCCAACCGCGGTGTTGAGCTCGCCAAGGAACTGAATGGCTTCGAGATTTTCTCTGCCGCCAAATTTGTTTGGGATCCATTCGCCCTCTTCGCGTGAATAATCTCGGTAGAGCATTGAGGCAACGGCATCCACCCTTATCCCGTCGATGTGGTACCTCTCGATCCAGTGCAAGGCACTGCTGACAAGGAACGAGCGCACCTCGTGCCTGCCGTAGTTGAAGATGTAGCTCTGCCAATCCTGATGCCACCCTTCCTTGGGGTCTGTGTGTTCAAAGAGGTGGGAGCCATCAAAGTTGCCGAGAGCAAAATCGTCTGACGGGAAGTGAGACGGCACCCAATCCAAGATCACGCCAACGCCGCTCTGATGCAGTTGGTCTACGAACCCCATGAAGTCGGTTGGCGAGCCGTAACGCGCGGTTGGGGCGAAGTAGCCCGTTGTTTGGTAGCCCCACGACCCGTAAAAGGGATGCTCCATTATTGGCAGTAACTCAACGTGGCTGAAACCACACGACAGGACGTATTCAGCAAGCGGAGCGGCCAGTTCGCTCCATGAGAGGCTGCGGTAGGCCTCGGCATGACGCCAGGAGCCAACGTGCATTTCATAAATCGAGATCGGTTGATCGATGGCCTGTTTGGCCCCCCGTTCGCCGAGCCAGGCCTGGTCATTCCATTGGTAGCTGAGGTCTGTGACAACAGAGGCTGTCGCTGGCGCCAACTCGGCCGCAAACGCCAACGGGTCAGCCCGTTCAACGTCGTAGCCGGCCTTGGTGCCAATTCGGAACTTGTAACGATGACCAACCTTGGCCTCGGGCACCGTTCCTGCCCAGATCCCAGAATCTCCCTGGGGCTGAAGACGGTACTTGTCGTTTGGCTCCCAATCTGAGAAGTCGCCGACTACCCACACGTGCAACGCTTCGGGGGCCCACACCGCAAAACGGCGCCCCGAGGCAGCCATAGAGGTCAGCGGTTGTGCCCCCAGCAGGTCGAAGAGCCTGTGATGGGCTCCTTCATTAAACAGCCAGCGATCGTGTTGATCGATTAGGTGGTCGCTCACCCAACCGCCTGAGTGGGTGGTGAGATGTTTAGGCCGAACAGTTCCTGGAAGCGGGCGCGGTAGGCCTCACTGTCGTGGATGGCACCCAGCGCCACCCATTGCTCATTAGTCACCTTCGGGCGCGACGCAGTGATTTCAGGCCCGCCCCACCCGCAGGTCCAACGCAGTTTCGGTTCATCAGTTGTTATTGCCTCATAGATCGTGGCCGCAGTGTCAGCCGGGTCACCCGGGGCTTGCAGGCCTGCTGCGTAGAAGTCGAACAGGCGCTGGTAGTGCATGTCGTAGGCTCCCGTTTTGTTCGGAACATCCATGTTCTTTGGCAGGATCGCCGTCTTCACAACCCCGGGCTGCACAATCACTACTCGGATCCCGAAAGGGGCCAATTCGTGGGCCAACTCTTCGCTCATGCCTTCAGCCGCGAACTTGGAGGCCACGTAGGGAGCTTGACCGACTGCTGCGAATTGGCCGATTATTGAGGTGACATTCACAATCGTGCCGCTGCCTCGCTCCCTCATCTGGGGAAGAACGGCCTGAATGCATCGGACAGCGCCATGGAGATTCACATCCATCACCTCGGCGAAGCGGTCAATGGAGCACTCTTCAACGGTGCCGTTGCCCCCAACACCGGCGTTGTTAACAAGAACATCGATGCTGCCGGCGTCGGCGAGAACCTGGCTCATAGCGTCTGCAACCGAGCTGCTGTCGGTGACGTCGCAGACTATAGGGAGCACCGACACCCCGGCGGCCTCTGCCATTTTGCTTAGCTTCTGCCCTCTGTCTAGTGACCGCATCGTGCCATAGACAGTGAAGCCCTTCTGGGCCAGGTGAATTGCTGTGGAGCGGCCAATGCCCGAATTGGATCCGGTGACCACGGCTATCGTGTTGCTGCTCATTCGCCGAGGCTACGCCAAGTTGAACCTGTCGACGGCAGGGAACAGAGAGCCCCCTCAGCGGTCGAGGCGAGGAGCAATTTCGGTTGCAGCCAATTGCAGTTGCTCGGTTGAGTCTGTGCCGTAAGGAACTAACACGATCGAATCGGCTCCGGCCGCCACCAAAGCCTGCAACATCTCAGCAACAGCTTCGGGGTTAGGGCCAATTGCGGCCCAGCTTTCCGAGGGTGCATACGGTGGTGGCGCTGGCAGGGTGCTCTCATCACCGCAGAAGAAGCCGGTAAAAACGGTGAGCCGGTGCTCGTCTGTGCGTCCGGCCTCGGCCCGCCCCTCATTGATAAGGGCCCTAGCCTGCTGGACATCCTGGGGACTCTTGCCCGAGGGCAGAATGGTGCCATCGGCTACCGCTCCGGACAGCTTCAGAGACTTCGGGCCGGTAACTCCGGCTGAGACCCTTGGAATCTGAAGCGGTGGAAAGTGAAGCGCCACTTCTTTCAGCTGCACGTATCTTCCGTCTGCCGTCACTAGTTCGCCCGCCAGTAGAAGCCGGACTGCCTCAATAGTTTCGCGAAGCAAGGTGAGCGGCGATTCAACCGACTGGCCGATCTGTGCCATCCATTCGGGAACGCCGTGGCCAATGCCGCCCGCTATGCGATGAGGGTGAAGTTCGGCCAGCGTGGCCCACTCCATGGCCAACGCAGCCGGATTGCGGAAAGGGGCGGGAGCAATTCCGTGGCCAACAACCACGTTCTCTGTGGCTTCCAGAACAGCCAACATCTGGCTGATACCGCCGCTGTATGGAAGATCCTCAACCACCCAAAGTTCTTCGAACCCTTGCTGAATTAACTGTGCGTGGGCTGCCACCGCTCCGGGCGGCACCTCCCGCATGATCATCGCTCCGATTGCCGTCATGTTCACAATACTGGCCGGTTCCGATCACTGATGCTGGTGTTAGCTGATTGTTGGCACATAAGAGTGGTAGACACCGCCCCGAACTGGAGGGGTCGAGGTGGTGCCTACCACTGCGGCTTCGGTTCGATTTTGGGTTCTAGATGTGAATCTCAGACTCCCTGCGCCGGCGGGCGAGTTCGATTGCGATGGCGGCCAGAACTACACCGCTGAGCAAGAGCGACAGCCCTATCGCCAGCAGAGTCCCAGTGTCGGCCCCGGTGAAAGCCAGCGGACCGCCAGCAGGGTTCCCTCCACCAGCCGGGCGCGGGCTCAACAATGTTGGTGCCAACACGCCAGCTACCAGAACGGTTACCAGGAAAGCGGGAGTCGCCGCCAACAGCCACCGCCTTGCCTTGAGTTTCACACGTGAACTGAATGTCATCGCCCAACCTCCGTCGGATTTCGGTACATCATTGACTCTGCTTGTTGTTATAGGTTGTTTGAATCGGACGGGGATAGGGGTGACTTGAGTAAAACTGCCCAGATTTATTTGACGGTGCAACACCAGACAAGGGCGCTCAAACACTCGCCCAGCAGCAGAGCGGTTGGTGCCAACCACCGTTGCCACGATCACGTCTCCGATCGTTGCAGTGGTTCTGTCTAACGGATAGATGTAGTTATTTGTTGTTCTATGTCGGCGACTTGAGAAGAAGTACCCAACCCTGTCCGGTGGGCCAGCCTCGGTGGCGTCTCAACGTCAACTCAACCTTGAGGTCGCGCTTGGGGGGTCCGTCTTAGGATCGATGGGGGGCCGCGCGCCCGAAGTTCGATCTGGCGGGCCAGAATGAGCGGGTGCGAATCGGCCCGATCGAACTTGCTTCGCCGGTGGTGTTGGCCCCTATGGCTGGGGTAACCAACGCGCCGTTCCGTCGACTATGCCGCCGCTTTGGCGGAGGCCTCTACGTCAGTGAAATGATCTCGGCTCGCGCCTTCATCGAGGGCTCAACCAAAACCGAGCGGCTAGCGGGCTTTGACCCAGACGAATCACCTCGCTCTCTCCAACTGGCCGGGGTAGACCCCTTCTACGTTGGCGAGGCCGTTCGGAGGTTGGTTGGCGATGGTCGGGTTGACCACATTGATCTGAACTTCGGTTGCCCGGTTCGCAAGGTCACCCGTAACGGTGGCGGAGGTGCACTTCCGTTTAAGCGCAAACTGTTTGCAGGCGTTGTTGGCGCTGCTGTGGATGCCGCCACACCAGCCGGTGTGCCGGTAACTATCAAGTACCGGGTGGGTATCGACGACAACCACGTTACCTATCTCGAGTGCGGGCGGATCGCTGCCGACCTGGGAGTTAGTGCCATCGCCCTTCATGGTCGAACTGTGGCCCAGCTCTATTCGGGTCAGGCCGACTGGTCAACGATCGCCAAACTCAAAGAGACCATTTCCCACATTCCGATTCTTGGCAACGGCGACATCTGGGAAGCTGGCGACGCGGTGAAGATGATGAATGAGACCGGCTGCGACGGCGTTGTGATCGGCCGCGGTTGCCTCGGAAGGCCGTGGCTCTTCGGCCAACTTGACGCGGCCCTGAACGGTTCGGCTGTGCCACTGCATCCCACAACTCACGAAGTGATCCCGGTAATGAAAGAACACGCATCTCTGTTGGTGAAGTGGATGGGTGACGAAAGCCGCGGCTGTAGAGAGTTTCGCAAACACACGGCCTGGTATTTGAAGGGATACCCGGTCGGTGGTGCTATTCGCTCTCAGCTTGGCGGGATCAGTTCGCTATCCGAACTCGACAATCTCCTGTCACAGATTGCCGATCACGATTTACCACAAGAGAACTGGCGGGTAGCCCGCGGCCATACCAGAGGGCCCCAGGTGGTCTCGTTGCCAGATCGGTGGCTCGACGATCCTTATGACCTGGCGATTGCCGACCCGGCAGGAGACTCGGCCGCATCTGGCGGCTGAGCAAAATTGTTCGAACGGCACCACGCCGGTTCGATAGTCCGCCTGGCCACAATGCGGCGCTGGGCGAACGTCTTTGCCCAGTCCTGGGTGAGGCGGCGATCTGGCGACAACCTTCGATTGAGTCGCGCGTCTGGCCGAGCGAACCATTCCAGAAGGCCTTCAAGGGCAACCCCAACGCCATTAACGTCTCGGTCTTCAAGGGCCGCGAACACATTGGTGTTCGCCGAGGCCAGGCCGGGCGCATCGCCACGCGTTGTGATAATCACCTTGGCGGCCGGAAGATCCTTGGCCAGGATCGACAGAACATCGCGGCCAAGCAGCCCTGGGGATTCATCAACCAACACCAACGCGTCGGCACCGCAATGCACTGCCAAGTCAACCGCCTGCACAGCAGTTGGGCTGGAACCGATCAGCTTGAACCCTGGCTGGCCCTCAACCGAGGCTGCAAGCTCTTCTCTATAGAAGGAGTCGTTCGCTCCAATCACCACGGTGTATGGATGGCTTCTTTTACTTGTCATGATGTTCACCTCCGGATCATCGCTACGTAGCCTCTCATGCAAAACAGCAGCAAGCTTGGGCCGTTCGCTCCTGACTGGATAGGCCGAGATACCCACCAGGGCCCAACCCGGAGTCGGCGACAGCCGCCCGCATCTAATCCCGCAGTTGGGTGAGGGTGGCGGCGGCGTTGTCTAAGAAGCTGCCACCAAGGTCGGGTAGCACACCCAGGGCAAGGGTTACGACCACCGAAATCACCAGCACTGTTAGCACCGCCGGCGGCACATCTATTGGCTCACTGTCGCCAGCATCGGCGGCCGCTACATCCACCGCATCATCTGTTTCGTCTTCCAGGAACATGGCTACCACCACCCGCAGGTACAGATAGGCCCCAACCACGGCGGCCAGCATGGCAACACCTGCCAGCACGTAGTTCTGATCCTCAGACGCAGCCAGGATCACCCGGAACTTCGCAACGAACCCCGAAGTAAAGGGAATGCCGGCCTGGGCGAAGAGCAACACAACGAACAAGCCTGCCAGCAGCGGTTGCGAGCGAGCCAGCGCTCGGTAGCTGTCGATGCTGTGCTGACCATCGCCGGTGCGGCCCATCACTGTGATCACCGCGAAGGTGCCAAGCACCATCACCGAATAGCTGAAGAGGTAGAACAGGATCGCCGAGCTGCCAAGAATCTCAGGGCCACCGCTTCCCCCTAGTCCGTCTTTGGTTGCGCTGTGGAGCCCGATCAACATGAAACCGGCGTGGGTGATCGATGAGTACGCCATCATCCGCTTGATATTGGTTTGGACTACGGCTACGAAGGATCCAACAACCAAGGTGATCACGGCCAGCGCAGCAACAATTGGCAGCCATTCTTCTTGCAGGTCGGAAAAGCCATAGAGGAACACTCGTAGGAATCCGGCGAATGCGGCAACCTTCACCCCTGAAGCCATGAAGCCAACAACGGGTGACGGTGCGCCTTGGTAGACGTCTGGGGTCCATATGTGGAACGGGGCAGCCGAGACCTTGAAGGCAAACCCAACCAGCATGAAGGCAATCCCAACCAGCAACAGCGACGAGTCCTGGGCTGGCACAAGGCCCCGATCATTTACCGCAAACATGGAGTCGTTGATGCCTCTGAGGTTCGTTGACCCCGTTGCTCCATAGACCAAGGCGATCCCGTAAAGGAAGATGGCAGACGAGAGGGCCCCAAGCACGAAGTACTTGAACCCGGCCTCTTGAGACTCTGAGCGGCGAAGGTGCAGGGCGGCCAGCACATAGACCGCAATTGAGAGGATCTCGAGGCCGACAAAGGCAACAATCAGATCTTCTGCCGACGCCAGCAAAACACCCCCTGAGGCCGACAACATCAACAGGGCATACCACTCTGGGCTCTCAAGGCCTTCCCGCCGTAGGTAGTCATCAAGCAAGAACGCAGACATGGCAACGGCCAAACAAATCACCCCCGTGATGAAAAGGGTGAAGTTGTCTACCGCAATGGAACGGGCCAGCACGTAGAACTCGGCCCTCCCGTTAACCAATTGCTGGTCGTTCACCCTGGCCACAGTGGACGGGATGAACATGGCAGCCGTAATGGCTGATGCGGCGGTGAAGGCGGCCGGGAACGACCCGGTTCGGGTGCGTGGTACGAGGGAGGTGATTGTGATCAGAATTACGCCCGCCAACGACAGAATCAGCAGTGGCCAGATCAGCGACCATTCGATATCTGGAATCTGGGCTTCCTGGGCGAACAACGTATTCATTCGCCCTCTCCCCCGGTTTCGGTTCCCTCAAGCGCCTCGGTGAGTTGCTGTACCCCTGCCGGGACAGGTGGCGCCTCGGGCTCTTGCTGATCGAGTTCCTGAACGTTCGCCTCGACGTGGGCCAACAACTGGTTAACCGCGGGTTCAATCCGCTCTAGCACTGGTTTGGGATAGATCCCCAAGAACACGATGAGCGCCAACAAGGGAACGATCGAGAACAGCTCGGAAACCCGCAGGTCGGCCATCTTGGCATTCTCACCGTCGGGCGTTCCGTGAAACACCCGCTGGAAGGCCCAAAGTAGATACAGCGCAGCCAGGATTACCCCGGTTGTGGCAACCACTGCGAACCACTGAACGGTCTGGAAGGCTCCGATCAGAATAAGGAACTCACCAACAAATCCATTGAGACCGGGAAGACCAATGCTGGACAACATCACCAGCGTAAAGATCCCAGCGAACAACGGGGCCGATCGCTGAAGGCCACCAAGGGCAGAGATCTCGCGCGTGTGACGCCTTTCGTAGATCCAGCCAACCAGTATGAAAAGGGCTCCGGTTGACAGACCGTGGTTGACCATTTGGATCACCGCCCCTTGCAACGCCAAGCTGTTGAAGGCAAAGATCCCGAGAATAATGAAACCCATGTGGGCAACAGATGAGTAGGCAACGAGCCGTTTGAGATCGGTTTGCATCGTGGCCACTACTGCGCCATAAACAATGCCAACAACAGCGAGGGTGAGAAACAGCCAGGCAAGACTGTGAGCTGCGTTCGGGAAAAGGTAGAGGCCAAAGCGGATGTAGCCATAGGCCCCCAGCTTCAACATCACGCCCGCCAGGATTACCGACCCCGCGGTTGGCGCTTCTGTGTGGGCGTCGGGCAGCCAAGTGTGCAGCGGAAACAGCGGAACCTTTACTGCGAAGCCAAGGGCGAACGCCAAGAAGATCAGAATCTCAGCAGTACGACCGAGAGTTTGGGTTTGGGCAAGCTCAACAACGTCGAACGTGAGGGGGTTGCCGGTGCTGCGAGCTGTGAGCACTGCGGTTGAGACAAGCGCAACCAGCATTAGCGCTGAGCCTGCCATCGTGAAAATGAAGAACTTCAGCGCGGCGTAAACCCGGTTGCCGTGACCCCAGCCACCGATGAGGAAGTACATCGGAACCAGCACCACTTCGAAGAAAACGAAGAAGAGCAACATGTCTAGGGCCATGAACACACCCATAGTGCCTGCCATCAAAAGTGTGAGCCAGATGTAGTACGGCTTGTGATCGTGATGGGGGTCGGTGGCCAGAATCGTTACTGGGAACAGCAGGCCGGTGAGCACAACGAGGAACAACGAGATCCCGTCGACGGCCAAGAACCACTGAAGCCCAAGGTCTTCCACCCAGGCTTCTCGCACGACAAACTGAAGCCCGCCGTCTGACTTGTTGAACGCCCACAGCAGGTACGCGGAGAGGGCGCCAGTAACACTGGTGCCAGCCAGAGCAACTACCTTCAGATAATCCGGCCGTGACTTTGGAAGAACTAACAGCACCAGAACTGTGGCCACCGGCACAAGGATCAGAGATGGCAGCAAGGGCCAAGACACATTCTGGGCGCCGAATATCATGGAAGCGCTCATAGAAAGAGGCTCCTGAGAAGCAGCAGTGTTACTGCGCCCGTTCCGAGAACGACCATGACGCCATAGGACCGCACAAGGCCGGGCTGCAGCAATCGAATCCAGCCAGCGGCAGACCTCACTGCGGTTGGCACCGCGTTAACCGCTCCGTCCACAACGGTTCTGTCGAACATCGCGGCCACGTCAAAGCCTCGCTTGCCTGGCCCCCCGGCAACATTGGCAATGGCTTCGTCATAGGAAACAGCCAATCCAAACTCACTTCGCTCCAAGCTTGCGGGGCTGCGCCTTGCCCGCAGGTACACCGCGAACGCGGCGGCGATTGCAACCAGGGCCACCGCAATAGCGATCACAGCCAGGATCCATTTGGTTCCAGTGGTTACACCAATGTGTCGCTCGTTGCCGAAGAGAGAAGGCTCCAGCCAGGTCTCTAGAAACTTCAGGTTCTTGGCGAAAGGGAGGTTCAACAGGCCGCCTGCGAAGGCCAAGCCAGCCAGCACCACGAGAGGCAGGGTCATCGTCCACGGAGATTCGTGAGGGTGGTACTCCTGGCGGTCTCGGTAGCTCTGAGGCATAGCGTCTTCAAAGCCGGAAACGTCGGGCTTAGGCGACAACGCAGTGGGATGCGTGGCAACTTCGGGAGCGGCCAGGCGTTGGTCTTCTATGCCGCGGCGGGCGGCGGCTGTGTCAACTAGAGCTGCTTCTGCGGCCTGCAAACCCTGGTGGGCCTCGGTGGCCTTCGCCAGCGCCTTTGTGAGCACCGATTCAGCTTTGGGGACGCCTTTGCTTGCCTTGTTCAGCGCCTTCACTAGTTTTTCGTGCCCTTCGGCTTCGGGGCTGGAACCGCTGACTGCCAGCGTTGCCTCTTCAAGCGCCAACTGGGCTGTGACCACACCTTCTTCACGCTTTGCGACATCGCTTGCGGCCTTTTCAATAGCCAGCTTTGAAGTGTCGACTGCGGTTCTTGCCTCGCCGAAACCCTGGTTGACAACCTCCAGCTTGGTTACGAATGCGGCTTGGATTTCACTTTCATGAGCATCAAAGAATCGTTGGCGGCCAAAGAAGGTGAGAATCACCTGGCGGGTCATGTAGAAGGCGGTGAGCAGCGCGGTAACGAGGCCAACGAACCAGAGCAGCGGGCTCTGGTCGAATACATAGAGCAATATTTCGTCCTTGCTCCAGAAGCCGCTGAATGGGGGAACGCCAGCGATAGCCAGCCAACCGACAATGAAGGTGCCTGCCGTTATTGGCATCAACTTCGCCAACCCACCCATCCGGCGCATGTCTTGTTCGTCGTCGAGGCCATGGATCACAGAGCCTGAGCCCAGGAACAACAGCGCCTTGAAGAAGGCGTGGGTGATCATGTGGAACATGGCAGGCACGTAGGCGCCAACCCCAACAGCCATGAACAGATAGCCAAGTTGACTGATGGTTGAATAGGCGAGCACCTTCTTGATGTCGGTCTGCACAACCGCCGCGAGCGCCGCAGCCAGGGCGGTTAACGCCCCGACCCAGGCAATCAGGGTGACAGACCAAGCTTCGGCCGCGCCAAGAACCGGGTTCAGCCGCACAAGCAGGTAAACACCCGAGGTAACCATGGTTGCGGCGTGGATGAGGGCGCTAACAGGGGTGGGGCCCGCCATGGCGTCTGGCAGCCAAACAAACAATGGGATCTGAGCCGACTTGGCTGTGGCGGCCAGAAGCATTAGCAACGTGATGGTGGTGGCGGCCCCTATGGCCAGGCCCGGCGCACCGACGATGATGTCGGCGTAGCGAATGGAGCCGATCTCGCGAAACAAAAGGAACATGGCAAGCATGAACCCGAAGTCTCCAACGCGGTTGGTGACGAACGCCTTCTTGCCTGCCGATGCATTCGAGTCGCTTGTGAACCAGAACGAGATCAGGAAGTAGGAGCAAAGCCCAACCCCCTCCCAGCCGAGGAACGTGAGAAGGAGGTTGTCTCCAAGCACCAGCAGCAGCATCGAGGCGGCAAACAGATTGAGGTAAAGGAAGAACTTCGAGAAGTTCGGATCCCCGTGCATGTAGCCGATCGAGTAAAGGTGGATGAGCGTGCCGATACCGGTGATGAAGAGACTCATCGTGATCGAGAGGGGATCAACTAGGAAACCGATGTCTACCTGGAACGAACCGGCGGGGACCCAGGTGAAAATTGTTTGCAGGAAGAACCGATCCGCAGGCTCACGGCCGGAGAGACCGAGAAACACAACCACGGTTGCGACGAAGCTGGCCGCCATCATTGCCGTTGCCAGCCAGCCAGCTACAGGCTCGGCCAGCTTCCTTCCAAACAACACCAACAATAAAAACCCGGTCAACGGAAGCGCAGGAATCAGCCAGGCAGCTTCAAGCATCGGCTAACCCTTCAACTCGGCGAAGTCGTCGGCTGTGGCGGTTGGCCTGCGACGCATCAGAGCCACAACGATGCCCAGACCGACAACCACCTCTGAGGCGGCGACCACCAGCACAAAGAACACCGCGGTTTGGCCTGCCAGGTCGTTCAGCGCAGTTGAAAAGGCAACGAAGCTGATGTTCACGGCGTTAAGCATCAACTCGACCGACATGAACATGACAAGGGGATTCCGTCGGGTGAGCAACCCGAAAGCACCGAGCGAAAAAAGCATCGCGCTGAGCACCAGGTACCACGTTTCGGTTACCTCCACGGGCCCGCTCCCTGCTGGAACGTGGCTGTTTCGTTGTGGGGCGCTTCGATTTGGTGGCGCTGATTGGTGACAAAGTACATGGTGAACTCAGTTGGCCGCGGAGCCTGGATTGTCGACAGCGAGATCCTCGCCGCCACGGTTTCTCACCAATACCACAGCGCCAATGGTGGCAATAGTGAGAAGTAGGGCAGTGGCCTCGAACGCCAGGATGTTACGGGTGAAGAGGTCTCGGGCCAACTGTTCGACGTCTGGTGAATCGTCGATGGGAGTGACAGCAGCCTGCTGGCCACTAATCGCGGTGTTGCCAGGGCCGTCGGTTGGTCCAGACAGGAACAGCCCGCCAAGCACCAGCAGGAAGATTAAGCCAGCTCCGACGCCAGCCAGCGCTCTCTGACCGACCAGGGGCTCGGTTTGGAGGTCTTCGGCCTGATCTACACCAAGCAGCATGATCACGAAGAGGAAGAGCACAACGATTGCCCCGGCATAGACAACAACCTGCACAAGCGCCAGGAACTGAGCGCCCTGGATGATGAACAAAACAGCGACGCCGAACAGAGTGGCGATTAGCGAAAGAGCGTTGTGCACGGGGTTAGCGAAAAGGATCACCCCTAGCCCCCCGCCAAGCACAATGGCAGCGGAGATCAGAAACACCACTACGTCTACCATCAGTGGTGGCTGCCTTGATCTTCGCCGCTGGTGGCGCCTGACTGGTCTGTGTCTGCGTCAGGCGGGGATTCGCCTGGGTGGCGTTGGCCCATCTCGGGCGCCCGCACTCCATAACCCAGCTCGCCAGACCAACCGACGGTGTTTTCGTACTGCACCTTGCCAGACGATGCTGTGGCCCGCATCCACCCCGAGGTAAATTCGTCCTCACCCGGCCGCCAGTCTTCCCACGGCAGATGCTGGGGTAGGCCATCGTTGTCTACTAGCAACTCGGCCTTCGTGTAAATGGCGTCTTCCCGGTTCGTGAACGAGAACTCAAACAGCTTCGTCTCGGTAATTGCCTGCGTTGGGCAAGCCTCGACACAGAGGTCGCAGTGGATGCAGCGGAGGTAGTTGATTTCGTAGACAAAGCCGAACCTCTCACCCGGCGACGTTGGATCTTCTGGCTGGTTGTCTGCGCCCCGCACATAGATGCACTTCGCCGGGCATACACCGGCGCACAGCTCGCAGCCGATGCATTTTTCCATGCCGTCTTCGTAACGGTTCAGAACATGCCTGCCGTGGGCCCTTTCTGGTTTCGGAGCTTTCTGATCTTTCGGGCTGATTTCGCCCTTGCTATCTAACTTGCCTGCCCGGTACTCCTTGGTGGTGACGCCTTCGCCCCACTTCTTCAACGTGACGGCAAACCCCTCGAAATAGCCCATCAGCTGATCTCCTGTTCGGTCCGACTGTCTGGCAAAACAGCCACCTCGGTTAGGCCCGCTGCTTCCATTCGTTCCGCTCTGGCATTCACAACTGCGGTGCGAACCATCCAGTAACCGAGACCCAAGATCACCATTCCAACCACCAGCACAAAGGCGGCATCGCCGACCACGTCGTTGGCCACCCCAATGTTGCCATCCCTTGCGATGCGAATGGCTCCCAGGATCAGCAACCAGGCCAGTGAGATTGGAATGAGAACCTTCCACCCAAGGTCCATCAGCTGGTCGTACCTGACGCGGGGCAACGTGGCCCGGAACCAGACGAAGATGAACAGGAACACCAAGAGTTTTGCGAAGAACCAGCCAAACCCAACAAGCGGGCCAACGAAGGTGCCCCCTGGGTTGGGCCCTGACGGACCGCCAAAGAACAAAGTGACGATGATGGCTCCCATTGTCACGGTGTTCATGAACTCAGCCAAGAAGAAGAGGGCGAACCGGATTGAGGAGTACTCGGTATGAAAACCGCCAACAAGTTCCTGCTCTGCCTCAACCAAGTCGAACGGTGGGCGGTTTAGCTCGGCAGTGCCTGCAACCAGGAACACGACAAAGGGCACAAAACCGGTGACGATCACGTTCCAATTCGGGATGATCCCACCAAAGCCCTCACCGGCCTGGACGGCAACAATGTCCTGAGTGCTGAGGGTTCCACTTACCAGAATCACCGCAGCCAGAGACAGCCCGAGGGCGGCCTCATATGAGATGGCCTGGGCCGAAGCCCGAACCGATCCCAGCAGCGGATACTTAGATCCGCTTGACCAACCGGCCAGGAGGATCCCGTAAATGCCAAGTGAACTCATTGCCAGTAAGAACAGGATCCCAACGGGTACGTCTGCCACCTGCCAGAAGAACTCGCGGCCAGCAATTGTGCTGCTGGCGGACCCGCCTTCACTAAAGTCTCCAGCCAAAGGGATCAGGGTGAAGGTTAGAAATGCCGGAACCAGGGCAAGGTACGGGGCCAGCTGAAATACGAATCGGTCAGCCTTTGTTGGGATGATGTCTTCTTTGAAGAACAGCTTCATTCCGTCGGCCAAGGTTTGCAGCAGACCGAACGGTCCGGCAACGTTTGGCCCAAGTCGGTTCTGAAGGCGGCCAACAACCTTGCGTTCGAACCACACCATCAGCATGGTTGCAACCAGGCACAACACAAACGCGATCACAACCATCACCAAAGACAACAAGACATCGCCGAAATTCACGCCGTCTGAGAGGAAGGGGTGGCCGGGCTCTCTCACTAGGTGACCGTTACCCTGATTTCGGCGACCAGGTCTTCGCTGCTCAACAAATCGCCAACGTTGAACCCAGGTAGGCGGAATGGAATGCGGGCCACTCCACGAGGCAGGCCAACCTCGCGCCGAACCTGAAGGCTTTGCGACCCGTTCGACCATTCAACCAACACGTCGTCTCCCTCAGAGACGCCTAGGCCCTCTAGGTCTTGGCGACAAAGATGAACGGCGGCAACTTCTGGCAAGTCACGCAGAGATTCAGACTGTTGCACCATGGTTCCCAGATCCCAGAGCTTGCGGTCAACTATCAGCCGGAGACCGTAGCCGTCTGGCAGAGGGGCAACGACCGGTTCACCAAACTGAGGCTCCCAGGTTCTGTTGAATTCCAATAGCGGGCCGTCGCCGGAGGCGCCCAACAGATCCCAGTTGAGCGACCCGAACACCGAAACATCGGCTGCCAAACCAGCTCGGACGTCGTCGATAGACCCGAAATCAAGGGGGGTGCCAACTGATTGGGAAACCTCTACCGCAATCATCCAGTCGGGCCTGGCTTGGCCTGGGGCACTTACCTTGGCTCGCAGAGGCGAAAGCCTGCCCTCGAGGTTGAGGAACGCCCCGTCGACCTCTCCGGTCATAGCAGCCGGAAGCACAACATTTGCCTGCTGAGTCGAGGCCGTTAGGAAAGTGTCTACCGCTACTACGGTGGCAACGTTTTTCAGTGCATCGGCGGCCAGCTCACTGTTTGGGAAGTCAGCCAGTGGGTCTGCTGCCAACAGCAGCAGCGTTTCGATTTCGCCGTTGGCTGCCGCCCTGAGGATCCCGGCGGTGTCAAGCCCTGGATCTTCGCTGAGGCCCCCCCCAAAAGCAAGCCCTGGGGCGAAGCCCAGTTCAAGGGCGCCGTGCACGTTCCCCCGGCGGAGGCCGCTGAGGAACCTGGCTTCGGGGACAGCCCGTTGCAGCGCGGCTATGGCGTCGACGGTGAACGAGGCCGACTCAGCAAGGTTCCCCCGGCCAACGATGACCGTTACTGGGGCCCCGGATCCAAGCAGTTCGGCAATGGCGCCAAGTTGGCCTGGCGCCACGCCTCCAACCTCGGCGTCTAGTTTGCCATCGGCAATGGCGGCGGCAACCACGCCAACCTGGCCAGGAAGCGGGTGGGCGCTAATGGCCGCGTTTGGGGAAAGCCCGGTGGCCCTTGGCGTTAACTCGATGATCTTGGTTCCGTCTTGGGACGCGGCGTGGCGAAGGCGCAGATAGAGGCTTGGCAGCTCTTCTTTTGGGTCGGCCCCCAGAATCAAAACCACACCGGCTGGCGCGCAGGCCTGGGCAATGGTTGCCCGCGGCAGACCAAGCATCACTTCACCAGGCAGGCCGTCACCCAGTTGGGCATCGACGTTGCTGATCCCCAGCTCGCCTCTCAGCAGCTTGGCCCACGCATACTGGCCTTCCAACGGCAGGCGAGAGCCGCCTATCACCCCAATTTGGCTGGCAGTTACGTTCAGCGCGTCGCCCACCAGCTCACAAGCATGGGTCCACCGGGCCGGGGTAAGGCCATCCGCGGAGCGAACCAGTGGTTCGGTGAGCCTGTCGTTGGAATCGGTGGCCTCGTGCAGGAACCGTTCCTTGTCAGAAAGCCAGCTCCAGTTGACCGCATCTGAGTCAACCCCGAGAACTCGGACAAGGCGGTCTTGGGAAGACTGAAGCACGATGCGGGCGCCCGTGCTGTCTACGGTTGCGGTGCTTTCGGTTTCGGCCAAATCCCAAGGCCGAGCCTTGAACCGGTACGGGGATGCGGTGAGTGCCCCAACCGGGCAGATCTGAACGGTGTTGCCGCTGAAGTAGGACGAGAAGGGGTGATCGGGGAAGGTATTGACCTGGGTTTGGGAGCCTCGATCGATGAAATGGATCAGCGGATCGCCAGCAACCTCGTCGGCGAAGCGGGTGCACCTGTCGCAAAGGATGCAGCGTTCACGATCCAGCTGAACCAGGCTACTTATTGAGATTGGCTTCTCGAAATGGCGCTTCTCTTCAACAAAGCGACTCTCGCCAGGGCCGTATGCGTAGGCGTTGTCTTGAAGCGGGCACTCCCCGCCCTTGTCGCAAACCGGGCAGTCAAGTGGGTGGTTGATCAGGGTGAGTTCAAGCACACCCTCCTGGGCTTGTTTGGTTTCGGTCGATTCGGTGTTCACCACCATTTCTGGGCTGACTGTGAGCATGCAGCTTGGCTGGAGGCCAGCGCCGCGGCCCGTGTCAACCTCAACCAAGCACATCCGGCACATTCCAACCGGCCTCATCCTTGGGTGGTAACAGAAACGAGGGATATGAACGCCGTTGCGCTCACAGGCATCTATCAGCATTTCGCCGCTGTTGGCCAAGAGAGCTTTCCCGTTCAGGATGAACGGGATTCCGGCTTCTGTTTCGTTGGCGTTGGTTGCAGTCACGCTGTTAGGCCTCAACCCGGGCCGACTGAGCGGCATCAATCTTGGCCTCGAACTCGCCTCGGAACCGACGAATGGCCGAAGTGATTGGGGCCACCGAGCTAGGCCCAAGGGGGCAAATCGTTGTTTGTTTTGGGGGGAAGGGCACAGTGTCTAACCCCTGCTCGGCGAACGATGCAACCGGGTAGGTGCCAGGGCTGATGTTCTTACCAATTTCCAGCAGGAGGTCGATGTCGTTTGGTCTGCCGTGGCCGTCGAGGATTCGTTGCAGCACCTTCTCTTCCCAGGCTGTGCCTTCCCGACACGGCGTGCACTTGCCACAGGACTCTCGGGCGAAGAACCTGACCAGGCGAAGACACGCCTTGACGATGTCGGTTGTGTGATCCATCACGATCAGAGCACCAGAGCCCAACATCGAACCCGCCGAGCCGACGTCTCGACCCTCTTGCAGAAGGTCAAGCTGGTCTTCGAAGAACCAGGGGGCAGACCCGCCGCCCGGCACAAAGGCCTTCAATTCGTTGTCGTCTCGGATTCCCTGGCAGTAGTTGTCTCCGTAGAAGAGATCCCGGAAGGACACAACACCTTGTTCGATTTCATAGACCCCAGGACGCTTCACATGACCGCTTACCGCCACCATCCTGGTGCCGGGTGAAGCCTCACTTCCGAACTTGCGATACTCGGCCGCGCCGTTCAGCATCAGCCAAGGCACGTTGGCGAGGGTCTCAACGTTGTTCACAATGGTGGGCTTCATGTAGAGGCCCTTCGCCGCCGGAAAGAAAGGCGGCTTCAGCCGAGGCATCCCACGGTTGCCCTCGAGGCTTTCAATCAGCGCTGTCTCTTCACCAACAATGTAGGCACCGGCACCCCAGTGCAGCACAACGTCGATGCTTACATCGGATCCCAGAATGTTCTTGCCGACAAAACCAGCGGCGTAGGCATCGTTGAGAGCCTGCGCAACGTTTTCCTGGGCCTGGGCCATCTCGCCCCGAACATAAAGGAAGCATTGGTTGAGGCCAAGGGCATAACAGGTAATCAGGCTGCCCTCAATCAGCTGGTGCGGGTCTCGCTCCATAAGCATGCGATCTTTGTATGTTCCCGGCTCGCTTTCGTCTCCGTTGACAACCAGATACCTGGGCCACACCGGTGGCATGAAACCCCACTTGATGCCGGCAGGAAAGCCTGCGCCGCCTCGCCCAAGCAGAACCGCTTCTTTAACCTCGGCCGCCACTTCGGCGGGCGAACGACGCAGCGCCAGCTTTAACCCGTCGTATCCCCCGGTGGCCAATGACCTGGCCAACGTATGGCTGTCTTCATAACCAAACCGGGTTGAAACAATCTTCGGGCCGTCATTGTCGACAAAGCCCGGGGCGAAGGGCAAGTAGTTGTTGCTTGCCGTGCTGCTTCTGCCGCTCACTTCGCCGCCTCGGGTTCGGGCTGACGGCTGGCGAACCAGGCCGGGGTGCCAGTAACTTCTGGTGCCGCAATTCCTGCCAGCCGATCCGGGGCGATATGTTGGCGGACCAGCCCGAGGGTGCCATGGTTTGGAATCTCGGGTCGGTCACCTTGGCGTAGCTCATCAACCAGTTGGTCGAAGTCTTCGTTTGAAAGCTTGTATTCGTAGCGGTAGTTCACCTGAAGGCAGGGGGCCTCGGTGCACGCTGCGATGCACTCAACATCTTCCAGGGTGAACATGCCGTCTTCGGTGGTTCCCCCGGGCCTAATGCCTAGTTTCTGCTCGGCATGGTGCAGCAGTTCTTCGCCGCCAACCAGTTGGCACGACAGGTTGGTACACACATCGATCTTGTATTTACCAACGGGGTGGCGAATGAACATCTCATAGAACGAACACGTTCCAAGCACCTCGGCAGGTGTGACACCCACCAATTCGGCCAGGTGCTCCATTGCGTCATCGGCAACGTAACCGTCTTGTTCCTGCACCAGATGCAGCAGCGGGATAAGCGCCGACTTTGGCCGCGGGTAGCGCGCAATAATTTCTCTGGCCAACGCCTCATTCTCTGTGCTTAAGCGGCTCAACGCCCCTACCTGTCTACTTCGCCCAGAATGGGGTCGGCGCTGGAAATAATGGCAACGGTGTCGGCAAGCAATGAGTCTGCCATCATGTGAGGCAAGCTTTGCAGGTTTACAAAGCTGGGGCCACGAATGTGCATGCGGAAGGGCTTGGATCCACCGTCGCTAACCAGGTAGCAGCCAAGCTCACCCCTTGGTGACTCAACCGCAACATACACTTCGCCCTCGGGAACCTTGAAGCCCTCGGTGAAAATCTTGAAGTGGTGAATCAGGGCTTCCATCGATTCATCAATCCTGGCCCGCGGCGGCGGGGTGACCTTCGCATCCTGAATCCGGTAGTCACCCCTTGGCATCAGCTCAACAATCTGATTCACGATGTTGATCGACTCCCTGATCTCTTCCAGTCGAATGGCGTAGCGGTCAAAGCAGTCTCCATAGGTGCCAACCACAACCGAGAAGTCAACCTGGTCATAGGCCAGGTACGGCATGTCCTTGCGTAGGTCCCATTCAACGCCGGTGCTGCGCAGAATCGGGCCGGTGATTGAAAGAGCGTTGGCCTCTTCTGGGGACAGGACGCCGACCCCTTGAAGTCGGTTACGCCACAGCGGTTGCCCGGTCATCAGCGTGTCGTACTCGGCCAGCCGTGGGGGCAGCATGTCCATTAGCGCCAGCACTTCGTCTCGCCAGCCATCTGGCAGGTCGGCGGCAACTCCGCCCGGGCGGATGTAGTTGTGGTTCATCCGCAAGCCGGTGACCATCTCAAAGAAACGAAGCACCTGCTCTCGCTCCCGCCAACCGTAAATCATCATGGAAACAGCGCCTAGGTCCATGCCGTTTGTAGCCATGAACAGCAGGTGAGACGAGATCCGGTTTAGTTCGCACATGAGCATGCGGATCCACGTCGCCCGCTCTGGAACCTCCACCTGAAGCAGTTCTTCAACGGCCATGGAAAACACCAGCTCGTTAAACAGAGGAGCGGCGTAGTCCATCCGGGTTACGTTCGTTGGGCCCTGGAGGAACGTGAGGGCCTCGCCGGTTTTTTCCATCCCCGTGTGCAGGTAGCCGACAATGGGCTTTGAGCGACGGACGATCTCGCCGTCAAGCTCAAGCATCAGCCGAAGCACACCGTGGGTTGAGGGGTGGGCGGGCCCCATGTTGATGATCATTGTTTGATCGTTTTCGCCTGCGATTGGCTCGCCGTCGGCCAGTTCGGCGGCCCTCACCTCGCTCATGCGGAGAACCGCGTCAAGTCGAGGCAGGTGTTTGAGCTGACCCTGTTGGGCATTGCTGGGTGCGTCTTCGGTGACAGTCATCTCAACCTCTTCCAGCAGTTGGGGCGTCCTTGAACTGCACCGGTATTTCGCCGATGGCGTAGTCCTTGCGAAGAGGATGGCCCTCCCAGCTCTCGGGCATCAGAATGCGGGACAGATC
>QIKW01000134.1 GCA_003231975.1 Acidimicrobiia bacterium
GAGGTTGTCATAGGCCGTCGTTACGCTTAGTCGAGCGAAGACTCGACCAGCCACAATCCCTAAAGCGGACGGGGAAAGAGCACTTGGATCGGCCGAGCACCAAACCAAAAAGGCGACCCCCGCACGACAACCGCCAAAACAGTCACCGCCAGAAGATCCGGCGGGCAGATTTCGAGAGTAATTCTTCTGGCGAGGTGGTGGTCGTTGAAGCCCGACTTGGCCGACTTAGCGACGGAGTCGTTCGGGGGAGTCGTCTTTGGTAGGAACGATCGACGGGTATGACGCCACCGCGGCGAAGAGCTCTGGGCTGGTGTGGACCAGTTTCAGAACCTCGCCAATAGATGGCATCCGGTCATTCATCTCTGGCCAGAGCTCAGCCTGGTCCGCCGTGGTGCAGAAGGGTTCGGTCATGACTTCGCACAGGTCGAAGTCTCGAACCAGGTTGTTCGGGTCGGTGCTGGCTGGGATCGGGTCCCCAATCCTTATCGGGTCCATCAGCTCAGTTCCGTCCGCGGACTGAACTACCAACTCTCCCATTTCGGTCATAACAGTCTCAGCTGATCGCCAGCCTGGGCCATCCCTCAGTGTCTCGCCGGGAAAGGAGATCAGCTTTGTGGAAAGCTTCTTGAAGCCGTTGAGGCTTTTCAACTGGAGGTAGGGATCAACCACGGTTTGCTCCTGAATGGCAAGCGCCGCGTTCCCAAGCAGCGTCAGTTCCTGCCTTCGTTTCGGATCTGTCTCTTCGGCTGCGTCGTCCCAGAATTGGGTGGCGACTTTCAGCAGATGCGGGCTGGGGGGCCCTGTGCCAAGGATCCACGGGCCGAGGCCTTCGAGGAGGTCAAGCAGTAGCGCCTGGTTGCCGTCTGCCACATCCTGAATGACGCCCCTCGGCAGACCGACATAGTAGACGTCCAGATCCCCCCGAATGATTAACCCCACCGAGGCTGACGCCACCACTCCTGAGAAGAACCAGTTGGCCCCGCTATGGCCCGGGGCGTTTGGATCCCCCGCCCAGGCTCCGTTGAGGCGCCAATCCAAGATTCTTGCCACCTCGGCATGAACTGCGGTGATCTGGGTGTTGCGGTAGCCGTCGGGAGACTCGGGCAGCCGAACGATCAGCCCGGCCGCCTCGAGCTTGTCTGCGTCTGTGGTTCCCAGGTCGGACACCGCGGCCAAGTGAAGCTCGCGAAGAGAGGCGGTTTCAATGGCGAACATGTTCAGCCCGATCCCGTCCCGGCCCTGAACTGGCAGTGACCGGATGAAGTCTTTCGCTCGTTGGGGCGAATGGACGAAGGTCTGGAAGTTCACCGCGTCGGTCAGGATGTCCTGGAAGTTGGTGCTGAGCCCCACTTCTTCAAGCTGAGACGGATCCAGCCCAAGCTCAATCAACTGCTGGTCGCTGAAGACGGTGGATCCCGAGCCCACTGCGGCAGCGGCGGGTTCGGCCAGGATGGTTAAGAGCTGGTTGCGCTCACGCCAAGTTTCGAGGAACGCAACCGTGATGGGATCCCCGGGATCAGCCATGTGTGGCACCCCCGATTGGAACAGCTTCATCCACTCCGGCCTCGAAAGCAGAGCCATCACAGCAGCACTCAGCTCTGGGGCAGAGGCAGGGTCGGCCAGCACATCTAGCAGCCGTTCCTGAGTTATGAACTCCTCATCAGGCCAGCGGGTCTCGGCCAAGCTAGACCTGTTCTCCAGCAGTATCTCAATAGCCAGGCTGCCGGTGATTGCTGCCTTGGCCCCGTCACTGTCCAGCAGAGATTCGAACAACGTCGAAGTTTGACTCTGCTCGGGATTCCCCTCGAACGGCAGTTGTATCCGGAAACCAGCAACCTGGTCGGCCCGTTGCCCCAAGATTGCCGCCAGCAAATCCAGCTCTTCGTCGATCTCGCGGCAGTTGATCAGGCTTAGGTTCGGAGGCAACTCGCTTAGCGTGAGGCCCCGTTGGATCACCGACTGGAGATCGTCGGCCTGATCGGCGACGGAGCGAAAATACCTAGCGGCTACCTGAACCCGTTCAGGATCTATCCAAGGCATGAGAGCCCTTTCGAATTTGCGAGCCCGTTGAGGCTCTTGGGGGAAGTTCGAGGCCCGGTGGTGAGGCCGACCCCCGGGCGAGGGCCTTCTGACTAAAGCTCGACCCAGGAAGCTGGGCGGCGGGGTCGCCTCGGGCGTGGGCCAGGCAGGCGGCCTTCGTCGTCTCCGTACAGCACGGCTGAGTCTTGGTTCCAGCGGTCAAGGTCACGCCGGTAGCCGGCCAGATCTTGGGCGTATGCCCGGCACACCTCGGCCCGGCGCCTACAGGTGTCTGCCTGTTGGCCAAGGCCGGCTGAAACCAGGGAGGCGGTCCGTTCGGCGGTGTCGATTGTGAGATCTGTCAGCAGGGGGAGGCGACCGTCTCGAAACGTGTCTGGGCCAAGAAGGCCGCGAACCCCGACCAGCAGTTGCTCTGCTTGTAAGGCGGCGCCGTCGAGAACGATTGCCGCCTGATCGAACTCAGTAGCGGTAGGCATGTCAGCTAACCGATAGGCCAATGTTCATTGCCTGATCCAGGTTCGCTCGCTGAGCTTCCACTGCACTGGACATGTCGACCGCCGAGGCTTCGGCTTGGGTCAGCGCGGTTGAGAACTGGCTGACGAATTGGTTCAGAGACTCAGTCATTGTGGCCACAGAGGCCTGAAATGAACTGAAGGCGTCGGTGGTTGCTGCCTGGCCAGACTGCATTGCGGCCCGAAAATCTGCCGCCCCCACCCGGAAGCGGTCGGCGTTGGCGCCGGTCCACTGCGTGCCATCAGCCTGGGCCACAGCCCCGCTGACCGAAGTGTCAAGCGCCTGCATGTACGACGTGATCTGCTCCAGAGCACGCCGAGTTGAATCGCTTACTTCGCCGATCACGCTGGTGGTTGACAAAACAGATTGCTCTCTGGCGCTTCCAACATCTCCTGCTGTTGTTTGCAGCCGTGTGGTTAGAGCGGCGAGATCATCCAGCTGAGCTCCGAGCATTACCATTGTGGTGGTCCTTTGAATTCATCGCCTCCAAACTGAAGGACGAGAAACGCAGTTAAGCGTAATTAAAGGATGTTGACAACCGGGAAATCTGCCCAGAGCGGCGGTGGCAGGGGCGGTGGCCTAGGGCCGTGCGGCTGCCAGCTGGCCCGGGTCGACATCGGCCTGAATCCGGCAAGGCCTGGCGTTGAACATTGGCATTGCCGTGTAGTGGTCTACCTCGACCGTGCTGTGCAGCTGGTTGACGTTCACTCCTGGCCGCTTCCTGGCAAGGCTCTGGCCAGATTGGTAGTGGTGGCCCCAGAACTGGGGAACGGCCACGGTGTCGGGCCGTATGGATTCCTTGATCGTTACCCCAATCTTGATCTGACCAACCGAGGTTTGCAGCTGAATCTTGTCTCCATCGACCAAGCCGTGCTTGCTGGCAAGATCGGGATGGATTGTTGCTGTCGGCTCGGCCAGCGGGGCGGTGAGCTTTGGCATGTTGTGAGTCCACGTGTTGAAGCTGCGCAGTTGCCGTTGGCCTGAGATCAACAGCAGCGGGAACTCTTGGCTGGCCGCTGCTTCATGGCCCGCGGCCTCATCGGCCAATGCTTGATCGAGGCCCTCAACGAGGTCCGCTGGCGCCAGCTGCAACTTTCCGGACTGCGTCTTCACGTGCTGTTCGAAGAACGCTCCAGCGCCTTCTGCCGGCAGTTCTATTCCGCCCGGGGTGTCGATCACCTCGTCCAGCGTTACGCCTTCCGGCATCACGCCCTCATACATTGCCCGTTCGGGGTAGTAGGTATCACGGGCCCGGTGCTCAAGAACCTTCTCGTGAAGGGCGGGATTGTTGAGGAAGGGGGCATCGGCGGCCACACAGATGTCTTGCATGGCCTCCCATTCCAGCCGAGCTTCGCCGGTTGGAGGCACAACCTGAGGTTTCCATTCCAGCCGCCGCACCGGCTCGTACTTGTCAACCATGAAGTGCATAGACGGCTTCTCAAACTGGGTGACGGCGGGCAGTGACCAGTCGGCGAAACTCCCGGTGTCGGAATGGTAGATGTCAAAACACACCAACAGGTCTAGCCGTTCAAGAGCGGCCTCCATCTTCTTGGTGTCCGGAAAGCTGATGACGGGGTTGCCCGCGTACACAATCAGAGCCCGCACGCGGTCTTCGTCGTCGGACAGGATGTCGTCGGCCAGCACCGTGGCGGGCAGGCCGCCAAAGATGTGGGGATGGTTGCCGATTCGAGAAGGGGTGAAGTTGTTGCGCAGCAGGCCATCCAGCAGGAACTGGGCGGGGTCGGTTGCTCCGCCGTGGAAGATCATGCCGCCTGGTTTGGCGATATTGCCGGTGATGGCGTTGAGGGTGGTAACGGCCCACTCGGTCAGCGTGGTGTTCGGCCCGGTTTGCACCCCAACCCGGGTGGTGGCGAACGCCGCTGGCGCGCTGGCGAAGCGCTCGGCCTCGGCTTCGATGACTCTGCGAGGCAGGTCGCAGGTTTTGGCGACCCAATCCAGGTCAACCCCGGCAGTGATGCGAGACCACTCTTCAAGCCCCTCGGTGTGAAGGCCTAGCCAGGCCTGGTCGGCCAGGTCGGAGCGAAGTATGTGCGAGATCAGCCCAATGAGGAAGTAGAGGTCGGTGCCTGGCCTAATGGCGAGATGGTGGTCGGCGAATGCGGTCGTTTCGGTTTGGCGAGGGTCGACCACGGTGAGCGTTCCGCCGCGGCGTTGGATGTCTCGCAGGTCGCCCCGGATGCGGGGCCGCCGCTGAAGCAGAGCCATCCCCTGGGTAACCACCGGGTTCGTTCCAAGCAAAAGTGCGTGGCTGGTGTGGTTGGCGTCGGGCTGGACCATGACGCCCTCGTCTCCGTAGACCCGCTGGGCAACAGCGCCCCGGTCGGTGAATTCGAGCGACAGGACGTTGTAGGTGTTGCGGGATCCAAAGGCCCCTGCGGTGGTGAGCGCCAACACGATGTTTGCCGAATCGGCCGCGTTGCCCCAGTAGGTGGCAACCGAATCTGGGCCGTGTTTGTCTGTGATGGAGCGCAGCCGGGTGCCGATATCGGTGGTTGCGGTTTCCCAGTCTGCTCTTTCGAATCCGGTGCTGGTTTTGCGGAGAGGGTGAAGCAGGCGATCAGGGTCGTTCTGATACTCAAGCAGGTTGTAGCCCTTCACACACATGTAGCCCTTCGACACCGGGTGCTGCTTGTCGCCCCGCACGGCAACCATGACCCCATCCCGGACGTCAACCTCAATGCCGCAATAGGGCTCGCAGGCTCCAACCTTGCAAGTGGTGCGAACCGTGGTTGTTTCACTCATCGAACACCTCAATTGTGTCTCCGGTGCGGACCGTTCCCGGTTGCACAACATCGAGGTACAGCCCCAGGTGGTTCGGATGATTGGTGTTCAATTCCGACATTGCCTTGAACATCTGAGGCTGCCTTTCCAGGCCGTCGGGCTGGGCCCGAAGCGGCATGGCGCAACGCACGGTCGGCATCATCACTTTCGCCACTGCGGTGCCAAGCTTCAGGTTTCGTCCAACCCATTGCTCTTCTGTGAATCCGTCAGCATCTTCTGTTGCGGTGGCACCGAGATCAACAACGAGGTTGGGGCGGAAGCGACGAACATCCCAATCCAGTTCAGGCTGCTTGGCTCGGCAGTAGGCCAGGGTGTTCGTTGAAATCAGGTGAAGCGGCGCCAGGTCTAAGAAGGTGCCAGACGGTGTTGGAATGTCTACGTACTCAGCATCGTCGTTCGGTGGATCGAAGGTCATTTGGTAGACGGTTCCCGCCGCCTCCGAAGGCCTAACAACCTCAAGGTCAACCCCAAGCCAGGCCGAGAGTGCGGCCGAGGCCCCTGGCTGGTCGAGCCGGATCTGGTCGCCTCCCGGCAGCTCAACATGTTCGTCGAATCCGGCCGCCCCAAGCATTGCCGAGTACCTCTTGGCCGACATCAACTTGTTCGTCGACTTGTCGAGAAAGCCCCACTGTCGGTCGCCTTTCACCTCGTTCGGTCCGATGTCGATTTCACCGGTCTCAAATCCTTGAAGTGACTTAACCGGGTACCGCCAACAGGCAGCAACGGAACCGACAACGTTCATCTTGGCTTCCTCCTCAGACTGGAACACGAGCATGGCAGTGATGCATCATAAATGTTCATTCGGTACGAGATGATGGCAGCTCTCGCCGATCAAAGCAACATCAGTGTTGCATCTCTAGAACAGGCGAGACACACTGGTTTGTAGTGGCCGCCACAACGAATCGCGAACTTCTTGAAGCCGTAAACAGTGTTGTTGACGAGCGCGGCTGGGCGGGCACCACCGCAGAGCTGGTAGCCCAAGCCGCTGGCGTCAACCGCACAACCCTCTACCGGAAAGGGTTCACCCGCGAACGCCTCCTGGCCGAGGCCGCAGCAGCCAGCGCCCAGGAATTCGAAGCCGCCGCCCTAGCTCCGCTAACCGCGCCCGGCAGCGCCAAAGATCGGATGCTCTTGTTGCTTGAGGCGCTGTACGAACTGGCCGATCAGCACTTGGGCCTGTTGGCAGGCCTCTACGACGGCCCAACTGCCATATTTCACATGGGGTTGGATTCGGCCGACACAACCGTGCTGACCCGATTCGAATACACCAAGCCATTCGAGCGGCTCCTGATCGATGGCAACGGCGACGGAACGCTTAGCAGCCAGGATCCAAAGCAAGATTCCGAACTCATTTTCAACACAGCAGGTTGGACCTACATTCACTTCCGTCGAAGTCACGACTGGAGCCAGCAGACGGCAAGGCAGGCCGTCACCAGGGTTACCCTCGGAGCGTTCCAACCGCGGCCCCCTGTCTGACCCGAATCGTCGGTCCCTCGCCGGTTCGGTATCCTCACTGGAATGAGTACCACCGAGGCAGCCCCCACAAGCGACGAGGCTTCTGACGAAGTCGCCATTCTCAGCGACGAGGCTTCTGACGAAGTCGCCATTCTCAGCGACGAGGCTTCTGACGAAGTCGCCATTCTCACTGTCAGCGAAGCCGCCCTGGCCACCGTGCTTGAGGTGCGCGCGGCCGAGGACGACCCCGAGGCAACCGCCCTTCGCATCGCAATCACCGGCGCCACCATGACCGACTTTCAATACGAACTTGATCTCTCGCCAATTGCTGAGGCTGTCGAGGGCGACGCCGTTTACAGCCAAGGGCCGAAGGGCGAGCTGACAGTTGTGATTCCCGCCGACTCGATCGAGCGGATGAGGCGGGCAACCCTCGACATCCCTGGAGGGGCCCAAGCGGGCGGGCTTGTGATTCGGAACCCGAACGTTCCAAACCCACTTGACGGGCTTGACCTGGATCTCAGCGGCGAACTCCCCGAGAGAATCCAGGCCGTGCTTGACCAGGCCATCAATCCCGCATTGGGCTCGCACGGAGGTTACGCCACCCTCGTTGGCGTCGAGGGAACCAAGGCAGTTGTAACCATGGGTGGCGGCTGCCAGGGTTGTGCGGCCAGCGCAATGACACTTCGCGACGGAATCACCAAGATGCTGTTGGAAGCACTGCCCGAACTCACCGAAGTGATCGACGCCACCGATCACACCGCAGGCGAAAACCCCTTCTACACCTAATTCGAAAAGCGCGTATCAGCGCTTGAGGGCCAGTAGGGCAACTTCGGCTCGGCAATCGCAAAAGTTCTAGGTACCGTGCCTGTTGGAGGGAACATGAGCAAACTAGAACCGACGCGCCGTTTCGGCGCCCTCGGAGCACTTGTCGTTGGATGTGTCGGCTTACTGGCGGCCTGCGGAGGCGGTGCCGGGACCACCGAGCGCTTTGGGTCGGGCGAGCAGTTTTCGGTGCGCGCCGCGTTGGACCAAATACCCTTGGCTTACGCTTCCAATGAGGCAGGGCGCATGGAAATCTACATTGCCGACCTTGTCTCGGCCGGAGAGGTGAACGGCCAGTCACCACCAGTTGGATCCGATGACGCCACCGAGGCAGCAGCGTGGATTGGGCCGATGACGGGGTTCGGAGAGGGCATCGCCTTTGCCCCCGTCCCGTTTGCGCTCCGGGAGTCGGTGGGTGACCTGGCTGGCTATCGAAGCGAGGTTGGCTTCGCCCTAACCGATGTCGACTCTTCGATAGAGGTCGTCGCTCTCCCAAACTCCGTAACCATTCTGGCCGGCAATCTTGAACCGACTTCCACCATCGAGGTTGCTGAAGGAGTCCTGACAATTGGCGAAGGAGACGACTTCGCAATTGACCTCGAGAATCCGTCTACGGCCCGGCCCTTTGGGCGACCCTTGCGCTTGGCCGCCCTCGATGGACTTGTAGCCCTTACCCCATCAACCGAGCTGGCCTCTGCCTGGCTGGATGCGAACTCGCCCAGACTAGCCCAGGATCAGTCCATGGTCATCGCTGCCGACGCGCTCGATAGCCAGGGAGTTTTGGGCGCGGCCCTGTTTCGCTCCCAGTTCAGTTCCGACCTAGCGCCGATCTTCTTGGATGGGGTGGCAGACGCCGATATTGAGGTTCCAATCAGCGTTCCCTTCGACACCGTCGGACTGGGGTGGGGTGCAGATAGCGGAGAGCCGGTACTCACCCTGGTCTATGTCACTGATAGCAAAAGCGCGGCTGAAACAATGGCTGGCGAACTCCGGGCGCTACTGGCCGAAGAGGAATCCCTGGTCACCAGGCAGCCTTTTGTGAACCTCCTCTTAGTACGCGAGGTGAAGGTCGAAGGGCCAGCAGTCGTGGCCTCGCTTCAGCCGAGTCCAGGTACTTCCCTGCAAATCCTTCTGGACATGCTGATGCAGCGAGATCTTCTGTTTGTCTTCCGCTCCTGAGCTCGTCAGTGGGGAAAGCTGGGGTCGTCAGAAGTCACCGGTTTCGTGTTGCCGACGGCGTCGGCACGCAGCGAGCGGTTAACCCGGATGGCTGGGGCCGCTCCGCGGGGCAGGTCCCAATACAGTAGAGCTATGCGAGGAATCATTGGATATGGCGCTTATGTTCCCCATCATCGGCTGAAAAGGTCTGCCATTTCGGCGGCGCTTGGTTATGGCGGGGGTAAGGGCACGCGTGCGGTTGCGGGCCACGATGAAGATGCAACCTCAATGGCGGTCGAGGCCAGCCGCTCGTTGCTGGCTTCGTTGGACGGCTCTGCCCCTACACCAAGTTCTGTGCTCTTTGCCTCGGCCACCCCTCCCTACCTCGACAAGACAAATGCCAATGTCATCCACGCCGCCCTGGACTTGCCACGCGCGGTGTTCGCGGGTGACGTTGGCGGGTCTCCCCGTTCGGTCAATGCGGCGCTTCGGGGTGCGCTTGAGGGAAGCAGGCCCTCGCTGATTGTTGCCTCGGATGTGCGAACTGGGCGCCCAGGGTCGGCCGATGAATCTGCTCTCGGCGATGCGGCTGCGGCCTGGCTGATCGGCAGCGAACAAGACGCCCCCGTGATTGCTGAATGGCTGGGCGGCGCGTCTGTCACCGCAGAATTCCTTGACCGCTGGCGCCTTCCAGAGTGGAACTACTCTCGCGTTTGGGAAGAGCGATTCGGAGAGCATGCCTACCTCCCGCTGGTAGCCGAGGCGGCCGCGGCGGCGTTCCAGCAATGCAGCCTCGACCCTGCCGACGTTGACATTGCGGTTGTAACCGGCCTTCACGCCAGAGCGGTTAGAGGCGCGGCCAGAGCCGCCGGGGTAGACAGCACCAAGATCGCTGATGGTCTAACGGCAACGGTTGGCAACACGGGATCGTCTCACGCCGGTCTGATCCTGGCGTCGGTTCTCGACGACGCCGACCCAGGCCTCACAATCATGGTCATCCATCTGGCCGACGGCTGCGACGTTGGATTCTTGCGCACTACCGACGCCATCTCGGAATACAGCAACGCCAACCCGGTTGCTGCCCAGATCTCCTCTGGCAACGACGAGCTTTCATACAACGCATTCCTAACGTGGCGTGGATTCCTCGATCGGGAACCGCCGCGCCGGCCAGACCCAACCCCGCCTGCCGCCCCGCCGTCCTTTCGCAACGAAGACTGGAAGTACGCCTTTATTGGTTCGCGAGACCGCGGCTCGGGCGCAATTCACCTGCCCCCGCAGCGAGTCTCAGTGAAGGGAGGCGCGGTGGACGATATGGAGCGGGTGCCGATGGCAAATGTTCCCGGCACCATCGCCACATTCACAATCGACCGCCTGGCCTACTCGCTGGCCCCTCCAACCATTGCTGTTGTTATCGACTTCGACGGCGGCGGCCGCTTCAACTGTCAGCTCACAGACGCCAGACCAGACCAGGCAGCAATAGGGTTGCGGGTGCAAATGACGTTCCGGCGGATGCTCACAGCCGACGGTGTTCACAACTATTTTTGGAAAGCCAAGCCACTTTCGCCCTAGCTTTGGGTGCTGGTAGGCACAACAATCAAGCCAGATCAGGAGGCAGTTATGGCATCACGAGGCATCAAGGATCAGGTCGCCATCGTAGGGATGGGGTGCACCGCCTTTGGCGAACACTGGGACAAAAGCGTCGACGACATGCTGGTTGAGGCAAGCCAGGAGGCCTATTCCTCGGCCGGGATTGCCCAGGACGACATCGACGCCTACTGGTTTGGCACGTTGGCTTCCGGGGTGTCCGGGCTCACCCTCAGTCGGGCCCTGAAGATCGACTACAAACCCGTCACCAGGGTTGAGAACATGTGCGCCACCGGGTCTGAGGCGTTCCGCAACGCCTGTTATGCGGTGGCGTCAGGCGCATACGACGTGGTCGCTGCGGTTGGGGTTGAGAAACTCAAGGACAACGGAATGTCTGGCCTCACCGGCGCAGTCCTTCCCAGCGATGGCACAAAGTCTGAGCTAACCGCCCCCGCAATGTTCAGCCTGCTCGCCCCCGCCTATGCCAACAAGTACGGCGTCGACGAGATCGAGATGAAGGAGGTTCTCACCAGGATTGCTTGGAAGAACCACTTCAACGGGGCCAGGAACAAGCGGGCGCAGTATCAAAAAGAAGTTGGCAAAGACACAATTCGAAACGCCCCGCTCATTGCTGGCCAGCTTGGGATCTTCGACTGCTCCGGGGTTAGCGACGGGTCTGCTGCTGCCATCATCGTGAGGGCAGAGGACGCCCTGAAATACACAGACAACCCACTTTATGTGAAGGCACTAGCGTTCGCCGCTGGCCCGGCGGCTGGCCCCATCGACTCAGACTACGACTACACCACTTTCCACGAGGTGTCCGCCTCGGCGGCTGATGCCTACGCCCAAGCCGACGTCACAGACCCCCGGGCCCAGCTGGCGATGGCCGAGGTTCACGACTGCTTCACCCCAACTGAATTGGTCTTGATGGAAGACCTCGGTTTCGCCGAGCGAGGCCTGGCCTGGAAAGAAGTTCTGGCCGGAACGTTCGACCTCGACGGCGAACTACCGATTAATCCCGACGGGGGTCTCAAGAGCTTTGGCCATCCAATTGGGGCATCCGGGCTGCGCATGCTCTTCGAGTGCTGGCTCCAGCTTCGCCGGGAGGCTCCAGACGACAGGCAAATCAAAACGGTCACCGAGGGCGGAAGAACGCTCGGGATGACCCACAATCTTGGCGGGGGCCCAGGCGAGTGCGTCAGCTTCGTCAGCATCGTCGGCTCCGAACTGGGCTGAGCCTGTCGTGGGAGACATCGAAACTCTGGAGCTGATCGGCAGGCTGCTGCTGGCCGCGCTTCTCGGCTCGTTCCTCGGTTACGAGCGCGAAGCCCGAAGCAAAACCGCGGGGCTGCGAACCCACACGCTTGTAGCCCTCGGCTCTGCCCTGTTCACCATTGCTGGCGCCTTTGGTTCAGACGCGGCGGGGGTTGACCAAACCAGGGTGGCGGCCCAAGTGGTCACCGGCATTGGCTTTATCGGTGCTGGCACGATTGTGCGGAGTGGCCTTACCGTCACGGGCCTCACCACCGCGGCAACTCTTTGGATGGCCGCAGCCCTAGGTGTTGCGTCTGCCGTTGGCATGTACGAAGTTGCGGTGGCGGGTGGAGTCGTTGCCTTATTCTCCCTCGTCTTTCTGGGGTCGCTCAGCCCGGCCCGGCTGTGGCATCACCATCGCAGGCTGGAACTGCTTTACCAGCCCGGTCATGGCACCCTTGGCCCGCTGTATGCCGGGGTGGCCGCAGTGGGTGGCGAGGTCAAGCAGATGTGGATGACAGAAGAGAACGGTTTGCGCCACGTAACGGTGTCTTTAACGAAGGTCAAGGATCCGGACTTCAACGATTTGCTGCACATGCTCATCAAACGAGATGAGGTGCTTGAGGTTGAGCCCCCGGCAACCCAGCGAGACAGAATCGAGAGCTAAGCCAACTGGGCGTCAGAGTTGTGAGAGCGTCAGAGCTGTGAGAGCTGCTGGGACACGTCTACACAAGTCACGAAATCTGGCTCGATTACGTTGTGTACCTGCCCTGCCGAGGTAACACACAGCGTGGAGGACCCACCCCGGTCTGAAACCGATACAGGATCGGTGGTTTCGAACGGCCCAGGTTCGAATGCCACGGCCCACTGCCCCGAAATCAGACCCTTGTCGCTGGCGTCGGCGCTTACCTGGGCGCCGGTATACAGATCCCAGTAGACGTGGATGTGGTTACCGCTGTCTGTCATATCGAAGTTTGCCGCCAACTGCACGATCAGCTCGCCGTTGGCCCCAGCAGTGACTGCTTCTATTGTTGCCTGGCACCCATCTGGCGAGCAACCCGGGCCGATTTGGGCCCCACCGATTCTGTCTTCGGCTTCGCCGTCGACCTCAGTCGGCAGGCTCGAGGCCGGTGCCTCAGGCGCGCTGTCGGTTATAGAAACACAGGCCGCAGCGGTCAGCACCACAGCAACGAGCAAGGCCAGGTTTCTAACCACAAGTCAACTCCTGGATCTGGCCGATTTCATCCAAGGATCCCACTACCTCAGACACAGCAATGGCCCAACCATTTGGCCGGTTGCGGGTTGACGCGAACACCAGGCCTGCGATTCGGCCCATGTCGTCTATTAGCGGCGACCCAGAGTCTCCAGGGTTGATCTCGGCCTCTAGCTCCAGCCCGGCTCTGGCCCCAACACCGTCAAGCGTCAGCCTTACCCGGCGAAGCACGGTGGCTTCGCCAACACTGGTGCCTTCGTACCGATGGAGGGCGATTCTCAATGTCTGATCTTCAACCTCGGAGCTGAATTCCATCCCCTGCCTCACCGCAGGCGGCATTGAGGTGTCGTCGAACGCTATTACTGCCACGTCTCGTTCGCTGTCACGAAACACTACCGATCCCGGCGTGCTTGTACCATCGGCCGCAACCACATCGAAGCCGCGAATGTTGTCGAAGGCATGGGCCACGGTAACCGCCAAGCCGTTGCCGACGGGTGCTGCTGTGGCCCGACTGCCGATGCCCTGCTTGCACGCATCAAGCTGCAATCTCAGCACAGCGGCCTCCGGACGGACGGGATCGTCGGCCACACAGGCCGACACAAGGATCGCTAGCAGAACCAGCCGGGATGCAAGTTTGATGAGCACTGGATTGCGCCCTGGTCCGGCTTGGTTTGCCATTGCCTCAATAGTGCCCGAACCAGTCGGGATTACTTTGACACCCCGCCAAAAAGGCGGCCGCGGTTACACTTCGAGACTCGCCCTGTTAGCGGTTGGGCTGGCGCTCGGCCCGCTCACAGGCCACCATCTCGGGATGCAGGCATGGCAGGTAACAGAGCTGGGTGAACCGACAGACGTCATGGAGTTGGTTGAGCTGCCCGATCCAACACCAAGCGCGGGTCGGGTGGTGATCGACGTTGCGGCGGTCGGAGTTAGCTTTCCTGAGCTCCTCACAGTCCGAGGCGGCTATCAGGCCCAACCGGCTCTGCCGTTCACACCGGGCAACGAGATCGCAGGCGTCGTTTCAGCTGTCGGGTCTGGGGTCACCAATGTGTTGGTTGGCGACCGAGTGGCCTCGATGTCGCCAGGCGGTTTGGCCGAGAAGGTTGACGTGGCCGCCAAGTCTTGTTTCAGGCTGCCCGAAGCTATGACGATGGCCAAGGGTTGCTGTCTGATCCTGAACTACGGAACAACGGTGTACGCCTTGGAGAACAGGGCGCAACTTCAGCCCGGTGAGACCCTTCTGGTTACCGCTGCCGCCGGTGGCGTTGGCTCTGCTGCTGTGCAGATTGGCCGGGCCATGGGCGCCAACGTAATCGGCCTGGCAGGAGGCCCCGAGAAAACCAAGACGGTTTATGGCCTTGGGGCCGACGTTGCCTTCGACTACCGCGAGACCGACGTGGTCGAGGCGGTTCGGTCCGCCACCGACGGCCTCGGCGCCAACGTGGTCTACGAAGCAGTTGGAGGAGACATCTTCCATCAGGTTCGGCGCTGCGTTGCGTGGAACGGCCGCCTCCTGATCATCGGCTTCACAAGCGGCACCATTGCGCAGGCGCCAACCAACCACGCGTTGCTGAAGAACTACTCGATCGTTGGAGTGCACTGGGGAGCCTGGCTGGCCCGCAGCCCGTCCAACCTTGGCTCCAATTGGGATCGCATCGTTAAACTGGCTGCGACGGGGCACATCGATCCACTGATTTCTGCGGTGCGGCCGTTCGATGAGGCCGCCCAAGCGCTGGCCGACATCGGCAACCGGAAGACAGTTGGCAAAGTGGTGATCGAACCCCACCCCGGCTCGGCCGAACGGCAGTAGCCGCCCAAAAGCGGCGCCGCCCGCCAACGTGGCTGGCTAACATCAGAGCCGTGAAGTAGCGCCCGACCATCGTCCGACCCGAACGAAAGGCTCGTCGTGCGCGCTCGTCACCACAACACTGCTCACCGCAGTACTGCGCAACTTCACATCTCCCAGGTCACCTTCAGCCGACCTGATCAAACCATTCTCCGAGACATCTCCCTAACCGTCGGCCCAGGAGATCGCATCGGACTAACGGGGCCAAACGGGGCAGGCAAGTCAACCTTGCTGGCCATTGGAGCCGGCCATCTCAGGCCAACCGCGGGAGTGGTTGGGGTGATTCCGGCAACGGCAACTGTTGGCCTGCTGAGCCAAGAGGTGGTTGGCAGACCCGCAGAATCTGTGGGTCAGTTCATAGAGCGACGGCTTGGCATCACGGCCGCAGCAGAGACCCTTGAGGAGGCAACCGCGGCGTTGGCCCGTGACGGGCTTGACGGTGATGGGGTGCACCCGTCTCCGTCCGACCGTTACGACGAGGCATTGCAAAGATGGCTGGCGCTTGGGGCGGCCACATTTGACGAGCGGCTGCCGCCAGTGCTGGCAGACCTCGGCCTCGGCACCGACAAGGCGGACCAGATGGTTGGCAGCCTCTCTGGTGGAGAGCAGGGGAGGGCCGGTCTGGCCGCAATTGTTCTGGCCCAGTTCGACATTCTGTTGCTTGATGAGCCAACGAACGACCTTGACCAGGCCGGCCTGAAGAAGCTTGAGGCGCTGCTGCTTGGGCGGTCGGCTCCGTTTGTTGTTGTCTCCCACGATCGTAAGTTCTTGGAGCGCACAGTTACCTCGGTTATCGAGCTGGATGCCAACGACAGGACGGCCCGCAGGTTCGAGGGTGGCTGGGCCGCTTTTCAGAAGGAGCGGGCTGTTGCGGCGGCTCACGAGCAGCGCCGGTTCGATGACTACCAAGACAAGCTGGGCTCTCTGAAAGCCCGAGCTCAAACAGAGCGAGAGTGGTCGGCAAAGGGCGCCCTACGGGCCGCCAGATTCCCGCGAGACAACGACAAGACCATCCGCAGCTTCAACATTGAGCAGAGCGAGAACCTGGCAGGTAAGGCTCGCCGGACCGAGCGGGCGATGGAGCGCCTGGACGTTGTTGACAAACCGTGGGAACCATGGAGGCTGAACTTCGCGTTTGGAACCGCAGGCCGCTCCGGAGACGTGGTTGTTTGGTTGACCGATGCCGTTGTCAAACGGGGAAGCTTCACGTTGGGCCCTCTGTCGCTGGAGATCCGATCTGGCGAACGCATCCAAATTGAAGGGCCAAACGGCTGCGGAAAGTCCACCTTGATTGACGCCATCCTCGGCCTGGTCCAGCTTGCAGGTGGCGAGCGACACCTTGGACCCTCGGTCACAATTGGTCAGCTGGACCAGCGACGCCGCCTGGGCGAAGGCGAAGGGTCCTTGTTGCAGGCGGTTGAGGAGACAACTGGGGGAAGCGTCGAGGAGTGTCGCAGCGTTCTGGCCAAGTTCGGCCTTGATTCGGACCACGTGGCCAGACCAACAACGGAGCTGTCTCCTGGTGAGCGGACACGGGCCAATCTCGCGGTATTCCAGATCAGAGGCGTAAACACCGTTGTGCTTGACGAGCCAACAAACCATCTGGACATAGAAGCCATCGAGCAGTTGGAGTCTGCCCTTGGCCGATTCGATGGGACTCTGATCGTGGTTTCCCATGACCGAGCGTTCTTGGATAATCTAGAAATCAGCCGAGTGATAAGTCTTGCTTAACGTCCGTTGGCCGAGAAGTGTTGGTAGTCCCTGAGGCTGGTCCACCTTCCGCCCCAAAACCAGCCTGCCTCATCGAATGCCCAAACCACGATGTCGTTTTCCTGAAGCATTCCTCGCAGCCGAAGATCTCGGTCAAGGTAGGAGATTGCCAGCTGCGGGATCACCACGTCTCCGCTGGCATACGGGTTCTGAAATGGGTTGATGTCTACTGCCAAGCCAAAGGCGTGTTCTGAGAACCTGGTTCCGCCGGTAACCGCTCGGCAAACGTATGAGGCGCTGTTGTTGGTGTCTCCGGTGGGTTTGGCGGTTAGGTCGGCATCGGTGACGATCCGCATCTCCTCGATTGGGAAGCGGTTGGCGAACAGCGTTCGGAAGATGTTTACGATTCTGTCGGCCTCGCTGGCAGCAACGATCAGTTCCCCGGTGTGTGGCGCGTCGTCAAAACCCCAGAAACTCACTGTGACATACCGCAGGCCGTCGGGCGAGACGGGGCAGTCTTCCTGCCAGGTTGACCTCTGAAGGGGCTCGCCGGCCAGAGGCTGAATGGTGAATTCGAAGTCGCCAGCTGCAGGCGGCGGGAGCGTGTCAACCGTGCTGAGCTGGCGGTTTCTGAGCTGAGGCGGAGTTTCCTGAACCAGGATTGCGCCATCCGGAGATGTTTCCAGGGTTGCCGGGTCTACCCCTCCCGCCAGCAACTCTGGAGAGGTGGTGGACGGGGCGCCGGGTGAGGCCTCAGCCTCTGAGGAAACAGCAGCAGAGCTTGAGGGCGTGACGGCAGAAGTTGGTGTCGACCTCAACTGATCTGCACTGAGTGGCCGTGTGGTTGACCCAACAATCGGTTGAGCGGGCGCGGCCAAGCTGGCGGGATCCTCCGCCGCTACTTCGATTGTGGGAACCGAAGCACACGCAGCCAAAACGAGGGTGAGGGCCAAAACCACAGCCACACGGCTGCCTGCTTGCTGCTTTGTCAGTCCACCGAGCACACCGGCGAGAGTAGATGAGCACGCACCCGGCGCCGCGGCACTTGATCACGGCGGCAAGTGTGCGGCCTGCCTGGGGCGGCTTGCCCCGCAGGCATACTTGGCCGATGAATGACCTCCCAGGAAGCCAAAAGAAGGGGCCGCAGCTCCAGGTTGACGATGTGGAGTTCGTAGAGCTTCTGGCCATGGAACCACACGGCCCAGACACCTTTGTTGCCCTTGCGCCCCGCTATCCGTGGGGTCGCCTGTTCGGCGGACAGGTTGTGGCCCAGGCCTTGCGGGCCGCGCAGCTAACTGTGCCTCCCGAGTACGCAGTGCACTCGTTCCATTCCTACTTCATTCGGGGCGGCACCCACCTAGAGCCCGTTCGGTTCGAGGTTGACCGGATCCGCAATGGCCGTTCATTCATTACGCGTCGAATTGTGGCCCGCCAGTCCAACGGCGCCATTCTGAACATGTCTTCTTCGTTCCAGAAACACGAGGTGGCCCCCGATGTGCAGGTTGCGGTTGCGCCCCCGAACCCACCCGACCCAGCGGGGCTAACCGACGTTGGCTGGGGTGCCATGTTGGCCCGCCGTTCGGTTGCAAGCGATCACGGCAAGACGATCTCGTGGATCCGGCTGCTCCACAACCTGCCCGAGGACGATCAAATAGCGGCCTGCGCCCTGGCCTTCATCTCAGACTCTGTGCCAACTGGGGCCGTGCGGGAAGCACACCCAATCAAGGTCGAGAGCGGCCAGCACCGGCACGACGTGTTTGTGGGGGCCAGCCTTGATCACACCGTCTACTTTCACCGGCCCGTTGACCCAACAAGCTGGCTGCTGGCCGACGTTACCTGCCACAGCCTGGTTGGGGCCCGCGGCCTCACTGTTGGGAATCTGTTCGACCAGGCCGGGCGCCACGTGGCAACGGTTGTGCAGGAGGTTCTGCTGAGAGAAAGAAGGGCTGCCAGCGCGGGCGACGGCGGTCTTGGCGGAAAAGAAGTCTGAAGGTTCCAACTTCAAGGCTCCCCGATCGGTGCCGATAGATGAAACCCAGGTATCAGGATGTCATAAAATGGTTTTTCGGCGGAACACCGACACAACCGAACCTCTTTCGCCACCGGTCGACCGCAACGTTGATGGGCTGACTGGGCTACCCGATCGCTGGCAAGTGGAAACGTGGACCAGTGAGCAGCTTGAGAGAAATCGCAGGACTGGAGACCGTTTCGGATTCTTCCTGATATCGGTGGCGAACCTCAGCGAAGTCAACGCGGGATACGGAAGTGCAGTTGGGGACGAGGTGCTGCAAGCAGTCGCAGAAGCTCTTTCGACCACCGTTGGCAGCCGCGGCAAGCTGGCCCGGTACCTCGGCTCTGACTTCGCCATAATCTGGCCCGGGCTCTTCGGCGGAACCGATATGGAGCGGACCGCGGTTGAACTGATCGAAACCCTGCCTCGCCAGGTTGCGTTCGAGTCCTTTGTGGTGCCAATCCAGATCGCAATTGCGGGAATCATCAGCGACCCCGACCTTGACGAACGACTGTTGATGGTTGACTCTGAGGCCGCGCTGGCCGAGGCTAAGTCAAGACCGTCGTACCCCATCGTTCTGAAGGATGAGTCTCACATGCTTCGCCGCAAGCCAGAGGTGCTTGCTGTAAGGCTCCAGCGGGCATTCGAGAGCGACGAGTTCCAACTCTACTACCAGCCGATTGTTTCGCTAAGCGGAGCGATCGTTGGTTTTGAGGCCCACCTGCGCTGGCTGTCGCCGGACGCCGGCCCAATGGGGGCAGAGCTGATCTCTCCCGGTGTCTTCCTCGAGGCGCTCCGCAGCTCGCCGATTGTGGTGCCGCTTCACGCCTGGATTCTTCGCGAATGCTCCCAGCAGGTTGGGGCCTGGAGCCGCCAGCTCGACAACCCAGCGTTGTTTGGCACGGCCAACATGGACCCGACATTTGTGCGGGACCCTCGGTTCGCGGATGTGGTTATGGGAGCGTTGAAGGACACCGGGCTCAGACCCCAGCAGCTTTTGCTTGACGTGAACGCCAATTCCTCGGGCCGCCAGATCAGTCGACTCTGGCCTGCCTTGGCCAAAGTGAAGGCCGAAGGAGTCGGTATTGCCCTCGAGGAGTTCGGCATTGGACTGGGCTCGGCTGACCTGCTTCGCCGCTGTCGGTTCGACGTGATCCGGCTACCCCGGGCTTTGGTTGGCGGGCTTGGCTTGGCTGAGGAAGACAAGATCATCGTGAATGGCCTGGTCCGGCTGTCCCACGAGCTTGGATGTTCGGTGATTGCCGACGGTGTGGAGACCCAGCAGCAGGCCAAGATCCTTCAAGATGTTGGCTGCGACCTGGCAATGGGCTACCTGTTCGCCCGCCCGGGGGCGGACAACGACATAACGGCCGGAATGCCTGACCTGGCTGCAAAGGTCAAGAGCCTGCTGAAGGACTAGCTAGATCCCAAGATCAACCATGGAGGGTTAAGCGTGTTGTGGTGCAAGCAGTCGGCGAACGGTTGCAGCCAGGCCTTCGGCATCGAGGCCCAGGTCGGCCAGGATCTGATCGGCGCTGCCGTGGGGGATGTACCTGGTTGGCACACCCAGCACATCCACCTGCGTTGAAGCGTGACGCACCTCATTCGCAATCATGGTGCCAATTCCGCCATGAGCGAGGCCGTCTTCGATGGTGACAACGTGGCTGAACGTTGCAGCGTCGTCCAACATTTTCTGATCCAACGGCTTCACCACCCTTGGGTCCCACACTGCGGCGTCGATTCCGTCGGCCGCCAGGAGTTCGGCGGCATCGATGGCGCACGAGAGCATCTTGCCGATGCCGACAATGCAGACGTCTGAACCCGAACGCGCTTTTCTGGCGTTGAGGCCAGAGCCAACCATGTGGTCTGGCACGCTTGGTGCGTTGGTGCGAGGCCAACGGATGCAGCTTGGCCCGCTGGTGATGGCGTAGGCGTCGTCGAGCATTTGCTGGAGTTCCTGGTACGACGAGGGCGCAAACATTGTCATGTTCGGAATCTTTGACATCAGGACCATGTCGAGAACCCCGTGGTGCGAGGCGCCGTCGGGCCCCGTGATGCCAGCGCGGTCAAGACAGAAGATCACCGGCTGGCCGTGCAGGCCAACATCGAGGTTTGCCTGATCGAAGGCCCGGCTGAGGAACGTTGAGTAGAGCGCAACCACCGGTCGGAGCCCGCCCATTGCCATGCCTGCGGCCGCGGTAACGGCATGCTGTTCGGCGATTCCCACGTCGAAACAGCGATCAGGAAAGCGGTCACGGAAGGGAAGCAGGCCGGTGCTGTCTGGCATTGCGGCTGTGATGGCAACAACATCTGAGTGGGCCTCGCCCAACTTAACGAGGGCCTCGGAGAATGCTGTTGTGTATTTGTGGACCGGGGCCTTCTCGGCTGGCGCCGCGTTCTCAGAAGCCAGGAACGGGCCGGAGACATCGTGCATCTTCTTGATTGGGTCGTTCTCGGCAGGGGCGTAGCCGCGGCCCTTCTCGGTCAGAACATGAACCACAACTGGGCCAGCAAACTCGGCTGCGTTGCTTACCGCCGTTTCGATTTCGGCGATGTCGTGCCCATCGAATGGGCCCATGTATCTGACGCCAAGGGGCTCGAAAAACTCTTGTGGTTCAAGTGCGGTTCGGATGGCGGCCTTCGACGCATTCAAACCAAGGGCCGACAACTTCCCAACAACGGGAAGGCGCTCGTTCCAGGCCTCAAACCGGCGTTGGCGCCGCATGTAGAGAGGGTTGGACCGGATCTTGACCAGGCTTTCCGACAGCAGCGAGATCGTTGGTGCATACGAACGGCCGTTGTCGTTCAGAATAACTGTGACGTCACTGGCCGAATGACCAAGATTGTTGAGCCCCTCGAAGGCCATCCCACCCGTCATTGCCCCGTCGCCGATGACTGCAATCACGCGACGGTTCGCTAGCCCAAGAGTTCGGTGAGCGGTGGCAAGCCCGTGGGCATAACCCAGCACCGTTGACGCGTGGCTGTTCTCGATCCAGTCATGCTCTGACTCGGTTCGACTTGGGTAGCCCGACAGCCCGCCACCTTCGCGGAGACGGCCAAATTGGTGGCGCCTGCCAGTAAGCATCTTGTGAACATAGGTCTGGTGGCCGGTATCCCACAGCAGGATGTCGTTTGGGCAGTCGAGAGCCCGATGCAGGGCAACGGTTAGCTCTACCGCTCCAAGGTTTGACCCTAGGTGGCCGCCAGCAGCACTGCCGTTGACGACCTCGATCACAGCGGTGCGGATCTCGGCGCACAGTTCAACCAGTTCGTCGGGGCTCAGGGTCTTGAGGTCGGAGGTGGAGGTGATGCGGTCTAGGTACATGAGAACTGGGAAGGGTCGGCCGAGTGGCTGACCGACACCCAACAAGCTAGCGGACCGGTGCGCCGGCCCACGTCCGGAGTTGTGTGAACCTTCTGGAGATTTGATCCAGGAAGTACGATGACCACCGTGATCGAAACAGAACTGGTGAACAAGGTGCTCTCTACCGCTTTGGAAGGTGGTGCCGACTTCTCTGAGATTTTCGTCGAAGACGTGCAGCGCAGTGCGGTGAATCTGGACGACGGAAGGATCGAGAACCTAACGTCAAGCCGAGACCGCGGCGCGGGAATCCGGGTCGTCACCGGCGAGTCCACCGGATTTGCTCACACCGCAGATCTCAGCTCTGACGGTCTGCTGGCGGCCGCCAGAGCGGCCAGAGATGCCGCCCGGTCCGGCGGCGCCGGAGTGAAGCAGGTCGAGGTTGCCGCGGTCACAAACACCCCAGGTGCGGTAGCTGTTCGCCCAGAGTCGATAGACAAGGCAACCAAGGTTGCCAAAGTTCGCCAGGCCAACGAGGTGGCAAGAGCCAGAAACGCCGCCATCACCCAAGTCGGCGCCAGATACAACGACAACCGCCGCCAGATCCTGGTTGCCAACTCCGACGGGATTCTGGCAACAGATGACCAGACCCGCACATTCTTCGGTGTCAGTTGCGTGGCAACGGGCGACGCCGGCTTGCAGACAGGTTCTGAAACAGCAGGCCAATCTGTCGGATTCGAACTGTTTGACCGCTATGAGATTGAGCAGATGGCCGAGGCTGCGGCCGATCGCGCCATCACCAAGCTTCAGGCTCGCCCGGCCCCGTCGGGAACGCTGCCGGTGGTGATAGGCCCGGGGTCAGGAGGGGTGCTCTTCCATGAGGCATGCGGGCACGGCCTCGAAGCCGACCTGGTGCGCAAGGGCGCGTCGGCGTTTCGCGACCGGCTGGGCACTCAGGTTGCTTCTGAGCTTGTCACCCTGATCGACGACGGAACCATGGCCGAAGAGTGGGGCTTTTATGCCATAGACGACGAGGGCTACCCGGCAAAGTCGAACGTGTTGATTCAGGACGGTGTGCTGATCGACTACATGTGGGACGGCAACCGGGCACGTGATGCCAAGCGCGAAAGCTCGGGCAACGGTAGGCGCCAGAGCTACCGACACCTGCCGATGGTTCGCATGACCAACACGTACCTGGCGCCGGGTCAGAGCGACCCGGCCGAGATTGTGGCCGGAGTCGACAACGGCGTTTATGTTGCCCGCCTCGGTGGGGGCCAGGTAAACACCGCTTCCGGAGACTTCGTGTTCGGAATGACCGAGGCCTACCTGATTGAAGATGGCCAGATCACAACGCCGCTTCGTGAAGGGCAACTAATAGGCAACGGGCCGAAAGTTCTCCAGCTGATAGACGCGGTTGGCAACGACTTCGAGATGGGCCCGCCTGGCACCTGCGGCAAGGACGGGCAGGGTGTGCCGGTGGGCGACGGAGTGCCAACGCTGAGGGTTACCGAGCTAACGATTGGCGGCACCGCAGCATGAGCCCAGAGCAGCTGTTGAGCATTGCCGCCTCGGTGGTTGATCAGGCCGGCCCCGACGAGCAGATCGAGGTTGCGGTTTCGCAGGGTCGGTCCACCGCGGTCAGGGTCTATGAGGGACAGGTCGAGTCCTTCACGTCGGCTCAGACCGAGGGCCTTGGTGTGCGGGTCATTGTTGATGGCCGAGAGGGGTTCGCCAGCGCGGGAACACTTGAGCCCGAAGTCGTAGCCTCAATGCTGGCCGAAGCCAGGGACAACGCCGCATTTGCCGAGGCGGACGAGTTTGCCGGGGTTGCCCAGCCAGACGGTGTTGAGGCGGTAAGCATCAATCTGTGGCGAGACGAAGTTGTCAACATGGACACCCAGGCCAAGATTGATCTTGCGGTCGAACTGGAACGGCAAGTTCGCGAAGCCGACGATCGGATCAGCGGGGTGCGCACGGCTGCCTTCGGCGACTCGGCCGCGGCCTTCGCCCTTGCCAGCACTTCGGGGATTCAGGCCGCAACCAGGGCAACGTCTTGCAGCGTTGGGGTCGAGGCTTTGGCCGACGACACCGACGGCCGCACCCAGACCGGCTACGCCTTCGATGCCGCACGCGCTCCATCTGGGCTGTCTGTGGCCGACGTTGCTGGCCGTGCGGTTGGCAACGCAGTGGATCTGCTCGGGTCAACCAAACCCGACACCGGCACTGTCAGCCTGCTGCTAGACCCTCGTCAGGCAGCAACCGTTCTGGGGCTGGTGGCGGGCACGCTTACCGGAGACCGCATTCTGAAAAAACGATCGCCCTTCATGGGCCGAGTTGGCGAACAGATTGGTTCGCCGCTGCTCACAATGTATGACGACCCAACTGACCCCGACTCTCTTGGTGCAGACTCCCACGACGGAGAAGGCCTGGCGTGTAGACCCACGCCGTTGGTAACCAGCGGCAGTCTCGATGGCTTTTTGTACGACGCCTACAACGGCAGAAAGGCCGGGGTTGGATCCACCGGTTCGGCGCTTAGGGGCACCCGCGGCTTGCCGGGCCCAGGGTTGGCCGCCCTTCACGTCGACGCTGGCAGTTCAGGCTCGTTCGATGACCTTGTCGGGTCCATTGACCTTGGCGTTCTGGTGTTCAGTCTGGCAGGCCTCCATTCCGGCGTGAACCCGGTATCCGGAGACTTCTCGGTTGGGGTCGAGGGCCGAATGATCCGCAACGGCTCGCTGGCTGAACCGATTGGCGAGTGCACGGTCGGCTCAACTTTGCAACGCTTGTTGCTCGACATCACCGCAGTGGGCTCCGACGTCACCCACCTGCCAAGTGGAGTGTCAACTCCAAGCCTGGTGATCGGCGACGTCATGCTCTCGGGTGCGGCGGCCTGATTGATTTCAACTACTCAGAAAATGCGTTTCAGCTATTCCGCTCTAGCAGAATCTGAATAGTTTATCTGCACCGTGTTTTGGCCGACTAAGACTCTGTGCCAAAGGCTGCTGGGCACGTTGGAACCCTAAACTCCGACCCCGACGAAAACGAGGTCACAGACAAGGCGCTGGCCAGGATTCAGGCTCGAATCGATCGAGACCTAACCCGGGTTGAGCGCGCTGTCTCGACCTTGTTCGATCGCGAACTTGAACCCACTGAAACTCTGGAGGCCCTGGAGTTGTGCGACGCGCTTGGGGTGCGCTTCGGAACGCTTGGATTCGGTGTTTCTGCCGAACTGATCCGCCGAGTTGGCGTGGTGCTTGACGGCGACGGCCTTGGAATTTCAGCCGGGGTCGAGATGGCGTCGATGCTCGAAGACGCTCGTATTGCGATGGCCTCAACGATTCAAGACGCCCGCTCTATCAGCCTGACCGGCCCGGCGCTCACCGTTGTTGGCAAAGAGTCCGATGTTCTTGACGATCTGTTGTGGGTGGCTGCCGCTCAAGGCATGCCAGTCAATCACATCGTCGAGGGGGTGGTACCTGGCGACCAGGATGCAGCAGCCCTTGTCCTGGTTGCCGACCACCCCGACCTCGCTCATGTTCGGCCTCTGCTGCGAGGGCTTAGAGAGCGCTACCCGGTGGAGCCGATCATCGTGCTGACGCCACCTGGTTCGCTAACCGAACGGGAGTCGGTAGTAGATCTGGTCACAACAATCATGCCGAGAGACCTGGCCCCGGCGGAAGTTGTTCTGGAATGTCGCAGGGCCGCAATTCGCGCCTCGTACAAACGGTCGGTCAGTGTGCTTGGCGAAGAAGCAGAGTGGGTGGCCGCTGAGCTTGACCGACGCGGGCTTAGTGCCAAGGCCGAAGACGGAGATGAGGATCTGTTGATGAGTTTGCAGAGCGGAACCTCACGTGCTGCGCTGCTGCTGCCTCAAACCGATGGTTTGGCCTCGGCCTCACTGCTGCGGGCTATCCGCAGCGACCGAACCCTTCGCCCCGCGGTTGTTTGCGTTGTTGCCGAGCGAGGCGATCAGGCGGCCCGTCACCAGATCCAGCGTGACGGGGCAGACTTTGTTTTCACCACCGACGCCGATCTTGACGAGGTGGTTGTTTCGCTGAAGGCAGCGCTTCAGAGGCGTGCCGACCTTGAGGCTGTGGTTGATGCTGAGGGAAAGCACGGAGCGGTTCCGTGGGCCAACGCGGCGGTACTAATTGAGCGTCTGCTGACCTCGTCATTCCGGAGGAACGCGTCGATGGGTGTTGGCGTTCTTGGCCTTCGGGTTGGGGTTGGCCCAAACGACTTAGACGAGCAGATCGCACGGGAATTCCGTCGTGACGACGTGGTTGCTCGCTACAGCGAAGATCAGCTTGTGCTTGCCGTTCAGGGCGTCGGCAAGAGAACTCTGCTGAAACGGATTAACGACATCCACCAGAAATATCGGCTGACCGAACTTGGGGTTAGGTCGGCCGGGGTTGAGTTTCCGGTTGACGGGCGCTCGGTTGCCGAACTTCTTCAGCGAGCTGAAGTTGCCCTCACCCGCTCCGAAACCGGCGGCGGACCGGCCGTCGTTGGCGCCGACTGGGTGCCAGATGCAGCCAGGGCCGCCGATGTGCTGATTGTTGACCCCGACGAAACACTTGGGGCAGTTCTCGTTCCCTTGTTGGAGCGAAAAGGGCTCAGGGCAGATCACGAGGTCGACGCACTCGATGCTCTCGACCTGCTGACCGGGCGAGCCAAGCTGCCTTTGCCTGCGTTGGTGCTACTTGAGCTGGATCTGATCGGAGTCGATGGGCTGAGCTTCCTGCGCCAAATCAGGGATGCCGGCACGCTTGGCAGGCTGCGAATTGTCATCCTTTCGGCCAGAACCGCCGAATCTGACCTGCGTCAGGCCTTCGAACTTGGGGCTGAGGACTTCGTGTCGAAACCGTTCAGCACGCCCCTCCTGCTGCACCGCATTCAGCGATCGCTTGACCGGTCATGAGGTTCCAACTGTTCCTTGGCGCATGGGGCCTGACCGGCGCGCTTGCTGTCGGCTACGTGGTTTGGGGGGCCGTGGCCGACCTTGCCGCCAAGGTTCTTGACCGGAGGAAGAAGCGCGTGCTTGAGACCCTAAGTGTCCTTCTGTTCGAATCCGAAGCAGAAGCAGAAGCAGTGCACGATCGGGTGCGCAAGTTGCCCCGCCGGACGTTGCTTGCAGTGATCCAGAGCCTGGCGGTTGATCTGACCGGCGAGGCATACGAACGGCTTCGCAGGCTGGCCCAGGCAAGCGGGATCCAGCGGTTTGTTGTGCGTCGTTCAACCAGCAGGCGGTGGCGTCTGAGGGTGCAAGCTGCCCAGCTGCAATACCTTGTGGTCGACCCGAACTACGACCGAGGTCTGCTGCTGAAAGACCGGCATCCGCTGGTTCGGGCCAGGGCGATCGAGAGCCTCTCGCCAGCCGAGGGAGAAGCTCACCTCAAGCAGATCCTTCATCTGCTTGGAGACCCTGCGTTGGCAGTACGCATCTCGGCCCAGCAGAAGCTTCTGGACGTTGGGGCCGCCGCCATCCCGGATCTGATCCGCCATCTTCGCACCAATCACACTCACGTTCTGGAGGTGCTGGAACTGGCAGCCAACCTTGCCGACCCCCGGCTAACCGACACACTTGACGAGCACGCGTCGTCAGCTGATCCGGCGATGCGTCTGCTGACCGCCCGCGCTCTTGGAAACGGAGCTGCCTCGCTGGTCGCTCCTATTCTGGAGCGCCTTGTTGGCGACGTTGAGGAAGATATCCGCAGCGTCGCAATTGCCTCGCTTGGCAAGATCGGCGACCCTGCGTCTGCCACCCTGATTGGGCCGTATCTGTCTGACCGGGCCTGGAGTGTGCGGAGGGCATCAGGGCTGGCTCTTGATCAGCTGGGAAGCACCGGACGGCTGATTCTGAGGCAGCATCTTGAATCTCCGGACCCTTTCGCCCGAGACATGGCCCGCCAGATTCTGGATGCGGCGGCTCAACGGGGCCTGCCTGCCCCGCCTCCTTTGGTTGACCCGCTTGGCGCGGGGGCGGCCTCATGATCAACGCGCTGTTTGATCGGATTGCCGACGTTGCTGCCGGTTGGGTGGTTGTGATCACCGCGATTCAGCTGGTGATGGTGCTTTCGGCCATCGTGGAGATGAGGCGGCTCCGCCAGCGGGATCGGCATCAGGTTTGGCGCCGTGTTCTTCGCTCACCTTTGGCGCCGCGAATCACGGTGCTGGTACCGGCATACAACGAAGAACTGTCGGTCGGTGAAACGGTTACCGGCCTGCTGGCCCTGTCGTACCCGAACCTTGAGGTTGTGGTGATCAACGATGGTTCGCCAGACGACACCGCCGCAGTTTTGATTGACCGTTTCGACCTGCGACCCGTTCACCCGATCTATCAGAAAGTGATCGAGACCGCTGCGGTCCGTGGTATCTACCGGTCAAGTCGCGAGCCTCGCCTGGTGCTGGTCGACAAGTTCAACGGCGGCAAGGCCGACTCGCTGAACGCAGGCATCAACGTGGCGACTGGCGAGATGGTTTGTGCCATCGACGCAGACACACTGGTGGCCCCAGATGCGCTTCAGCAGCTTGTGGCCCCGTTCTTGATGCGAGAAGACACCGTTGCGGTTGGCGGAACGGTGCGTCTGACCAACGACTCGCCTGTACGGGCCGCCAGAATCACCGAACTGGTAGTTCCAAAGAAGCCGCTTCCCGCGCTACAGGCGGTTGAGTACGTTCGGGCGTTCATCATTGGCCGCCTTGGCTGGAACCCCCTTGGCGGCAACCTCATCATCTCGGGTGCTTTTGGGCTGTTCTCTCGAAAGGCGGTTCTGGCTGTCGGCGGCTATGAGCACTCGTCGATCGGCGAAGACATGGAGCTGATAGTACGGCTGCGCCGGAAAGGTTATGAGACAGGCAACAAGGCCTGGGTTGACTTCCTGCCGGAGCCGGTTGCGTGGACCGAGGCGCCAGAATCTGCCAGGGTGCTTGCCCGTCAGCGGAACCGGTGGGAGCGGGGCCTCATGGATGTGTTGCACCGCCACCGCAGAATGATCCTCAATCCGCGCTATGGCTCGGCCGGAATGCTGGCGATGCCGTTCTTCTTTGTTGTTGAGTTCCTGTCTCCAATTGTGGAAGCGCTATCGCTCGCCCTACTTCTGGTAGGGCTGATTGTTGGCCTGGTCGACCCTGGCTCGCTATGGGTTCTTGGTGCCGCCTACGGGTTCGGCACGGCAGTAACTGTCCTGACGCTGTGGTTCGACGACGTTGTGTTTCACTCTTATCCCCGGTTCAGCTACCGAGTGAAGCTGGCGGCCTACGCAGTTGTTGAGCAGGTCATCTATCGGCAGCTGACAATTGCGTGGCGCCTGTGGGGAATCCGCCTCTTCCTTCAAGGCCGCACCGAGTGGGGCCAACAAGTCCGCAAGGGTTTCAACACGTCGTGAGTTTCGCTTGTGGCCCGGAGGCCACAAGCCTTACAGGATTCAACCCGGATTGGCCGGAGGCCGGGAGGCGATAGCCGACCCATTATCAAGGCAGAACGACTATCTCAATTACGCCCCGAACGAGATACTCCACAAGGGTCAGAATGCGGTCGTTTGGCACTGCAACCGAGATCCCGAACTCGTCTTTGGCAACGACGGTTCCAGTGGCGAGAAGCCGGGGCTTGGCCGGAAACGGGCCTTCTGAGGGAAGAACTCCGATCAGCTCAACCCTGTCTCCGGTTGCCACCGGCGGAGGCGCAATTGGTTGGGGCACCGTGATCTGGCGGTCACCCGGGCCAACCAGGCCTGTCGTCGGAAACAGCCTGGCTTCTGGGATTGCCTCGCCTGGCATCAAGGTGGCTCTGACCACTCGGCCAACCGGCGAGGCCGCAAGCTCGGTTTCGGGAAAGGCGTTCAGGGGCCATCTCTCGTTGGCCAGGTCGGCTTCGGTAAGCACCGTGCCGGCCGGGATCTCCCTGGTGGCAACCACGACGGGCGCAGGGGTGCCAAGTTGGGCCACCGTCGCCCGGGCTCTGGCAACCACTCCGTTCACAATCACAACGGCTAGAACAGTTAGCAGGATGGCCAGCAGACGTCGCCGATTCAGGCGTCTCAGCCCTAGCAACAGCCTGTCTCTGAACGGCACGGCCCCGTAGGCGGGCCTCTCGGGTATCGACATCGTATTCCTCCACGGCTAGGCGCTTGTAGCGCCGGACTGGTGGGGGAAGAAGATTCTTGGCTGCCTTACTTCTACTGCGCTTTCGATGCTTTCGACGACTTGGATGACCCCGATTTCGAAGATCCCGTTTCCGAAGATCCGGAAGCCGTCGATTCTGACTTTGACGAAGAGTTTGACTTGTCAGACGAGCTTGTCTTTGAGTCAGATCCGTTTGAACTGCTGGAACTTCCAGACTCAGAAGAACTACTGGAGCCGCCAGAATCTGACGAACTCTCGGACATGTTCGACTTGGACGATCCGGACCTGCTGTCGTTTCGGTAGAAACCGTCTCCGCGGAACGCAATCCCAACCGGGCTGAACACCTTTTTCAGCTGATGCTCGTGGTCTTCGCCTGGCAAACACGTGAGCGAGTCATCCTTGATCGATTGCTCAACCTCGAAACGCTCGTCGCACTCGGTGCATTTGTACTCATAGGTTGGCATCGTGACTCCTGCTGGCGCCACCGCGGCGCCGGCCGAGCGTATCGTCTGAAATCACTGGCTTGATCAGGTGATTATCCTCCAGCATCCCGTTCCGGTGCCGATGGTCCAAACGGAACGCACGGCAACGGGCGTTTTCTTGTCCTGTCAGAATACGGTTTCGGCTCAAGTACCGACCCATGGAGGGTTCATGACCAAGTTGGTGAAGAAGGCAGTAATTCCGGCGGCAGGCCTCGGTACTCGCTTCCTGCCGTTCTCGAAGGCCGTGCCGAAGGAGATGCTGCCAATAATTGACCGGCCTGTGATCCAGTACATCGTCGAGGAGGCCGTTGAGGCCGGCCTCGATGACATCTTGATCATCACGTCTCGTCACAAGAAGGCAATTGAAGACCACTTCGATCGTCACACCGAACTTGAGTTGGCTCTTGAGGCAAAGTCGAAGTTTGAAGACTCAAACCTGGTTCGGTCGCTCAGTGAGATGGCCAACATCCACTTCGTCAGACAGGGTGAGGCCAGGGGCCTCGGTCATGCAATCGGAATGGCAAGGCAACACGTTGGCAACGAACCGTTCGCCGTTCTCCTTGGCGACGACATCATGACTGGCGGCGTGCTCAAGGGAATGGTCGACACATACAACCAGCAGGGCACCTCTGTGGTTGCACTGATGGAGGTGGCGAAAGAAGACATTTCGTCCTATGGCTGCGCCGCCGTTGACGCGCTTGGTACCCAGATCGTTGAAGTGAAAGACCTTGTCGAGAAGCCCCCTGTCGCGGAGGCTCCATCCAACCTCGCAATCATGGGCCGCTACCTGTTCACGCCTGCAATATTTGACGAGATAGACGCCACGAAGCCCGGTGTCGGTGGCGAGATTCAGATAACGGACGCCATGGTCAGCCTCATGAAAAAGGAACGGCTCCTTGGCTACACCTTCAGCGAGGGCCGATTCGACACAGGCATGAAGATCGACTACCTCAGAGCGGTCGTTGAGTTCGCGCTTGAGAGGGAAGACCTTGGCCAGGAGTTCCGCGAACTTCTAAAGGGCATCTGCACCCGCGAAGGGCTCACTTAGCTGGTCGCCGATGGCGACTACGCGTTGTTGTTTTGGGTCGGCTGGCCGCCTCCCGGGCTTCGCCCATTTGGGTCGTTTTGTTCTCGCTGGTCGCCGATGGCGACTACGCGTTGTTGTTTTGGGTCGGCTGGCCGCCTCCCGGGCTTCGCCCATTTGGGTCGTTTCGTTCTCGCTGGTCGCCGATGGCGACCACGCGTTGTTGTTTTGGGACCTGCTGTCGCAGGTCCGGCCTCGCCCATGGGCGAACTGGCATGGATTAGGTGCGTTTTCGCCACTATTCCATGCCAGTTCCCTTTTGGGCGAGCTCAAAGCTCGCCCTTGCCTTGTTACGCGTGGTCGCCGTCGGCGACGAGCTAGAAACGGCTGACCGGGATGGGCGAAGCCGGGTCTGCGAGGCAGACCCCAATGTGTCGCGTTGCCGGCGGCGCCGGCACGCAGTGGGCGGGTGACCGGGATGGCCGGAGGCCGGGTCTGCGAGGCAGACCCCAATGTTGAGGCAGACCCCAATGTTGAGGCAGACCCCAATGTTGAGGCAGACCCCAATGTTGAGGCAGACCCCAATGTTGAGGCAGACCCCAATGTCAGAGAGCAGAACCAATCAGGATAGGTTCTGCCGATGATTCCCTTGGATGAAGCCAAGGCTCGCATCAACGCAGCCATTCAGCCTCTCGCCGCCGTTCAGGTGCCTATCGCTGAGGCTCGTGGCCTGGTTTTGGCCCAGGAAGTCTTGGCCCAAGAAGACATTCCGCCGTTCGACAATACCGCCATGGATGGCTTTGCGGTGCGGTCAGCCGACCTTGCCTCGGCCACGGCCGACTCTCCTGTTGAGCTGGTTGTGGCCGCAACGATCGCCGCGGGTTCGGTGGCGCCCCGCGCCCTGATGGCGGGCGAGGCCATGCGGATTATGACCGGCGCTCCGATTCCGGATGGGGCCGACGCAATAATTATGGTTGAGCTGACCGAGCCCGTTGGTGAACACGCGGTCCGCTGTAACTCAGCGGTTCCGGTTAAGAACCACATCCGCCCGGCTGGAGACGACCTCAAAGCTGGCGCAACCGTGTTCGTTCCGGGCGAGGTTCTCGGCGCCCACCATCTTGGTGTGCTGGCAAGTGTTGGCCTGGAATCGGTGCTGGTTACGGCGCGGCCCCGAGTTGGCGTGTTTTCAACCGGAGACGAGCTTGTAGTGGGGCCTGAGCCTCTACAGCCGGGCCAGATCAGAGACTCGAACCGGCCCACCCTGCTGGCGCTTGTTGCTGAGGCTGGCTTTCAGCCAGTAGACCTCGGCTCGCTTCCCGATGACGATTCAGTTATAGCGGCGGCTCTTCGCAATGCGGTTGGAAGGTGCGACGCTTTGATTACCTCGGGAGGCGTCAGCATGGGCGATTTCGACTACGTCAAGGCCGTTCTGATGCGGCTTGGTGAGCTGAGTTGGATGCAGGTGGCAATCAAGCCTGCCAAGCCGCTGGCGTTTGGCGTCCTGCTTGGCACACCCATCTTCGGCTTGCCAGGCAACCCGGTCAGCTCGGCTGTGAGCTTTGAGCTGTTTGCCCGACCCGCAATCAGGCAGATGATGGCCCGCCCCGACACCGAGCGAGTGCATCAGTGGGCCGTTGCCGACGATCCGCTGCTTCGATCTCCAGATGGCAAAATCCATTTTGTGCGGGTCGTCGTCACCCAGCAGAGCGATGGCTGGCACATCCGTTCCGCAGGAGGTCAGGGCAGCCACCAGTTGGCAGCGCTTGCTGCGGCCAACGGTCTGGCCATAGTGGCCGACGGTGATGGGGTGCAGGCCGGTGCCAGGGTGCAGGTAATGATGCTCCAGTAGGTCTAGCTAGCGTCTGGGCCGCCGGTGTCAATTTCCGCGTCGGCCTTAGCGCCGGTACCCTCGGCGTCTATGACGACTGAACTCGTCGACCAATTTGGGCGAACACATACCGATCTACGGATCTCGGTTACCGACCGCTGCAATTTCCGTTGCGCCTACTGCATGCCCGAGGAGGGCATGAAATGGCTGGACCGGTCCCTCGTTCTCACTTTCGAAGAGATCGAACGGGTGGCCCGTGTTCTGGTTGAGCGGGCCGGAGTGCGATCAATTCGGCTAACCGGCGGAGAGCCAACCGTGCGGGCTCGGCTCCCCGTTCTGGTCGAAAAACTGTCGAAACTGCCGGCCGATCTTTCGATGACAACCAACGGTGCCACGCTGGCTCTGGTTGCCAACGACCTTCACGCCGCCGGGCTTGACCGGCTGAACATCAGCCTCGACACCTTGAACCGTGAGCGGTTCATCGAGCTAACCAAGCGAGACGAGCTGACTCGAGTACTTGAGGGGATCGAAGCTGCGGTTGCGGCCGGTTTCCACCCAGTGAAGGTGAACGTGGTGTTGATGCGCGGCATCAACCACGACGAGGTTGTCGACTTTCTCGAAATGGGACGGGACCTTGGGGTAACCGTTCGGTTCATCGAGTTCATGCCGCTGGATGCGCAGGGCGAGTGGTCCGCTGATCGGATGGTGCCGTATTCTGAGATTCTCGAGCGGGCGTCGGAACGATTCGATTTCGAGCCAATCGAAAGGGGCTCGTCTCCGGCCGAGCGGTTCCGATATGCCGATGCGGGCGAGGGACCTGGCGAGGAGTTCGGGGTGATCGCAAGCGTCACCGAGCCTTTCTGTTCCAGTTGTGACCGCATGCGTCTGACCGCTGAAGGCCAGCTTCGGAACTGCCTGTTCTCCTTGAATCATGTCGACCTTCGAGCCTTGCTTCGCGACGGCGGCTCCGATGCCGACATCGTGAAAGCTGTGTCGGGCGAGATCGACCGCAAGTGGGCAGGGCACGCCATTGGGCAGGTGCATTTCATTCGACCAACCAAATCAATGTCGCAGCTGGGCGGCTGAGCTCGTGACCGACCGCTCGCTAACCCATCTGGATCCACAGGGCAACGCCCGAATGGTTGACGTAACCCTGAAGGAGCCAACGCCCCGACGAGCCGTTGCCCGCGGACGCGTCCTCATGAAGGCAGAAACTACGGCGTTGGTTGCCCAGAAAGCCGTTGCCAAGGGCGACGTTCTGGCTGTGGCCAGAGTGGCCGGAATCATGGCGGCCAAGAAGACAAGTGAGCTTTTGCCCCTCTGTCACCCGCTGCTGCTTGGTGCTGTTTTGATCAACTTCAAGATCGACGATGAGTTCATCGAAGTTGAGGCTCAGGTAGACACAGTTGACCGAACCGGCGTTGAGATGGAGGCCTTAACCGCCTGTTCTGTAGCGGCTCTCACCATCTATGACATGTGTAAGTCCGCCGATCGGGGCATGGTTATAGGCGAGGTGGCACTTTGGCTGAAAACGGGCGGCAAATCGGGCACCTGGCGGCGGGAAGACGCTGTCAATCCGGCCTGAGTCGGCCAATTTTCACCGGATCCACCGCTGAGAGGACCGAATGTGGCACGCTCGAACACCATGTCGGTGCATGAAGTTTCATATTGGTACAAACAGGCCACGACATGACAGATTTGAACCGGTTGCGTTTCTGTAACGTTTCGTAGTACTTTTGTAACTTGCTGGGGAGCATCGGACCCCCTTCCGTCCGGTGAAGGAGTTGCACGGGTTAGGGCTGGTCTTCGGCCAGCCCAAGCTGAAATCGTGCCTAACAACACACAAGCGAGTCCCGCCGAATGAATCTGATTTCCTACATAGTTCTGATTCTGTTGGTGAGCGCATGGACCTGGGTACTGGGTCGTCCGCTACTGCAGAATCTCTTCAATACTTCAAGCCGAGACCCGGTTGGCCACTTCAACCGTCAACGGTCGGTTCTGGCCCAGGCCCCGCAGCAGTCCCTGCAAGATGCCCGCCGCGGTTTCGCAGGCAGCTTTCAGGCCCAAACCGCTAAACGGCGCCGCCTCCAGTGGTTTCTTGGCTTCGTAATTGCCGCGGTTGTCTCGCTGGTCCTTGCCGTAGTCATTGGCGGCATCTTCATCTGGCAGAATTTGATCATCGATGCGGCGCTTGTTGGCTACGTGTATTACGCGGCAAGGGCTGGCGCGATCGAGCGCGAGCAGGCTGCGAAAGTCACCAACCTTCGAATCGTTGGCAATCGGCGCAGTTCCAAGCCCGCCTTCCTTCGGGCCGTCGGCGACTCCTAATCTGCCCCCAAAACGTTGGGGCCCGCAGCTGTGTGTGTCAGGCCTAGAGTCGGCTAGGTTGTCAACGCGTCGCTACGGGGCTGTAGCAGAGCGCCTCGGTCGCATCGAGGAGGCCAGGGGTTCGACTCCCCTCAGCTCCACTAAGAAACCCCCGGCCAGGAAGTACCCCTCCACCTCCGGTCGGGGGTTTCTTCTCTGTAACGGCTCCGCGAACGCTGTGGCCGCCTTGGCTCCTCAGCTCCGGTGGGCCCTGTCAACCCGGCCTTGTTCGTCGGTTTCGATCGGTTGGCTGGTGGCCTTGCGGGTTCTTAGCTCGTCAATGAGATCCTGGCTGGTCCACGACAGAAATAGCATCGTTGCGACGTCGTGATCGGTGAGGGGGCCGGTGCCGCTTAGGTGGCCACGATCCACCATTGAGCGGATCACCGATTCCTCGCTTCGTTTGACTGTGGACACAAGCTCAGAATCTGTGTAGTTCTCCAGATCCACGTTGTGTGGAACTGAGACCTTAAGCGGTGGCTCCTCCTGGGGGGGCTCTGCTGGTTCGGGATCTGCTGGTTCGGGATCTCCAGAAGGTTCGGGCGTCTCAACAGAGGGCGCAGCGGGTGCATGGGGCTGGCTGACGGGAGCCTCTGGCACTTGGGCGGGCTGATGCACCGCGGCCACCGGGGCATCCAGCGCAGCGGCAACTGTTGGCTTCTCTTTGTCATTTGTAGAGCCGTTGGCCTGGCTTGGGTCGAGAACCTCGGGCTGTGCTGGCTCGCTGTTGTCTGGCTCGCTGTTGTCTGGCTCGCTGTTGTCTGGCTCGCTGTTGTCTGGCTCAGTCCGGACGGGTTTGTCGGCCAGAAGGGCATTCGAGACGACCTCTGGATAGATGTGGGTCCAGCCTGAGGAAACCTCGGCGCTCTCGTCGACCTCGGAATCTGCGTCGTCTGATTCTGCGTCTGATACTGCTTCGTCTGATATTGCGGTGGGGTTCTCGAAGCTGGCTGCGTCCGAATCAAGATGGTCAGCAGATTCATAGGCAGGCTGGTCGGCCGCAAAATCGTCTACGTCGTAAACGTCCGGCGCCAGGTCATCATCGGCTGGTGGCGACGACACGAACGATCCGCCAACCGCGGCGGAAACGGGCACCTTTTCGGTCAAGTGGGTCTTTAGCGATCCGGGAGCAGACGGCACCAGGATGCCTTCGGTCGGGAAATGTTTGGAATCGATCGCAAGAGGCTTTGCGGCCGGAGTGGAAACAGTTGACAGCGCGCCGATGGCGAACATGACCGTTGCGGCGGAGAAGATCACGGCCCAGCGCTCGGTGCGGTCTGTTGCCAGGTTGACAACATCCAACAGCACAAGGACGCCAAAAACCAGTGCGATAAGTCCGGCAAGAAGGAAGATGAGGCGTTTCACGAAGGGAGACCTCCCGATCGAGGACTAGGTGGCGCCCGGAAACAGGATCGGCAAAGCCGATCGAGTCATGGGGCAAAACGTCCTTCTGCCGATTCGCCCCGCCCGGGGCACCCACTACTTTAGACCAAAAAGGGCCAACTCAGTGGATCGGGAAAAGCCTGGCCCCAATGGCGCCGTGTCGACCCGCCAAACCGCAGCTACGCGTCAAGCACCACGTTGCCTGCTGTCGGGCCGGCAACAGGGGGCTCGGTAGACCACGGAAAGTTGATCCAGCGGTCTGTGTGCATCCACACGTAGTCACACTTCACGAGTGAATGGGGCTTTTCGTAGAGCACGGCGGTGCGGGACTCGGCCACCACGTCCTGGCAGTATTCGTGCACTGCCTTCAGGGTGTGGCCGGTGTCTGCCACGTCGTCCGCCACCAGAACCTTCGCCCCGGTGAGGTCGACTTTGTCCATGTACGGGGGCAGCATGATCGGCACGTCGAGTCGGTGTTCAACCCCTGAATAGAATTCGAGATTCATCACGTAGAGGTTCTTGACCGAGAGGGCGTATCCCAGTGAACCGGCGGCGAACAGCCCGCCTCTGGCGATCGCCAGGATCATGTCTGGCCGGTAGTCGCTGTCGGCGATCATCACCGCCAGGGAGCGGATAGCTGTGCCGTAGGTTGGCCAATCGAGCACTTCGCGTTCTGGTTCGGGCACTTGGCTTCTCCTGTTGTGATTCGTGGAGACTACGAGGCGCTGCGGGTTCGCGCTACTGCGAGCTGATTTGCAAGCTGACCCTGCTGGCGCCGCTGTTGACAGCAGCCCGATTTACCTTGTCGACCAAGGCAAGAATCTGATCGGCCGGGCCGGTTATTGCGGTGCCGAAAGGCCCAATCTCAATCTCGACTTGCTCGTTGGCGCCGGACTCTGCGGCGGCGATTGCGGCAAGAACGTGGGGGCCCGGCGCGGAGGCCTCGAACGGTTCCACCGTGAACTCGGCGACGATGATTGTTTTGGTTGCGGCTGGTTCGTTAATGGCTGGCATTGTCAACCTCGGCTGGTCAGTTCTGGGCGTTGAGGTAGTTGTAGACGGTGAAGCGGCTGACTTCGAGCCGGTCGGCAATGTCTTCGACCGCCTTGCGAAGAGTGAATGCGCCCAGTTCGTCGAGCCTTCCGACCACGTCTTGTTTGCCGCTTCGGTTCAGCTCGGTGATCTTGCAGCCGAGTTCTCGTTCGACCTGGTCAATCAGCCGGTCAAGAGCCCCGAGGAGGCCACCGGGCCTGAACCCGCCAACGACATCGCCTTCCCACCGCAGGGCTATGTCTCCGTCCTGGAGGTCTCCAGAGCCAACGATTGCCCCTCCAAGCGCCAGAGCCAGCGGCTCTACTCCCTCAAGGAATTTGTGCACGATGACAGACTTTATCGTGTCAGGGTTCGTTCCTCAGGCCCGGGGCCACTGTCAGGTTCTGACGCTAATGGTGTGCCAGCCAGAAGCCCCATTCGGTGCGGGCGGTTGGCGCTCTTCACCCTGGGTGAACCCGGTTTGATCGGTGGCTCGCACTCGGATGACGTGGCTGTCAGACGTTGGTGCCCAACGCACCCGCCACTGCCTCCAGGCGTTCACCCCAAGTGATTCGCCAAGTTCGGCTTCAACCCACGGGAGATCATCGACCTGCACCTCAACTCTTTCGATTCCCAGATTCGGTGCCCAGGCAACCCCGGCGATCGACACGTCCTGGCCAAGCTCAAGCCTGGTTCCGCGCCGGGGCGTGTCGATTCGGGACTGAGTCTTTACCGGTCCGAACTTTGACCAGCCACGCGGAATCCAGTAGCCGTCGAAATCCTCAAGAGTTGTTAGCTCGATGGTGCGAAGCCACTTGGTGGCCGAAACGTATCCATACAGGCCGCTGACAACGAGCCGGGCAGGGAAGCCGTGCTCTATTGGCAGGGCCACGTCGTTCATGGCGATGGCAACCAGGGCGGTTCGACCGTCATAGGCCAGGTCGGTTGGGAAGCCGCAGTTCCAGCCGTCAACCGACTCGCTCTTGAGTTGGGTGGCCCCAGCCTGCACGCCAACTTCGTCAAGCAGCTCGGCAAGCGGCACACCCTGCCAGATTGCGTTGCCAACCAGCCCTCCGCCGACCTCGTTGGAAACACACGAAAGAGTTACCGGCTCCACGGTGTTGGCTCGCTCAACCAACTCGTCAAATGTGTAGGTTCGAGGGTTGTCAACCATTCCGGTTATTTCCAGCTCCCAATTGTCGGGATTTACCTGGGGAACGAGCAGGGCGGTGTCGATTCGGTAGTAGTCGCCGTTCGGCACAACCAGGGGCGAGATCCCCGGTGTGGCTGCGACCTCGGTGGCGTTGCCCGATGCAACTCTTGCGTTGATGTCACTGAAGGCGTCGATTCCTGCCAGATCGACCTGATCTCGGGCTGCGCTTGCTGAGGCTCGTGAGCGAAAGGTTTGGCCAGCAAAGTTGCCAAGCAAGGCCACTGCGCCGCCGGCGAACACCCAGCCCAGGAACGAACGCCTGGCGGGTGCGGGGGCGCTGGCTGCGGTGATGGTCTCCGCTCCTGAGGAGATGGCGTTGGCGCCAGAGTCATTCGCAATTCTTGTCAGCACCACCAGGGCGGCAACACCGGCCAGAACGGCAGGCACAGCAACAATGAGGGCTCCGCCGATTCCGCTTTGGGCATCGTCAGCAACAGAAAGCAGGCCAACTAACCCGAAGGCGGCTATTCCGGCAATGCCGATGGCGGGGCGGCGCAGCGAGGCCACCCCGAGGACGGCCGCGAACACCAGGGCCAGAATAGTGGTGCCGATTATCAGGGCTGGTTTCTGGTTTAGGCCAAAGATCTCCTTGCCGAGCTCGTTGACGCTGGCAGGCGCAAGGTCGATCACCCGGTTTGCCACCGCGGCTACAAGGCCGGGTGTTGGAGCAATCAAGCCCGCCACAAGTTCGCCGACGGCAATTGCCATTGCGCCTGCAACGAGGCCGGCCAAAGCGCCTCTCAATTTGCTGGTGGCCACGATCGGCCCGGCGGGTTCGACGGAGGGAACGTCTGGCGGGGTGGGGGTGGAGATGGCCATAGTTTGAGTTAACAGTCACCTTGGGGGCGCTCTTCCGCCGTTCACGGGTTGTTAAGCAAGCAGATGCTGGAAGGTACGGGAATGATGCCAGCCAGTTGCTGGTTCAATGCGGTCATGGCCTCCTTTCTCGCGCCCCCGCGCTTCAGGCTTCTGCCGCTTCTTGTTGCCCTCTCTCTTGTTGGCGCCGCGTGCGGGGGAGGCGGTGATGCGGTGGCTGGGCAGAACGACACGCTTCCGGTCATCAGCCCAGATCAAGCCTCTGAGCTGGCCGACCCGGTGATCCCAGGGGCTGAGCCCCCGGCTAGGGCCGAGCCCCCGGCTACGGCTGAGGAATCGACCACGCCAGCGGCCGGGCCGGTTGCCCCGGTGGTGAACCTGTTTCCTGATGTTGATGTTTTGAACGTCCTGAACTCAGACACCGTTAACATTGCCGACGAACTAGGCGGCACCGGCAAGCCAACGCTGTTGTGGTTCTGGGGCCCGCTTTGACCCAACTGCCTGGTCGAAGGACCGGGCCTCGAGCAGTTCGCTCGGGAGAACACCGACACACTACGGGTTGTTGGCCTGGGAGCCCAGGACAACTTCGATCTCGCTCAGCAGTTTCGTTCTTCGGCTGGTATCGACTCGGTCCTACTGCTTTGGGACCAAGGTTTTGATTCCTGGGCCTACTACGGCATTAACGGCACGCCAACCATCATTCTGGTTGATCCCAGCGGCAACCCCATCACCGGTTGGCTCGGCACTTTTCCTGAAGAAGAGGTTCTGCAACTCGCAGCCAGGTACTGACCGCGAATAGGGTTCGCTCCATGGGTTTTCTCGATGGACGCGTAGTGTTGGTCACCGGCGGCAACGGAGGCATTGGGTTGGGGCTGGCCCAGGGTTGCGTTGCCGAGGGGGCAGATGCAGTGATCTGGGGAACCAACCAGACCAAGTTGAACCGAGCCGTTGAAGCGCTTGAGGGCAGCGGGGCAAAGGTGCTTGCTCAGCGAGTTGACGTCAGCCAGGAAGACGAGGTTGTTGGGGCCTTCGCCGAAGCGGTTGGTGAGATGGGCAAGGTCGACTCTGTCTTCGCCAATGCAGGAGTCTCTGGCGGCGGCCCCTTTGTTGAGCAAACGCTTGAGATGTGGCGGGCGGTAATGGCTGTGAACCTCGACGGCGCTTTCCTCACCCTTCGCGAGGCGGCCAAGCACATGGTTGCCAGAGGAGGAGGTGGCGCGCTGGTTGGCGTCTCCTCGGTTTCAGCCGTCCATGGCGCTGCGGCCGCCCAGCCATATGCGGCATCAAAGGGGGCGCTTCTGGCTGTGATGCGCGGCCTGGCGGTTGAGCTGGCTCGCTACCAGATTCGATGCAACTCGATCATTCCCGGCTGGACCGAAACTGATATGACCGAGGCTGGCCGCCAAAACGAGAAATTCCTGGCAGCCACCACACAACGCACTCCGATCCGGAGGTGGGGTGTGCCGTCCGACTTTGCCAGCGTCGGTGCGTTCCTGGCCGACCCGGCGCAGATGTACCACACAGCAGACGAGATCGTGATGGACGGCGGCTACTCGCGCTTTTAGAACGGGTCAACAATGGTTGTTGCCGGTGCGACGCTGGGTTCGTGGTGTGACAGAATCTGAGAATGAAGATCAACGTTGATTTCGATCTGTGCGAGAGCAATGCCATCTGCATGCAGATTGCGCCCGAGGTTTTCGAGGTGCGGGATGACGACTTTCTCTATGTCCTGATCGACCACCCTCCTGCGGAACTTCATGCCAAAGTCCGCGAAGCGGTTGACCGCTGCCCCAAGCAGGCCATCTCGCTGGCCGAAGACTTGCCTGCGCCCGAGTGAGCCTGTCCAGCTGGGGGTTGGGTAACCAGTGAGCCATGTCGTAGTGGTTGGGGCCTCCCTCGCTGGGCTTCAGGCGGCTCAAACGCTGCGTCGCGACGGCTTCGACGGAGAACTCACAATGGTGGGAGACGAGCCGCACTACCCGTATGACCGGCCTCCGTTGTCCAAGCACTTTCTGGCTGGCGCCTGGGAGGAGGAAAAGCTTCGACTGCGGGCGGCCGCTGATCCAGATGCACTTGGGCTCACCTGGCGGCTGGGCACCGCAGCCACCGGCTTGGATCTGGAAGCGAAGCGGTTGGAGCTTTCAGAGGGCCCGGCGCTTGGCTATGACGGGCTGATAATTGCCACTGGCGCAGCAGCCCGAACTCTGCCCGGCTGTGAATTGGCAGGCGTTCACGTACTGCGAACGCTGGATGATGCCGTTGCGCTTCGGGCCGACTTCGATGGCGGACCCGACCATGTAGTGGTAATTGGGGCTGGCTTCATCGGGGCCGAGGTTGCGGCAACCGCCAGAGAACGCGGGCTGGCGGTCACAATGATTGAGGCGGCGTCGGTTCCGCTGGGGCGGGTTCTTGACCGATCGAGCGGCGAGGCAATTGCCGACCTGCACCGCGCTAACGGGGTGGATGTGCGCCTGGGAGTTGGCGTTTCAGGGATGCGCAGCGCCGGAGGGAGGGTCACCCACGTGGATCTCGAAGACGGCTCTGCCATCCAGACATCGGTAGTGGTGGTCGGTATCGGGGTTGTGCCAAACGTTGGCTGGCTTGAGGGCTCTGGCCTGACGTTGGACGACGGAATCTTGTGCGACGAAACCTGCCTGGCCGCGCCTTCAGTGGTGGCCGCGGGCGATGTTGCCCGGTGGCCGAACGCCAGATTCGGTGGGGCACCTTCCCGGGTTGAGCAGTGGGACAATGCGATTGAGCAGGGTGCTTACGCAGCCAGGCGGCTCCTGGCCTGGTTAAGTACCGACCCTGACTTGGCAACCGATCTGGCTCCGTTTCAGCCCGTGCCGTGGTTCTGGTCTGATCAGTACGACAAGAAGATCCAGCTGGCAGGTATCCCAACCGAAACCGCGGCGGTGGTTCACGGCAGCGTGCAAGAGCAGCGATTTGTGAAGATCTATCTGGACGACGCGGGCCTGTTCGTTGGGGCCCTTGCGTGGAATCGACCTCGTCAGGCCATCCAGGCCAGGCAGCTTCTGGCCGAGGGGGCCTCGGCCGAGGACGCCAGGGCCAAGCTGGCGCCGGCTCCAGCATGAGTGGGCAACCGCCTTTCTCGGATGTGGCTTCGTCCGTACCTGAAGTCAAAACCGAAGAGGCGACAGACGAGGCTGTAGAGCACGTTGATTCCACTGGCCGGGTTATCGAGGTGGTTACCAGGGCCAGGATGCGGGCCGAAACCCTGCGCCACCGCTGCACCTACGTGTTCGTGCTGCGCAGCACCGATTCTGTTGTTGTGCACAAGCGGGCCAACTGGAAGAGCATCTACCCGGGGTTCTGGGACCCCGCGTTTGGCGGCGTATGCGGGGTTGGCGAGAGTTGGGCCCTGTCCGCCGAACGAGAACTATTCGAAGAAGCAGGCATTTCGGGTGCCAACCTTGATCCGCCAGGGCTCACCGATCTGGGCCCGCTGCGTTATGAGGCCGAAGACGGCCGCGTGTGGGGCCGAGTATTTCTGGCCCGCTCCGATGCGCCGCTCACCTGCCCCGACGGTGAGGTCGTTGCCACTGCCGAGATCCCAGTTTCTGAGATAACGAGCTGGCTTGAGGGACAGAGCGTCAGCCTCGACTCCAAACTTGCTGTTCCCCTTCTCTTGGCCCATCTGAACAAGTTCTGAACGGCCGCCAAATCGGAAGCGTGGCACGGTGGGATTGGTTCGATGGGTATGCCTGGATCCTCGACCACACCGTTCCACCCTCTTGAGTTGGCCGCCGAGGCCGACACACGGCCTAACATTGATGCCGTGGTGCCAACTCCCGGTCGACCCGATGTGCTTGTTGTCGATGACGAACCCCAGGTGCGCCAGATTGTTGCCACCTACTTGGAATCTGCCGGCTATTCGGTTCGCACCGCGGCCGACGGCACCGAGGCACTTGGCGAGTTGGCTAGAAAGCGGGCCGACCTGATCGTGCTAGATCTGATGCTGCCGGGCGTTGACGGGCTGTCGGTGCTCCGTCGCCTTCGTGAGTCTGGAGACAAGGTTCCGGTCATTGTGCTCTCAGCAAAGGGCCAAGAATCAGAACGGGTTGCCGGGCTTGAGCTTGGGGCCGACGACTACGTGTCCAAGCCGGCTTCGCCCAGAGAAGTTCTGGCCAGGGTGCGGGCGGTGTTGCGCCGCTCCGGTGGTGTTGGTCCAGATCACATCTCGGTGGCCGACCTGGAAATCGACGTGCGTGGCAGGCGTATCGAGAAGGCTGGACAGGTGCTCGAGTTGCCGCCAAAGGAATTCGATCTGCTGGTGTGCCTGGCCGGAGCGCCGGGCGAGGTGCACAGTCGGGCCGACCTATTGCGTGACGTGTGGGGATCCAGCCCAGATTGGCAGGATCCTGGAACGGTAACAGTCCACATTCGTCGGCTCCGCCGCAAGCTCGAGGCTGATCCCGCCAACCCGCTACACCTTGTTACGGTCTACGGCGTGGGGTACAGGTTCGATCCATGACATCGGTGTTTGCTGTTGCGGGGGTGCTCTTTGGCGCCGACATGATGGAGGACGAAGCCCGGATTGGTTTTTTCGTCGTCACCATCGCAGCGCTGGCCGTGGCGGCTGTAACCCTGCTTCCCTGGGTGATGAAAGGCCTCACAATCCGGTGGGCGGTGCCTGCCCTTGCGGTAGTCGGCCCAGTGCTTGCGGTGCTTGGCAGCCTGGTCGGCAGCGGCGCAATGACGCTTTCGGGCCACGACATTGGCTACTTCCTGCTGGTAATCGGCGTTACCGGGTTGGCCGCCATCTTTGTGGGTTGGAGGCTGTCTCGCCCCTTGGCGAAAGATCTCGACACCGTGCTTGTCACCGTCGACGCTATAGCCGGCGGAGACCGCAGCCGTCGCACCGGAATCGACCGTGGCGACGAGGTTGGCGCTCTGGCTGGGGCGGTAGACGAGCTTGGCCGATCCTTGGCAAGGGCCGAGGCCGAAAGAGAGGCAGCAGACGACGAACGTAGAGCCGTGGTCAGTGCGCTTTCTCATGACCTGCGAACCCCACTGGCGTCGTTGCTTGCCTCAGTCGATGCTCTTGAAGACGGCCTGGCAGATGGAACCACGCACCTTCGGTCCATGCGGCGCAACGTGTTGGCGCTGGAGCGTTTGGTTGACGACATGTTCCTCCTGGCCAGGGCAGATTCGGGCCAGCTCTCGCTTCAGGCCGAGCATCTGGACTTGGCCGAGCTGATAGACGAGGCCCTCGAAGCGGTGGCGCCCGCAGCCGGAGAGCGCGACGTGAAGTTGACAGCCGAAATGTCTGGCGCCATCTCGATTTGGGGCGACGACACCGCGGTTGGACGCGTGTTGCGGAACCTGTTGGACAACGCCATTCGCCACGCTTCCAGCGGCGGCCTGGTGGAGGTTTCAACTGTTGTCGCCAACCGCGCCGTCACCATGACAGTGGTTGATGACGGCCCCGGCTTCGATGCTCAGTTCGTGCCCCGGGCGTTCGAGCGGTTCACCCAGGCCGACGCTGCCCGGTCTCGGCCCGGAGGTGCAGGCCTCGGCCTGGCAATTGCCCAGACGTTGGTTGAGGCTCACGACGGCGAGATTTCAATAGATCCAGGGCCCGGTGGCCGCGTGTCTGTTCGTTTGCCCCTGTTCTCTCCGCCCAGCGCTTCTAACGGCAGGGTGGCCAGTGGCAGCGTGGACACGGGCAGCGAGCCTCCGGGCATCACCGAGGCCAGTCGGCTCACAGCCTCGTCGAACAGATCTGGCTCGCCAAGCGAATAGGACAGGCGGATGGCGGTTCCTGCCGGTTCTTGTATCGCGAAAGCGCGGCCAGGAACGAAGGCAACACCGGCGTCCAGAGCGCGTTTAAGCAGCTTGCTGGCGTCAAGTTCCTCGCCCAGGTTGAGCCACAGGAAAAAGCCTCCTTGCTGGGCTTGAACCGAGGCGTTCGGCAAGTGCTTCTTGGTAGCCGCAAGCAGCGCATGGCGACGGGTGCTGTAGCGGGCTCGGAGCCCTTCCAGGTGCCGCTACTGGGGGTCCCAGCCAACTGGCAGCAATTGGCCTGCTGGAAGAACCTACTCGGCCCTGGCCCGCCGAGACTTTGAGCGAACACCTCTAGAGGGGTCTGCTTGAGCGGCGAGCATTTGCTCGACCAACTCAGGGCGACGTAAAAGGGCTGCTTCGTGTTCGGTCATGATTACTGCTGGGGTCAGAAGGATCGCTCCATCTGGTTGTTCTTCGGCGATGTAGCGGGTGTGGTCTGGTCGGCCAAGTCGGCCAAGGGCAACCCGGCGACGACTATCTAGTTCGACGAGCATGTGCGCCTGCTCATTTCTGTTTGGTTGGGTATACACCAGATAGTAACGCAGTTTGGGTGATGGGGCAAGAGATTCTTCGCCCCTTTCGTCCTCTCGCATCCTTGCCCTATTCGCAACGGTAGGGTATCGTTGAAGCATGATCGAACTACTCTTTGACCAGTCAGCGGAAGATGCGTTGGCGGCGTTGAAGGTGGACCCACTCCGTCAGCAGTTGTATGAGCGCGTCAACGATGTTTTGGATGCGATCGAGGACAATCCGAAAGATCCAAGTGTTCGTCGTAGGCGCTTTCAGTCTCCGCCGCACTGGCTGGTCGCGGTGCATGGTGCGGGCGAGGATTGGATCGTTATGTGGGAGCTGACCAAGTCGGGCCCCTTCGTTCACTACATCGGGGAGCCTGTCAGCTAACGGGACAGGCCCGGATGGCCGGAGCCCGGGAGGCGGTAGCAGACCCAATGTGTAAGAGGAACTGGCATGGATTAGTGGCGAAAACGCACCTAATCCATGCCAGTTCCCGTTTTTGTGGTCGTGTTACGCGTTGCCGACGGCGTCGGCACGCTGCGAGTCCTTGAGTTGGATGGGCGAAGCCCGGGAGGCGGC